>JAWUWF010000110.1:0-7786 GCA_034111985.1 Pseudophaeobacter sp.
AAAACCGCCCAGGATAACGCTGATGAAGGATCGGTTCATCGCCTTACACATGATGTAGGACAAGATCGCACCGGAGGACCCGACAAGCGCGCCGACAACAATCAGCAGGTCGTTGCCGAGGGAGAAGCCGATGGCCGCCGCCGCCCAGCCCGAGTAGCTGTTGAGCATCGAGACAACCACCGGCATATCGGCGCCGCCAATGCCCATGATCAGGTGATAGCCGATGAACAGCGCCGCCAGAGTCATCAGGAACAGCGGCAGGGCACCACCGGTGTTGAAATACCAGATCAGCGTGATCAGCGACAGGCCAGCAGCACCGGCGTTCAGCAAATGGCCGCCCGGCAGTTTGGTCGCCGAGGAGGTCAGTTTGCCTGCCAGTTTGCCATAGGCCACAACCGAGCCGGTAAAGGTCACCGCACCGATAAAGATACCGAGGAACAGTTCAACCCGCAGGATCGAGACCTCAACGCCATCTTTCTTGGCCAAAAGCTTGGCAAAGCCTTCAAGCGCCTGTTTTTGCTCGGCGTCCATGGCCATCACTCGGCCCAGTTCGATATGGGCGATGAGGCCAACAAAGACCGCCGCCAGACCAACCAGCGAGTGCATTGCGGCGACCAGCTCTGGCATCTGGGTCATCTGGACTTTTGTTGCCAACTGGTAACCGATGGCACCGCCACCTGCGATCAGCAGGATTGACAGCAGCCAAAGGCCTGAACCGGGACCTACAAGGGTGGCAAAAACCGCCAACGCCATGCCGGCAATGCCATACCAAACCGCGCGTTTCGCGCTTTCCTGTCCCGAAAGCCCCCCAAGGCTGAGGATGAAGAGGACCGCCGAAACAACGTAGGCGGCAGTTGTGAAACCATATTCCATCTCTGTGTCCTCCTTAAGATTTCTGGAACATGGCAAGCATGCGCCGGGTGACGAGGAAGCCACCAAAGATGTTGATCCCGGCCATAAAGACCGAAAGCGCCGCCAGCAGGATCACCAGATATGAGCCGGATCCGATTTGCATCAGCGCGCCCAGAATAATGATCGACGAGATCGCATTGGTCACTGCCATCAAGGGTGTGTGCAGACTATGCGCCACGCCCCAGATCACCTGGAAGCCAATAAAGACCGACAGCACAAAGACGATAAAGTGCTGCATAAAGCTGGCAGGTGCTACCAGACCCACGCCCAGAAGCAATGCGCCACCAATCACAAGCAGGGTGACCTGGTTCTTGGTCTGCGCCTTAAAGGCGGCCACTTCTGCGGCGCGCTTTTCTTCAGGCGTCAGCTCTGGCACCACTTCTTTTGGCTTGGCGGCAATCGCCTGAATTTTTGGCGGCGGCGGTGGGAAGGTTATCTCGCCGCCATGGGTGACGGTGGCGCCACGAATGACGTCGTCTTCCATGTTGTGATTGACCTGACCGTCCTTTTCGGGCGTCAGATCAGTCATCATGTGGCGGATGTTGGTGGCATAAAGCATCGAGCTTTGCGCCGCCATCCGGCTGGGGAAGTCGGTATAGCCGATGATGGTCACGCCATTCTCGGTGACGATTTTCTCGTCCATCACGGTGAGCTTGCAGTTGCCGCCCTTTTCCGCCGCGAGATCCACAATGACCGAACCGGGCTTCATCGCCGCAACCATGTCAGCAGTCCAGAGCTCGGGTGCTTCGCGGTTGGGGATCAGCGCGGTGGTGATCACGATGTCAACTTCGGGGGCCAGTTCCAGGAACTTGGCCAGCTGCGCTGCGCGGAACTCGGGGCTGGAGACCGAGGCATAACCACCAGAGGCGGCACCATCGGCCTGCTCTTCTTCAAAGTCGAGATAGACAAACTCGGCGCCCATGCTCTCAACCTGTTCGGCCACTTCTGGACGCACGTCAAAGGCCAGGGTGATCGCGCCAAGCGAGGTAGAGGTGCCAATTGCGGCCAGACCAGCAACACCGGCGCCCACCACCAGACCCTTGGCCGGGGGAACCTTGCCCGCCGCCGTGATCTGACCGGTGAAGAAGCGACCAAAGTTGTTGCCCGCTTCAATGACCGCACGGTAACCTGCAATATTGGCCATCGAGGACAGCGCGTCCATCTTCTGGGCACGACTGATCCGTGGCACCATTTCCATGGCAACAACGCTGGCGCCTTTGGATTTGGCCAGCTCTAACCCTTCGGCGTTGCCGCCAGGGTTGAAAAAGGAGATCAGCGTCTTTTTTGAATTCAGCCGCTTCAGCTCAGCCTCATTGGGCTGACGCACCTTGGCGATAATATCCGAGGCCTTCCACAGAGCGGCGGCGGTCTTGACCACCTCTACTCCGGCCTCTTCATAGGTCGCATCGTTAAAGCCGGCCAAAAGGCCCGCACCGCTTTCGATGGCGCAGTCGTAGCCCAGTTTCTGCAGCTGACGCGCAGAATCGGGCGTCATAGCGACACGCGCCTCGCCGTTGATCACCTCTTTGGGTGTTCCAATTTTCACCTTGTCGGTCCCCCTCGTCCTGCCCGCCCCGGCATCGGCCGGGTACGGATCGCAAACATTATGACTATCTCGCGCAATATATTTGCGCAATGATTTCGCTGCGTCGCCGCATAGAGCTGCCGCATTGCCGCATTTCTGCACCAGTCAACAAAACTGACGTGGATTCTGCAACCGGCCCTCTGCGCAGGCAATACCAAAGCATCACCCGTCTCACACCCACCGGCGTGTCTTTTGCTCATAGCGGGCCCAATCTGCCCGAAAACTGCGCCGCATCCTGTCTTCTTCGCCAATGATGAACCGTTTTTCCAGGATCCAGGTGAGCACCGGGATCAATGGCAGCGCCAGCACCGCGTCAAAATAGAGGATCAAACCGGCCAGGATCATCACATCTCCCAGATAGATCGGATTGCGGCTGCGCTTGAAAATACCCGACTGCACCAGATGGCTGGGCGTCTCATGCGGCACAATAGTGGTTTTCTGCCGTCGCATCTCGCTGACGGCCAGACCGATCAGCACCAGCCCGCCGCCAAGCAAAAGCCCCCCCAGAAGGTCAGCCCAGACTTCACCAAATCCCAGCCCCATCGGCAGATAGGTCACCTGACACCAGGCCAGAACCAGACAGGCAATCAGCCAGACCGGAGGAATGTCGATCCATTTCATCCAAAGATACTTTCATCAGAGCCAAAAATCGCAGATTTCCGGCCGGTCCGCGGCACCCTTCCCCTATCCGGGCTCAAGGTCCAGAGCTTCGCCAGTGCCTGACAAAAGAAAAGAACAGGATGCCTCTTTTTTGCAGCCAAAACACGATGGCGTCCCCAGTGGCAATATCAACCTGCCCTTGTGCGACAATAAGAGCCCGCTTGTGCCCCCTTTTGCCCCCTTTTGCCCCGATGGTCAGGTGTTATTCCCACTCCATCTCTTCAAAGACGCGGCCCGCGTTCTTGGTAGCCAGCTCTTCAAAGGTATCAAGACGCCGCCACTGCGTCTGATCAACATAATAAGCCTCGGCCAGATCGCCGTCCGCCTCGATATGCGCGCCAATTTTGGCCCGCAAATCGGTGAGGTAGTCCAATGTGTAGCGTCGCACCTGCGCCAGATTGGTCGGGTGGCCATGACCCGGGATCAGATAGGTCGGCGCCATCGGTTCCAGCTTTTCGACCCAGGTCTCGATCCAGCAGCTGGTGCAGGTATGGGGAAAGATGGGCAGCATGCGTTCGTGAAAGGCAATGTCGCCGGCAATCATGATATCCCACTCGGGGATCCAAACCTGTACATCGCCCGGATCATGGGCCGGACCCAGATGCAGCACCTCAATTTCAACCCCGCCCAGAGTGAGGTCGTAGCGCGCGTCAAAGCTCAGATTGGCGTGCTCCATCCGGGTGTCGCCTGCGCGGTCCTTGTTGTAGCTCTGCATGCGCTGCAGAATGAAATCGCCATTCTTTTGCGTCTCGGCAATGGCATCCGCATGGGCCAGCACATCGACGCCAAGATCGCGCCAATAGCCATTGCCCAAAACCGCATGACCCTGCCCATTCTCGTTGATCACCAGCACAACTGGCTGGTCCGTAATCGCCTTGATCTCGGCATGCAGCGCCGCCGCCAGCGCATTTGAGGCCCCGCCATTGATCACCACCACCCCGGCATCGGTCACGATGAAAGACAGGTTGTTGTTGTGACCCGCATTGTCATAGGTCGGAGGCGCAGTGGCCCCAATCGCTGAAAACACATGCGGGATCACTTCGACCGGTTTCGCGTAGAGCTCGGACTGGGGGTATTGATCGGCAATGTCTTCACTGGCAGCCACAGCGGTGGCAATGCTTAGACCGGACAGGCTTAAACCCGTTAACGCGGCAATGGACAAGATCTTCATTCTATAGCTCCCCTGTGGGTTTCAGCAGTCTGCATGTATTAATTATTCACACTTGCGAATATGTTTGTAAATCCCTCATGACGCGTCAAAGCAGTGCTGTGACGGAACGGCGCGCTTGCACCCTGTAGCCGCGCCGATACTCTGGCGAAAACTGGAGGAGTAGAGATATGGATTTGAGCGGCAAACACGCGCTTGTCACCGGTGGCGGCACCGGTATCGGTCTGGCCATTGCCAAGGCCCTGGCAGAACAGGGCGCCCAGGTGACCATCACCGGGCGGCGTCAGGAGGTTCTGGAAGAGGTGGCCACCGAGGGTCTTTTCCCCATGGCGATGGATGTGCGCGACGAGGACGATATCATCGCCAAGGTTGCGGCCGCAGTTGAAGCCCGTGGCCCCATTCAGATCTGCGTCGCCAATGCCGGCGTCGCCGAGGGCAAGGCGCTGCATAAGACCACCATGGAATTCTGGCGCAACATGATGTCGACCAATCTCGACGGCGCCTTCCTCACCATACGTGAATCGCTAAAATCCATGCGCGGCACCGACTGGGGCCGGATCATCACCGTCGCCTCGATTGCCGGGCTGCGGGGCCTGAAGGGCGGCGCCTGCTATTCGGCCAGCAAACACGGCATGATCGGTCTGACCCGCGCCCTGAGCGAGGAATACATGGGCACCGGCTTTACCGCTAATGCCATCTGCCCCGGCTATGTCGACACGCCTATTGTTGACCGCAACATCACCTCGATCGCCAGCCGCGCCGGGATCAGCGAAGAAGAAGCGCTGAAGGTCATGGTCAACTCCAACCGCCACCAGCGCCTGATTGAACCCGAAGAGGTCTCGGCGGCCGCGCTCTGGCTGTGCGGCCCCGGCTCGCAGTCTATCAATGGCCAGACCATCGAGATATCTGGCGGCCAGACCTGATCCCCTACCTTAGATGAAGCCAATAGACAGACGGTGCCTTACGGTGCCGTCTTTTTTTACCGGCCTTTGGATCACCGCCCCCAGCAGGCCACACGACCCTTATGGAGAACTCTCTGGACAGGCTCTTGCAGATCGGATACGAAAATTAAAAAGCTTTAAGCTTGAAGTATCTAAATTCTATCCGGGAGTGTCCAAATGACCGATTTTGCCGCCACCAAGGCGATGTTTGAGCTGCCCGAGGGCATGATCTACCTCGACGGCAACTCCTTGGGCCCGCTGCCCAAGGCGGCCAAGGATCGTGTCGCCGCGATGATCGAGGATGAGTGGGGCAAGATGCTGATCACCGGCTGGAACAAGGCCGGCTGGATGCAGCAGCCCACCGCCATTGGCGATCGCATTGGCCGCCTGATCGGGGCTGAGGCCGGCCATGTGGTGATGGGCGACACCCTGTCGATCAAGGTCTATCAGGCAGTTGCCTCAGCGCTGGAACTGAACCCCAGCCGCCGGGTGGTGCTGTCGGACAATGGCAACTTCCCATCGGATCTCTATATCGTGCAGGGATTGCTCAAATCGCTGGGCGAAGACTATGAGCTTCGGGTGGTGAACCCCGAGGATGTGGCCGACAATGTCACCGATGATCTGGCCGTTTTGATGCTCACGGAGGTGGATTACCGCACCGGGCGCAAACACGATATGAAGGCCCTGACCAAGCTGGCCCATGCCAAAGGCGTGGTAACGGTTTGGGATCTGGCCCATTCTGCCGGTGCATTGCCGGTGGATCTGGCCGACTGCAAGGCGGATTTCGCCGTTGGCTGCTCGTATAAATACCTCAACTCCGGCCCCGGTGGCCCGGCGTTTATCTATGTCGCGCCGCGCCATGTTGATGCGGCCCGCCCGGCGTTGTCGGGCTGGCTGGGACATGAAGCCCCCTTTGCCTTTGACCTCGACTATCGTCCTGGCACCGGCATCGAACGGATGCGTGTCGGCACCCCGCCGGTGATCCAGCTGGCGGCCCTGGCGGCCTCAATGGATATCTGGGATCAGGTTGACATGCAGGCGCTACGCGCCACCTCCATCGCACTCTGCGACCGCTTCATTGCCGGTATCGAGGCAAGCTGCCCCGAGCTGACGCTGGCCTCGCCCCGCGACGGCACCACACGCGGCAGTCAGGTGTCTTTTGCCTTTGAACATGGCTATGCCGCGATGCAGGCGCTGATTGCCCGTGGGGTGATTGGTGATTTTCGCGCACCCAATATCATGCGCTTTGGCTTCACCCCGCTTTATATCGACGAGGCTGACGTGGACGGCGCAGTAGCAATTATTACCGATGTGATGAACAACCGCCTGTGGGACCAGCCCAAATACAAAATCCGCGCGGCTGTCACCTGATGCAAAGCCCTGGCACAAAGGCCCTGCCGCTGTGTCGGCCCTTTGGCTGGGTGGCGCAGTGGCGTCGCCTGGCCCAATGCGGCAGGTTAAATAAACCGATCAGCCTCTTTCCCTGAGCTATAGTATTTCTAGGAAAAGGAACGATCCGATGAGTGACTCAAATACCCCCTCCCAAACCTGCCCGTTCAATCCCGCCGAGGACGGCGCCCAGATGGATTTTGACGGCCGCATGTCCTATGGCGACTACCTGTCGCTTGAGACTCTGCTGAATGCCCAGAAACCCTACAGCGACACCCATGACGAGATGCTGTTTATCATCCAGCACCAGACCTCTGAGCTGTGGATGCGCCTGGCTATTCACGAGCTGCAGGCGGCGCGGGACCGGTTGCTGAAGGGCGAGACCCGGCAGGCCTTTAAGATGTTGGCGCGGGTGGCGCGCATTTTTGAGCAGCTCAACTCTGCCTGGGATGTGCTGCGCACCATGACGCCCTCGGATTACACCGCTTTTCGCGACGCCCTTGGGGAAAGCTCTGGCTTTCAGTCGCATCAATACCGCTTGATCGAATTCATGCTGGGCAACCGTAACAAAGCGATGCTGAAGCCGCATGTCCACCGCCCCGACTTGCTGTCCCTGCTGGAAGCGGAGCTGGCGCAGCCCTCGCTCTATGATGTCGCTCTGCGAGCCCTGCACCAGAGTTTTGCCCTGCCAGACGTCGTCATCGACCGGGACATGTCGGAGGCCTATCAGGCCAGTGACGCGGTTGAGGCTGCCTGGAGCGCGGTGTATCGCGCCCCAGAGGCACATTGGGAGCTCTATGAGCTGGCGGAAAAGCTGGTGGATTTTGAGGACTATTTTCGCCGCTGGCGTTTCAACCATGTCACCACGGTGGAACGGATCATCGGCTTCAAACGTGGCACTGGCGGCACCGGTGGGGTGAACTACCTCAGACGGATGCTGGAAGTGGAACTGTTCCCCGAACTTTGGCACCTGCGCACCACGCTCTAAGTAAGGAGCATGAAGCGGCTAGACGGGGCGGATAGGTGGACAGGTAAGGCGCGAAAATGAGAGAGGGGGGGCTCCCGCCCGTCATCGTGCCTCTTGCGAAGCACTCTTCCCGTTGGGCCCGGCGCCGCGTTTCACACGGCGCC
>JAWUWF010000111.1:0-14361 GCA_034111985.1 Pseudophaeobacter sp.
CCCCCCCCCCCCCCCCCCCCCCCCCCCCCCCCCCCCCCCCCCCCCCCCCGGCCCAACCGGGGCGGTTGTATCTTTGATGCAATCACACAGGTTTAATCGTACGGGGCGGGAGCCCCCCCTCTCTTGAGCGACAGCGTAAAAGGAAGCCTCAAACAGCAAAAGGCCCGGCACGATGGCCAGGCTTTTAAGTCTTCCGAGACTAGGTCTCAGAGCTATCCGGCTTCGTGTAGCCGCGCCACATAGCGGGCAAGCGTGTCGATCTCAAGGTTCACCTGATCGCCAAGCTTCACATCGCCCCAGGTGGTGACCTCTTTGGTGTGGGGAATAAAATTGATGCCAAACTCACAGCCCTCGACCGCGTTGACAGTCAACGAGGTACCGTTCAGTGCCACCGACCCCTTAGAGGCGATGAAGCGCGCCAGCTCTTTGGGCGCCCTCAGAGTGACGCGGGTGCTGTCGCCCTCATCCACCATGCCGACAACCTCGGCGACCCCGTCCACATGGCCAGACACGATATGGCCTCCCAGCTCATCGCCCACCTTCAAGGCCCGCTCCAGATTGACCCGCGTGCCGACCTCCCAGGCGCCAATATTGGTCTTGGAAACCGTCTCAGCCGAGATTTGCACATCGTAAAAATCCGCCCCCAGTTCGATCACCGTCAGGCAGACCCCATCCGAGGCAATCGAGGCCCCGAGATCAATACCCGTGGTGTCATAGCCGGTGGTAATCCGGGCGCGCAAATCACCCTGCTGGTCCAGTTGGGCAATGGTTCCAATGTCAGTGACAATACCGGTGAACATGGGGCCTCTCCTAGGCTTCGGTCGCAACGAGGCGACGGTTGGGACTGTCTCGCACAGAGATTTCCCGCCAAGAGGTAGCCGAGGCGGCCAGCCTTCACAAGACCCCGAAAACCCGGCCCCTGCTGACGCAGTTGCCCTGACCAGCTCTTATCGGCCCATATTAATTGCCCTGAAAGCACCACCGCGTTATTGCACCCTCACCGTGAGTGGCCGCTCCAGTCATAGTTTCGCCCCAGTCCGGCGTTATATTTTAAAGATCCCGACCCAAATTGTCCTGTATCAACATGCAACACCCTACTCCAGATCAACGCGCTTTCCTGTTCCTGCAGGGACCTCATGGTCCGTTTTTCAATGCCCTTGGAGAGATGCTGCGCACCGCAGGCAGCGCTGTTTGGCGCATCGGTTTTAACGCAGGCGATCAGGCCTTTTGGCGCAACAAACGCAACTATCTGGGCTTTCGCGGGCAAATTTCAGACTGGCTCGCCTTTTTTGAGCAAACCTGTCGCGACAAGCAGATCACCGATATTGTGCTCTATGGCGACACTCGCCCGATCCATGCCCAGGCCATTGCCGCCGCCAAGGCCCTCGGCCTTCAGGTGCATGTTTTTGAAGAGGGCTACCTACGGCCCTATTGGGTCACCTATGAGCGCGATGGCTCGAACGGAAACTCACGCCTGATGCAAACCGCCGTCAGCGAGATGCAGTCAGCCCTGGAAAACTCTGATCTGGAGGCGCCCCTGCCGCCGTCCCATTGGGGCGATATGCGCCAACATGTGTTTTACGGCGCGCTGTATCATTGGTTCGTGATGTTCTGGAACCGCAGCTATCGCAACTTTCAGCCGCATCGGGCCCTGCCCGTCACACGCGAATTTCAGCTCTACCTCAAGCGGTTGCTTCTGATGCCGCTGCAGGCTCTTGAACGGCGTCGTGCCACCCGCCGCATTCGCAACGGTGGCTTTCCCTATCATCTGGCGCTTTTGCAACTGGAACACGACAGTTCGTTCCAGATGCATTCACCGTTTGACAGCATGAGTGATTTTCTGGCCGAAGTGATTTCCGGATTTGCCGCAGGCGCACCACGTCACCATCATCTGGTGATCAAGGCGCATCCGCTGGAAGATGGCCGCAGCCCCATCCGTCGCGAGCTGCGCCGCTTGGCGCAGGCCCATGACATCCAGAACCGCGTCCACTATGTGCGGGGCGGCAAGCTTGCACAGCTACTGAACGAAGCCCGGACCGCCGTCACCGTGAACTCCACTGCTGGCCAGCAGGTTTTGTGGCGGGGCATTCCGCTCAAAGTCTTTGGCACCGCAGTTTATGACAAAGAAGAATTCACCTCTGACCAGACCCTGGCCCAGTTCTTTGCCGCCCCGGCGCGGCCTGACAATCGCGCCTATAAGGACTACCGCCGCTATCTGCTGGAGACCTCGCAGGTTCCGGGCGGGTTTTATTCTCGCTCCGGGCGACGCCAGTTGCTGCGCCATGTGGTCGACATGATGCTCTCGCCGCATGATCCCTATGATGCCCTGCGTCATGGCACAGCGGCTCCCCGGCAACAGTTATCCCTGGTCCGCTGAGCGAAACCTCTCACAAGACTGGATTTTCTCCTGACACCGCGTTAGTCTGGCTAAAAAACTGAGGCAGAATAATAATAGGTCGAGGAGACCGAGCAGTGAAAAACGTACCCCTTCGCTGGGCACGGCCCTTTGCGATTCTGGCTGTACTGGCGCTGGCCGCCTCTTGCAGCCTGCCAAAAGTCGGCCCCAATAAACGTGAAATTTTCGCAGGATCAGTGCAAAAAGAAGGCGATGCCTTTATCGTATCCGTCAACGACCGCGTGACCCGCGCCACAGCTGTCGTTCCCGCCCTCGGGTTCTCAAAGAGCTTTGTGAATGCGGGCCGTCTCACATCCGATACCATCCGTCCGGGCGATGTGCTTGGCCTGACGATCTGGGAAAACGTCGACGACGGTCTGCTGGCAGGTGAAGCCACCAATGCCACCGCTCTGGAAGAAGTCCAGGTCGACAGTGCCGGCTATATCTTTGTGCCCTACGCGGGCCGTCTGCGCGCCTCGGGCAACACACCCGATCAGCTGCGCGAAGTCATCACCAAGAAACTTGAAGACCAGACCCCGGATCCACAGGTGCAGGTGCGCCGCGTGGCTGGCGATGGGTCCACCGTCAGCCTGACCGGAGCAGTCGGCGGTCAGGGCGTCTATGCTATCGAGCGCCCAACGCGAACCCTGTCAACAATGCTGGCTCGCGCCGGTGGCGTGGCGATCGAACCTGAGATTGCCCAGATCACCGTGATCCGCGGCTCAGAACAGGGTAAGATCTGGTTTCAGGATCTGTTCAAGCATCCCGAGCTGGATATCGCCCTGCGCGGCGGCGACCGTATTCTGGTTGAAGCAGACAGCCGCTCCTTTACCGCTCTTGGTGCGACCAGTGCGCAGGCGCGTGTTGCTTTTGAGAGCCAGGACCTCTCCGCCCTTGAAGCCATCGCACAGGTCGGAGGCCTGATCTCAACCCCCTCTGATACAACCGGCGTCTTTGTGTTTCGCAATGAACCCGCCGAAATTGCCAATCAGGTACTGGGACGCGATGACCTTATCGGGGCGCAGCGCATGGTCTATGTGCTGAACCTGACCCAGCCAAACGGGCTGTTCATCGCCCGCGATTTTGTGGTGCGTGACGAGGACACATTCTATGTCACCGAAGCGCCCTATGCGCAGTGGACCAAGACGATCTCGCTGCTCGCCAGCCCACTGACACCGCTCGCCAGCGTCGAAACGCTGTTTGGCGGCTGATAGCATGACCGGCTCAAAAGCCAAACAAAAAGCCGGGGGCCAAGGCTCTCGGCTTTTTGTTTATAATGGTGGGTTTGTGACCCAAACGCGCTTGCGACGCATTCTTGCTCTGGCGGGCTATCACCTCCGCCTCGGCCTGCCGCAGGCTGATGATTTTGTCGGCATCTGGGGTAACTCTCCGACTGCTCATCGCGGCCGCAGCGTCGCCGAAAAACACGGCGCCAAACTGCTGCGGGTCGAAGACGCCTTTCTGCGGTCCATCCACCCGGGCCGCTCTGGGGAGCCGCCGCTGGGATTGCTTCTTGACCGCAAGGGGCTGCATTTCGATCCCTCGACGCCCTCCGAGCTGGAAGAGCTTTTGGCCACTCACCCCCTGGATGACAGCCATATGATGCGGCGCGCCCGCAACGCCATTGGCCGCCTGCAGGATGCGCATTTGAGCAAATACAACAGCTTTGCCCCCGAGGCACCGCTTCCTGATCCCGGCTATGTTCTGGTGGTGGACCAGCTGCGCGGGGATGCATCGGTCACCGCCTCCAAAGCAGACCGGGCCCGGTTTTGCGAAATGCTGGTTTTTGCCCAACAGGAAAACCCCGGCGCCCGCATCCTGATTAAAACGCACCCGGAAACCCGGGCGGGGCATCGCTCTGGGCATTTCACAGCCAAGGACGCGCAGGGACGCATCTCGCTCTTCAGCGATCCCGTCTCGCCCTGGGGCCTGCTGGAAGGGGCAATAGCCGTCTATACCGTTTCTTCGCAATTGGGATTTGAGGCCATTCTTGCCGGCCACAAGCCCCGCGTCTTTGGCCAGCCCTTTTATGCAGGTTGGGGCCTCACCCAGGACGAAGACCCGGTCACACGGCGGCAACGCAGACTGACACGGGCGCAATTGTTCTCGGCTGCGATGTTCCTCTATCCGACCTGGTATGACCCTTTCACCAACCGGCTGTGCGAGCTGGAGCGGGTGATCGACTGTCTTGAAGCCAGCACCCGGGCCTGGCGTCAGGACAGGGCGGGCTGGGCGGCCTCTGGCATGCGGCTTTGGAAACGCAAGCCGCTACAGGGCTTCTTTGGTCAAACAAAGAAACTTCAATTCACCGAAGACCCCGAAAAGGCCCGTAAGAGTGGCCGCAACTGGATGGTCTGGGCTGGCAAAGCCAACAAGACCCATGCCGGGGCCACCCGTGTCGAGGATGGCTTTTTGCGCTCGCGTGGATTGGGCGCCAAACTGGTGCCGCCCCTATCATTGGTGCTGGATCGTCAGGGAATATACTATGATCCGCGTCAGCCGTCAGATCTGGATGACCTGATCGCAAAGCGGGCTGATCTTGGCCCTGCCGAAGCACAGCGGGCAGAAGCCCTGGTTCAACAGCTGATCCGCAACAGCCTGTCAAAATACAACCTCACCGGCGAGGTGCCGGATCTGCCGCCCGGCCATCGCATTCTGGTGCCCGGACAGGTCGAAGATGATGCCTCGATCAAGGCCGGATGCGGCCGCATCAACACCAATCTCGCGCTGCTGCGCGCGACCCGCAAAGCCAACCCAAAGGCCATTATCATCTACAAACCGCACCCCGATGTCGAAGCGGGCCTGCGTCCGGGAGAGGTCATCCCCGAGCAGCTCGCTGATGTGGTGGCCAGCAACAGTGATCCGATGGCGCTGCTGGATATGGTGCAAGAGGTCTGGACTATGACATCGCTGCTGGGGTTCGAAGCCCTGCTGCGCGGCGTCAAGGTCACCACGCTGGGCGTGCCTTTTTATGCCGGCTGGGGGCTGCCGCAGGACAAACGCACCGCACCTGCATGGCGCCAGGCCCGCCCCGAGCTTTTGGGCCTCGCCCATGCCGTTCTGATTGATTATCCACGCTATTTTGACCCGATTACCCGCCAGCCCTGCCCACCCGAAGTGGTGGTGGAGCGTCTGATCTCAGGCGCCCTGCCCAATCCGGGTCTTGGCAACAGGGCCTTGACAAAACTGCAGGGTATCTTTGCCACCTATGCACATCTGTGGCGGCGCGGCTGAGCATCCAAGACGTGGCGCAGCTGCTCTCAAATCGCTCGCTGCCAGCGGTGCATCACGTCTGCCCCCACCTGGCCCACCTCTATCAGATCAAATCTGTTGGCGGCCTCCAGACTGCCAAGCCCCAGCGCGCCAATCGACGGCAGGCCCTCAGCGCCAATGCCAAGCCCGGCTGTAAAGCCAATCAGCTCGTCCACCAGATCAAAGGCCAGAAGCGACGCGGCCAGCGCGCTGCCACCTTCGCAAAACACCCGGGTCAGTCCGGCCTTGCCAAGCTGTTGCAAAATATCATGCGCATCCAGTTGCACGCCGCGGCTGGCACAGGGCAGCAGCCGCGCCCCGAGGCCTTCCCAGGCCTGTTTGCGTTCAATATCAGCCCCCTGCCCATGGCAAAGCCAGAGCGGTATATCCCGCGCTGAGCGGGCCAACTGGCTGATCAGCGGCAGGTCCAGATGGCGCGAGATCACCACCCGCACCGGCTGATGCGCAACACCAAGGTCGCGCACCGTCAGCGATGGGTCGTCCGCTCGTGCCGTGCCTGCCCCGACCATGACCGCATCATGCCGCGCCCGCATGGCATGCACCGCACGGCGCGCTTCAGGCCCGGTGATCCATTTGCTTTGTCCCGTCCCGGTGGCAATACGGCCATCAAAACTGCTCGCCATCTTGAGCGTTACCAGCGGACGCCCCTGTTCTGTCTTAAAGAAGAATCCCGCGTGATCGCGGGCGGCCTCTTCGGACAGCACCCCGGCTTTGACCGCGATCCCGGCGCGGCGCAGCATCTCAAATCCCTGCCCCGAAACCCGCGGATCGCTATCGCCGATCGCCGCGACGACCCGAGACACGCCAGCGTCAATCAAAGCCTGCGCACAGGGAGCCGTTTTGCCCTGATGCGAACAGGGCTCTAAGGTCACATAGGCCGTCGCGCCCTGCGCCAGAGCGCCTGCCTGCGCCAGCGCCTCGGTTTCGGCATGGGGACGCCCTCCGGGTTTGGTCCAGCCGCGCCCGACAATGCGCCCCTCGCGAACCACCACGCAGCCCACGGCTGGATTGGGCCAACAATTGCCCTGACCACGCCGCCCAAGCGACAGGGCCAAGGCCATATACCGGGTATCCGTATCCGTATGCGTCACGTCTTGTCCGCCAATTCCTGTCAGCAGCACGCCCAGACCGGGCCTATGCCAATCAGGCCTGTACCGATCAGGGCGTTGCTGAAACTCATCCGCTGAAATGCTGCCGCAATCACCTCTTGTGCGCCGCGACAGCGGGCTCTCTTTTGTGTGGGGTTCACTCTTCTCCGGGAGGAACCAGTGGCCGCAATTCGTGGACAAAGTCCTCAAAATCGTCAGCCGCCTGGAAGTTTTTGTAAACACTGGCAAAGCGCACATAGGCCACGGTATCAATCCGGGCCAGAGACTCCATCACGATCTCGCCGATCTTACTAGAGGAGATATCAGCCTCCCCCATGCTTTCCAGCCGACGCACAATGCCAGAGATCATCTGATCAATCCGCTCTGGGTCAATCGGACGTTTCTGCATCGAAATTCGGATCGAGCGCTCTAGTTTGTCACGATCAAAATCTTCGCGCTTGCCGTTGGTTTTGACAACCACCAGATCCCGCAACTGCACCCTCTCATAGGTGGTGAAACGACCCCCACAGGCAGGACAAAAACGACGCCTGCGGATCGCGACGTGATCCTCGGCGGGGCGTGAGTCTTTAACCTGGGTGTCGATATTCCCGCAAAACGGACAGCGCATCTGCCGATCCCCTTTTCCCAATACCTATCATTTGTGCTTAATGCCGCACACTTATCCACAACTATAGGCCAGCCGCTAGGAATTGGGTAGAGGGGAAATTTAACCGCTAGATCAAGCGGCTCAAAGGCTGATATGCGCCAAAACCTTGCGACGGTGAGGTGCTTCGCGGTGCTCGAACAGGTAGACTCCCTGCCAGGTACCCAAGGCCAGCTCTGCGCTGACTATAGGGATCGACAGGCTCACCGGCAGCATTGCCGCCTTGATATGCGCTGGCATATCATCCGGCCCCTCATAGGTATGGCGCAGATAGCGCATCGAAGGATGAGAGGACGGTGGCACCAAACGGGCAAAGAACGCCTGCAGATCTTCCTGCACCTCGGGGTCGGCATTTTCCTGGATCACCAAGGAGCAGGAGGTATGGCGCACAAACAGCGTCAAAAGCCCGCAGGGGATTTGCACCTCTGACAGCCAATGCCGCAGATCTGCCGTGAACTCATACAGGCCCGGGCCCTGCGTGCTGATCTCAAATTGCTTTTGCATGCCCCAAATGTGTCGCGACCCACCAGATTTCGCAAGAGCAGCCTGTCCCACAGCGGATCAATTAAAACGGAAAAACAAATCCTCGAACCGGTCGGTGCAGTAGCTGCGGGCCGTTGCTGCATTCAGATTGTCACCCAGTGCCTTTACGCTCAGCGACAGGCGCGGAGTGGTGTCGCTGCCTGGAGGCGGTGTCAAAGAGAATTGGACGGCTTTGCGCCCGGGACGATGCACCGAGGGGCCAATCCCCTGCCAGATATAGATTCGTTGGGTTGCTTTGGTGCGCAGCTGACCCAGGGCAAAATCACCAATGCCGCACCAATAATCCTGCGCGCCAGAGCCGACACGGCTCACCACCTCCCAGACGCCCTGGGAGACCGGCAGCACTTCGTGGCGATTCCATGCCCACCAGGCCTCAGCGCTCAGGGGAAAGCAGGTTAGCACCACCAGGACCGCGGCACCCAATGTCCTTTTCAGCCTTCGACTGCACTCAATCAGCGTCACTTTCTCAGCCTCCCCTTTTCAGCATCTCTGCTGAATGTCCGTTCACAGGAGAGCGTAGCAGGGTCTGCCCAAGTGGCCAACTGACCCAAACGTCAAAAGCCCGCGGGCAATTGATTGCAAAAGTTGAAAGCATCGCGCACCCGCATATTGTCGCCCGGCGCCAGGGAATTGACGCTGCCATAACTGTTTGCTGCAGGGGATCCGGCAAGGTTGGACTGAAGGGTGAACTGCACCGCAGAACGCCTGTTGGTGGTCTCGCTGGGCCCACGTCCGCGGGAGATATAGAGCTGTGCCTGCCACGGGGCCTTTAGCGCCCTTTGGGCATAGTCGCCCGCAGAACACCAGAAATTACGACCCAGCCCGCCGCCCCGCGGGACAACCTCAAAAACCGCATCAGAAACCGGATTCACCCGCGACCCATCCCGCGAGGTAAAGGCCGAGGCGGCTCCGGCCAAGAGAAGACCAGAGGCGCTGAACGCCAAGACTGCCAAAGATAGTTTTTTCATAACACCCTCACTCTTACAAAATGGAGCGGGTATCCAGCGCCCGCTCTTGCAGGATATACATTCGCCGACGCAGCTCCAGTAACGGTTATGTGCGACACGCAGCTGTGAAAAGGCGGCAGTCGGGCAGATTCAGTTCTGTCCGACCGGCGTGACAGTATTGGCCTGTGTGACAGTATTGGCCTGAGGCGTGAAACTGGCTCTGACCGAGCTGGGATCACAGACCAGCCTGGCCAAATGGCGCTGGCTGGTGCAGTGGCGTATTGGGCAGATGTCGCAGCATCACCAGAGCACTCTCACCCCTGATCAATTGCGCGCAACTGGCACCTGCATGCAATAAGTATTCCCTTGTTGCACTGACATACTGTCACCGGCCTTGATCCCAAGCGCCAGCCACCCCTGCGGCGGAGGTGCAACCCCCACTTCGGCCGGGGAAAGAGTGTACTGCACAGCAGAGCGGCGCCCGGTCGTCACGCTGGTGCTGCGCCCCTGCACCACATAGATGCGATCAGTCCAGGAAGCGCCTTTGACCCGGCGAGCATATTGAGATGCGCCACACCAGAAGTCACTATATGAACCAGAGCTTTTGGGGATGACCTCAAAAATCAGATCATCAACCGGAGTGACCCGCACCCCGCGCGCCGTGGTAAAGGCCTCGGCACTGAGGGGGGCCAACAGTGTCGCAGTCAGGCCAAATGCGATGAGTATATTTTTCATAAAGTGCTTTCCCTTGTCTGTGTCCTACATAGGAAAACTATGGCAGGGTTCCAAGGGGAGGCGCTAAAAGATGCCCTCTAAGTTCGGGCCTTGGAAGCATTTTATAAAGGCCTCAGGGGCCTCGCAGGGATCTAAATGCCCCCGAATTTCAGCAAAACGGGTCTGCGTGGCGCCCCTGCCTATTCGGAACCTTGGGTCAGCCGCGCTCTTTTACAGCGCTTGCGGGAAAGGGAATAATCTGCGCTCCCAGACCTTTGCCAAGGCTTTGCTCCAAGACGTCCAACACTGCGGCATCTGAGGCGTCGCCCCGATCCTGGCTGAACCGCGCCCGCGCCTGTCCGCGTAGCAACTCACGGGCAGGCTCTGCCTCCATATGCTTCAAGGCGTCGCCCTGTTCCTTTAGGGCCGTCACCATAAATTCATTGGCATCGGTCAGGGCTTGCAGCGTTTTAAGCTGTTGTTCCAGCGCAGTCAGCGCCGTGGTCAGGTTCTGATTTACAGACATCGGTCCCCCCAAAAGGCGATTGGTGTTCAAGAGCAGCCCAGCGGCTCTGTACATCGTAGGGGGGATTGGGCGCGCCCAGCAAGACAGTAGTTAAAAAATAGTTAACGCTGGTCTGCCCCCTGTACAGGCTTCCAGTCCAAAAACCGCGCCTGAACCTCAGGCCCCGGCACCATGCAGGTTTTGGCCCGGCCAAAGATGCGATAGCGATTACGGGCGATGGCATAATACAGCGGGTCTTTCAAAAACCCCGGCAAAAAGCGACACAGCCCCAGGATCCAACAAGGGCCGGGCAAAGCCCGCATTGCGGCGGCAAAGCCATCCAAACGTTGATAGGTCTGGCCGTCAACTATTACCAGTTTGGTTTCAAAGTCATCCGTGGACAGGCCTAATTCGCGATAGAGCCTCTGCCCGAGTTCTGACTGTGCAGTGGCAAAGGAGAACCGTTGTGCTGTGTCATGGCGCAGCATGAACTGGAAGAAATGCGAACACAGCACGCACTCGCCATCAAACACGATGAGATCTCCAGCCTGCCGCATTCCAAATCCACGCCCAAAGCTGAGAGGGCAGCACATGCGCCGGAGCCCCCAGAAAAAAGGCGCCCCGAAGGGCGCCCTGATTTACTGATCCAGAAAGCTGCGCAGCATGCGGCTTCGGCTGGGGTGCTTCAATTTCCTCAGCGCCTTGGCTTCGATCTGGCGGATCCGCTCACGCGTAACCGAGAACTGCTGTCCAACTTCTTCGAGCGTGTGGTCGGTGTTCATACCGATGCCAAAACGCATCCGCAAAACCCGCTCTTCGCGCGGTGTCAGCGAGGCCAGAACCCGGGTGGTGGTCTCCTTGAGGTTTTCCTGAATGGCGCTGTCCAAGGGCAGCACGGCATTCTTGTCCTCGATGAAATCGCCCAGCTGGCTGTCTTCTTCGTCGCCAATCGGAGTTTCCAGAGAGATCGGCTCCTTGGCGATTTTCATCACCTTGCGGACCTTCTCCAGCGGCATCTGCAGCTTTTCCGCCAACTCTTCCGGGGTTGGCTCACGGCCAATCTCGTGCAGCATCTGACGTCCGGTGCGGACCAGCTTGTTGATGGTCTCGATCATATGGACCGGGATCCGGATGGTGCGGGCCTGATCCGCGATAGAGCGCGTAATGGCCTGACGAATCCACCAGGTGGCATAGGTCGAGAACTTATAGCCGCTGCGGTATTCGAACTTGTCCACCGCCTTCATCAGACCGATGTTGCCTTCCTGGATGAGATCGAGGAACTGCAGACCACGGTTGGTGTATTTCTTGGCAATCGAGATCACCAGACGCAGGTTGGCCTCGACCATTTCCTTTTTCGCCTGACGGGCCTCTTTCTCGCCTTTCTGAACCTGCTGCACGATGCGGCGGAATTCAGAGATGTCGAGACCGACGTATTGGCCGACCTGCGCCATATCGGCGCGCAGCTCTTCGACCTTTTCGGTGGAGCGTTCAATGAACATCTGCCAGCCACGACCGGGCTTTTCGCCCATGTCGGACAGCCAGTTGGGGTCCAGCTCACGGCCACGGTAGGCGTCAACAAATTCACGACGGTTGATACGGGCCTGGTCGGCCAGTTTCACCATCGAGCTGTCGATCTGCATGACGCGGCGGTTGATACCATAAAGCTGGTCGATCAGCGCGTCGATCCGGTTGTTATGCAGGTGAAGCCCATTCACCAGCTCAACAATTTCCGAACGCAGCGCCTGATAGGTGGCCTCGTCTTTTTTGCTGAAAGAGCCATCTTCGTTCAGAGTCGCCGAAATCCGGCTGTCCTGCATTTCAGACAACATGGCAAAATCGGTTGAGATCCGTTCCAGCTCGGTCAGGACGCGGTCCTTCAGGGCCGCTTCCATTGCCGCGAGCGACATATTGGCCTGCTCGTCTTCGTCATCATCATCGTCCGAAGCAATCGGGTTGCCGTCGGCGTCCAGCTCGGGGCTTTCTTCCTTGGCGGCTTCGGCCACAGGTGCGGCCCCCGGCACCACAGGCACCACCGGCACTGCAGCTTCGCCGTCTTCATCCAGCTGGTTGCCAAATGTAGCTTCGAGATCGATCACGTCGCGCAGCAAAATGTCTTCGGGCAGCAGTTCGTCGTGCCAGATGGTGATCGCCTGAAAGGTCAGAGGGCTTTCACAAAGCCCGGCGATCATGGTGTTGCGGCCAGCCTCGATACGCTTGGCAATGGCGATCTCGCCTTCGCGGCTCAAAAGCTCAACCGTGCCCATTTCGCGCAGGTACATGCGCACAGGGTCATCGGTGCGATCCAGCTTCTCAGCGGCGGCGCCAGCGACGGCGACTTCGCGCGGGCTATCGGCGGAAACCAGTTCAGTCGAGCCTTTTTGCTCTTCCTCTTCGAGTTCCTCATCTTCGATAATATTGATGCCCATCTCCGAGAGCATCGACATCACGTCTTCGATCTGCTCCGAGCTGACCTGGTCCGGCGGCAGCACCTGATTGAGCTGATCATAGGTGATATAGCCCTTCTCACGGGCTTCGGCGATCATCTTTTTGACTGCAGCCTGGCTCATGTCCAGCGAGATTTCAGCGTCCTGATTGTCAGGCTTACGGTCATCATTATCTTTGGCGGCCATTCAATGCTCCCTAAGAGGCTGGGCGATTCGGATCAGCGAATCATTAGCGCAATCGTGTGATTCGTCACCCGGTTTAGCGTTTTTTGTTTGGTACTTCCTTAGCAAAACGACTCGCAGGCCTCACGAATCACTTTTGGGAGAAACCAATCCTGTCCAAAAGGGCTCCAAAGGCGTCACGTTCCTCACGATCGAGGCGCGCGCCATTCTCGCCCACATCATAGTTGGCCTTGTCATCATTCTCACTGCGCACAGCGCGATTGCGCGCCTCTGCGGCCTGCTTCAAGCGCCAGGTCAAAGCCTCATCCGCCAGTCCTGTCAGGTCCTCTGTTGCCTCAGCCAGTTCAGCATCCAACCCCCGCAAAGCTTCCAGTTTGGCAAATTCTTCGGCCAGCGTCAGCCGCGCCGATTCAATATCATCGGATTTTCGCAGGCAGGGGATGATTGCCACATGGCCAAGGCCCATCAGGTTTTCAAGAGCCTGGGGACCAAGGTTTTCCAGGATTCTGTCTTTCAGACCCAGTGGTGCATCAATGCCATAGCGCAGCACCTGATCGCGCAGGCGCCCCAGGTTCGGGTCGGCACAATGCATACGCTCCAGATTGCTCTCAAATTCGCCAATCACCTTGGGAGTCGAGATGGCCACGGCCAGAATCACGGCTTGGCGCACCCGTGCCAGACCCGCATCATCAGCCGCCGCCACAACAGAGCTGCGGGTGCTTGCCATTGGGGCCGGTGCCACCTTCTGGCCTTTCCAAGGCTTACGAGCACCATCACCAAAGCCGCCCTTGCGGCCGCCCTTCCAGCCCTCGCCTGCAAAGCTGCCCGATTGATAGTCACGCCCGCTACCCTCCGGGCGGTTGCCGCGAAACAGGGTCCAGCGCAGGTCTTGAATGTCGTCGCCATAGTGTTTGCGGATCGACGGGTCCCGGATCAGTTTGATCTTCTCCCGCAGGGCCTTGTCCAGTGAGGCCTTGCGTTCCGGGCTGTCAAAGACGCGGCCTTCGGTTTCGCGCTGCCACAGCAGTTTCACCATTGGCATCGCCTGATCCAACACCGCCTGCACCGCCTGCGGTCCCTGGCTCTTGATCAGATCATCAGGGTCTTGCCCGTCTGGCATAATGGCAAAGCGCAGGGATTTTCCCGCCTGCAGCAGCGGCAGCGCCAGATCAATCAGTCGCATGGCCGCGTTGAGGCCCGCCTTGTCGCCGTCCAGCGCAATGATCGGCTCGTCCGCCATGCGCCATATCATCTGCAGCTGGTTTTCCGTCACAGCCGTGCCCAGGGGCGCCACCGAAGACACAAAACCACCCTCGGACAGCGCAATGACATCCATATAGCCCTCGGCCACGATCAGGGGCGTGCCGCGTCCGGCAGCGGCGCGGGCGGGCGCATGATTGTACAGGCTGCGGCCCTTGTCGAACAATTCGGTCTCGGGAGAGTTCAGATATTTGGCGTTGTCATTGGGGTCCATCGCGCGGCCCCCAAAAGCAATGGCCCGGCCCCGTGCATCGCGAATTGGAAACATAATCCGGTTGCGAAAGGTGTCGTAGGACCTGCCGCCCTTGGGCGAGGGCTTGGCCAGCCCTGGCGCCATAATAAGAT
>JAWUWF010000112.1:0-11322 GCA_034111985.1 Pseudophaeobacter sp.
CCCCCCCCCCCCCCCCCCCCCCCCCCCCCCCCCCCCCCCCCCCCCACCCCTGTTGCCGATGTTTTGCTCTGCAGTAAGGGTGGCAGGTGTTTTACAGCCTCCGTGGCTATAGGTTCGCCTGACAGCACAAGGGTCGTGACACTCCTTATGTTCTCTCTCAGTATGTGCCGGACGGTTTGTTCTGCGCTTTTGCTGTATGAGTTGACACGTTGCAGGCATCGGCTAATGCGCCCCGGCTGCCCCTTGTCTCCCCGCATGCCCCTTACCACAGGCCGCTCCACTTCAAGATAGAAAGCATCGCTTCCGGTTGCTGGCTGTCTAGTGATTTCATGGCACGCGCCAAAACTCATCGTCCCAGCTGGTTTCATGCCAGGGTCAAGTTGGCTTGCCTGCTTTCGCAAGGTGGGCTCATGAAGGCGGGGAGGGGGAAACAAAAAACGACGGTGCCCAGGGAGGAGGAGGGGCACCGTCGTTCATGACAACATCAGGATCTAGGGAGGAGACGACCCGGATGTATTCTGTCCGGGATTACCCGGTATTTAGGTGCGGTGACATCAGGGAGGAGGAGGATGTCACCGCTTAGGACAGGCCCTTTAGGGAGGAGGAAAAAGAGCCTGATCTCTATTAGTTGTTTTCGTAGGCCGCCTGATAAGCGACACGTTTGATGATCGAGCGGTTCAGGCCCAGATCAGCCAATTCGCGGTTGGACAACTCGGACAGCTCATTTAGTGTCTGGCGAAACAGGCGGAACCGAGCGAATTTGGTGCTCAGCTCGTCGAACCATGCCAGTGGGAGCGCCGAGAAGACGGCTTTAGATGTTGCGATCTGGTGTGCAGCTGCCATCGGATGGATCCTCAGAACTGGTGAATTACAAAGTGCCGGTATCGGCGTTTCTTGAGAACAAAATAGGTAATTGCTGCGCTTGCACAATCCCCGAAGTGAGCAATTCTGCTATGCGGCATTTGCATGGGTCGATTGTTACCCGTTTGTAAACAAGCTGTTTTTTAGGCAAAATTGTCTTATTCTGCATTCCCTAGGGTCAGTTGAGTGGCGGGGCTGTTCTGCATGCCCTTGCGGAATACGGGCTCTCGGCTCAAGGTGCGCCCCTTACGAGATCAGTGCCCCGAGAGGGGAGCCCCAAAGAGGAAAGCCTGGAATGTCAGTGACACATAAAGAGATCCAAGACGCTCTTGCACGCCTGGTTTTGCCCGATGGCGGGACTTTGATTTCGCGGGACATGATCCGGGCCCTGACGCTTCAAAAAGGGGCGGATGCCGGTTCAGATATAGCCGGTTCAGATATGAAGGTCAGTTTTGTCATTGAGGCGCCCAGCCCGGCTATTGCCCAACATATGGAGCCGCTGCGCCGTGCCGCTGAGGCCGCAGTTTTGGCGCTGGACGGTGTCGGTGCGGTCTCTGCTGCATTGACCGCGCATGGGCCCGCAGCACCTGTTGCCGCGCCGAGCCTCAAGATAGGCGGGCATCCAAAAGCACAGGCGGGACCGATCAAGCCTGCAGGGGTTGCGCGGATCGTGGCTGTGGCTTCGGGCAAGGGGGGGGTAGGAAAATCAACCGTCAGCGCCAACCTTGCCGTGGCTTTGGCCCGGCAGGGGCGCAGGGTTGGACTGCTTGACGCAGATATATATGGGCCGAGCCTGCCGCGCATGATGGGGGTCTCGGCCCGCCCCGCCAGCCCCGACGGCAAGGTGATAGAGCCCTTGCAGGCCCATGGTGTCACTATGATGTCGATTGGCCTGATGGTGCCCGAGGGCAAGGCCGTGGTTTGGCGTGGCCCAATGCTGATGGGTGCGCTGCAGCAGATGCTGGGGCAGGTGAACTGGGGTGAGCTGGACATTTTGATCGTCGATTTGCCGCCTGGAACCGGAGATGTGCAGCTGACGCTCTGCACCAAGAGCGAGCTGAGCGGTGTCATCGTGGTGAGCACACCACAGGATGTGGCCTTGATTGATGCCCGCAAGGCGCTGGACATGTTCAATACCCTAAAGACCCCGGTACTGGGCCTGCTCGAGAACATGTCCTTCTTTACCTGTCCGGATTGCGGTGGCGAGCATCACATTTTTGGTCATGGCGGCGTTAAGGCTGAGGCTGAGGCTTTGGGCCTGCCGCTTTTGGGGGTTTTGCCTATCGATCTTGAAACCCGTCTGGCCGGGGATGCTGGGCGGCCCGTGGCTGTGGGCGACGGGCCCATGGCTGTGGCCTATGGGCGGATTGCTGAAGGGATGATTGCAGGCGGCATGGCGTGATGCGATGCCGCTGCCTGAGAGCTCCAACCCTGCAAGTTTTGCGACCGATTGGTCTGGGTGCTTACGTCAGATGGCTTGAAACTGTCTGATCTTTGGCGGCGAATGGGAAACTATGGGTTCTGTGGGAAATTATGGGACTGATTGAGGTTTGCCACCCAGCTGCGTCCAGTTCCGTGCTGTCGTTGATGTCGGTTTTGCCAAAATCGGGCGAATCGGAAGCGTGCTTTGGGCGAAAATCCACTTATCCACAAAGTTATTCACAGGTTGATCTTGGAACATAAGCGGAACTTGACTATATGTTAACGGATCTATGGTCTGAGGTCGGGAAATGATGGGCCGAATTTGACCCGGAGGTGAGTTTTTTTTGCACCCTATATATAGCGGTGTTTGACTCCATTATGTCAATTTGTAGGTGTTTGACCCGCTATTTTGACGAGGTTTTGCCTCATCTTTGACGTGTTCTCATCCCTCTCTCAGCGGCTTGTCGGAATTTCGGGTTGTCAGGCCATGAATTCCCATAGTATCCCTTATCCATCGGATGCGGCGAAGAGCATATAGGGGCGCCAAAGACCCCAAGCTCAAAATAATAAGCAGGTTTCATACAGGCCTTCACTTCATTCGAACAACGAGAGATCCGGCGCGCGGGCGAGCAGACATCCCCCCCGGTGGCGCGCGCAGTCGGACACCCCGCTTAGCGGGAATTAGGAGGCGGGTTGATCAGTGGCAGCAGATCAACCCGCCCCTTTTAGTTTCTGGGGAACAAATAGCGCCAAAGAGCGCAAGTAAAGGACTATGTTTTGGGCCGCAGGTTCAGAGGCGAAAGTCACCATAAGGTGGACACAAAGGGGCGGGTATCCATTCCAGCCTCCTTTCGTCGTGTAATCGAGGCAAGTGACCCAAACTGGAAGTCCGGCGAAAATCCCGAACTGGTCATTGTCTACGGCGATCACCGCCGCAATTACCTGGAATGCTATACGATGGAGGCGATCGAAGAGGTCGACGCCAAAATTGACGCTTTGCCGCGCGGCTCGATGCAGCGCAAGATGCTGCAACGCCTGTTCCACGGCCAGTCTTTCCCAACCACGGTAGATGAGACCGGTCGCCTGGTTCTGCCCGCCAAGCTGCGTAATAAGATTGGCCTCGAAAAAGAAGCCTTCTTTATGGCGGCAGGGGATACCTTCCAGCTTTGGAAGCCCGAGACCTATGAAGAAGAAGAACTGGCCCAAACCGAAAAATGGATGGACGAGCTGCCGGAAGGGTTTGACCCGCTGGAGTTCCTAGATAGCGCCGGAGGCGCATAAGGTATGACAACGGACCGCAAATCTTCCTCCGGTCCCCATGTTCCGGTGCTGCTGCAACCGCTGCTCGCGGCTGTGGCACCTATCTCGGGGCGTTGGCTGGACGGCACCTTTGGGGCGGGCGGCTATACGCGCGGGTTGTTGGAGGCCGGTGCGGATCAGGTGATCGGTGTTGACCGCGACCCCCTTGCCTTTGAATTGGCCCAGCCCTGGGCCGCAGACTATGGTGATCGCCTGGTGCTGCAAGAGGGCGTCTTTTCCCGGATGGACGACTACGCGCAGGATCTGGATGGTGTGGTGCTGGACCTTGGGGTCTCCTCCATGCAGCTGGACCTTGCGGAACGTGGCTTTTCCTTCATGCGCGACGGGCCATTGGATATGCGGATGTCGCAGTCCGGCCCAACGGCTGCGGACCTTGTGGCCGACCTCAGCGAAGTGCAGATCGCGGATATCCTGTTTCACTATGGGGAAGAACGCGCCAGTCGCCGCATTGCCAAATCCATCGTCAAGGCACGTGAGCTGGAGCCGATCACCACGACGCTGCAACTGGCCAAGCTGGTCGAGGGTTGCCTGCCACGTGCCAAGCATAGCAAATCGCATCCCGCCACCCGCAGCTTTCAGGCGCTGCGCATCGCGGTGAACGCCGAATATGAAGAGCTGTTCAATGGGCTGCTCGCAGCGGAACGGGCGCTGAAGCCCGGTGGCCTGCTGGCGGTTGTGACCTTCCATTCCGTCGAGGACCGCATGGTCAAACGCTTCTTCCAGCATCGTGCTGGCAAGACTGGGCGCGCCAATCGCTATGCGCCCGAGCAAGAAGAACTGGCATCGCAATTTGAACTGGTCACCCGCAAGGCAGTTGGCCCCGACGATGAAGAGCTGGCGAGTAATCCCCGCTCGCGCTCGGCCCGGTTGCGGGTGGGGCGGCGTACCGATGTTGCACCAGTTTCGATCAGTGCCAAGGATCTGAGCATGCCGCAGTTGAAAGAGGCTGGCAAATGAAGTCGCTGCTCTACGTGGCCACGGCTCTGGCCGTTTTTGGCCTCGCCTTTTGGGCCTATCAGGAAAACTACGCAACTCAGCAAGTGCTGAAGGATACCCGCAGTCTGCAACGTAAAATCGGCGCCGCGCAGGTCCGGTTGAGCGTGCTGCGGGCGGAATGGGCCTATCTGAACCGGCCAGACCGTCTGATGGAGCTGGCCGAGTTGAATTTTGAACGTCTTGGCTTGCTGCCGCTGCGCCCGGATCAGTTTGGCCGGGTGGATGAGGTCACATACCCTGCACAGCCGCCCTTGCAGATCACCGAGGGCGTTGATGTTTCGGGGCTGAATGCTAACAGAGCCGGGGAGCTGCGCCCATGATCCGCAAGCCACTGCGCCCGCTGGCCCGTATTCTGGATGCTCGCGCCAAGGGGGAAAACCCCGACATTATTGAAAAAGAGAACATCCGCCAACGTCACGACGATATACAGGTAAAGTCACGTCAACGCGCCGAGGGGCGTCTTTTGGTGTTGGGGGTGTTTTTCCTCTGTGCCTATGCGGCGGTTGCCGGGCGTATGGGGGTTATGGCGACCTCAGAGCCGCGCGAACCGGTGGCCAGCGCGGCTGGCAGTGCCATTGCCATGCAGCGGGCCGATATTGTGGACCGGCAGGGGCGGATACTCGCCACTAATTTCGAGACCCATTCGCTCTATGTCCAGCCGCCACAGCTGATCGATCCGCTGAATGCTGCAAACCGGCTGGTGGAAATTTTCCCGGATCTCGAACGCGAGCGTCTGCTGGAAGATTTCACCGGTAAGCGCAAATTTGCCTGGATCAAAAAGAAGATCAGCCCTGAGCAAAAGCAAGCGGTGCACGAGATAGGCGATCCGGGCCTGCTGTTTGGCCCGCGTGAGATGCGTCTGTATCCCAACGGCAGCGTCGCCGCCCATGTTCTGGGCGGGGCGGGTTTTGGCAAAGAAGGCGTCAGTGCAGCCGAGGTGATTGGCGTGGCCGGCGTCGAAAAGCAGTTTGATAATTACCTGCGGGATCCCGGCAATGGCAGCAAGCCGCTGACACTGTCGCTGGACCTCACGGTGCAGGCCGCGGCAGAGCGCGTGCTGGATGGCGGCATGAAGCTGATGAACGCCAAGGGCGCCACCTCTATCTTGATGGATGTGCATACGGGCGAGGTGATCTCGGTGGTCTCCCTGCCGGATTTTGACCCCAACGAGCGCCCGCGTCCGCCCGCATCGGGCTTTGACCCTTCGGTAAGCCCGCTGTTCAATCGCGCGGTGCAGGGTGTTTACGAGCTTGGCTCTACCTTCAAGATTTTTGCCGCCGCCCAGGCGATGGATCTGGGTTTGGTCAATCCACATACGGTGATTGACACCCGCGGGCCCCTGCGTTGGGGTAAGTTTGCGATCAAGGATTTCCGTAACTACGGCAACGAGTTGTCTGTCACCAAGATTATCGTGAAATCCTCAAACATCGGCACGGCACGTTTGGCGCAGCAAATTGGTGCCGAGCGTCAGCGCGACTTTCTCAACGATCTTGGCATGCTAGAGGCCACCCCGTTTGAGATCGTCGAGGCCCAAGGCGGCAAGCCCCTGTTGCCGAAAAACTGGTCCGAACTGTCGGCGATGACGATTTCATACGGGCACGGTATTTCCACCACTCCAATGCATCTGGCCGCTGGCTATGCGGCGATTGCCAATGGTGGTCGCTACGTCAGCCCCACTATCTTGAAGCAGGATGGCCCGCAGCTGGGCCGCCGCATCATGTCCGAAGACTCGGCTAAAGCAGCCCGTCTGATGCTGCGCAAAGTGGTAACCGAAGGCACCGCCAGTTTTGCCCGCGTGCCCGGCTATCAGGTGGGTGGTAAGACCGGCACAGCCGATAAGCCAAAACCGCGTGGCGGCTACTACGAGGACAAGGTGATTGCCACCTTTGCCGCGATTTTCCCGGCCCATGATCCCAAATATGCGCTGGTGGTCACTCTGGATGAGCCTTCGATCGTAGCTTATGGCGAGGAACGCCGCACTGCCGGCTGGACGGCCGTGCCTGTGGCTGCTGAGATGATTGGCCGTGTCGCGCCCCTCCTTGGCCTTAGACCACAAGTTGAACCCACAGAGGTAGTGGGTATAACCCTCACCTCAAATTGATCCCGGGGTTAGATCCCGGGCGCTGATTCCTGGTGAGGGCCGCAGATGAACAACACCCCAAATGATCCCGACCTTCCCCGCCCGCTCAGTGAGCTGGGCCTGACGGCGCGGGGCGGCGCTGACCCGCTGATTTCAGGACTGGCCGTTGACAGTCGCCGGGTGCGGGACAGCATGCTCTTTGCAGCACTGCCGGGCAGTCAGGTGCATGGGGCGAAATTCATCCCAGCCGCCCTGGAGCTGGGGGCAACGGCGATCCTTACGGATGCGGCGGGCGCAAAAATTGCAGCCAAGCCTCTCGCAGACAGCCATGCCGCCCTGGTGATTGTAGAAGACCCTCGGCAAGCGCTGGCCTATGCAGCGGCCCTTTGGTTTGGCGCGCAGCCCCAGACCATGGTGGCGGTCACCGGCACAAACGGCAAAACCTCGGTCGCGACCTTTGTGCGCCAGATCTGGTGTGAGCTGGGGCATGCTGCGGTAAATTTGGGCACCACCGGCATCGAAGGCGCCTGGAGCCACCCGCTTGCCCATACCACTCCGGAACCCATCACTCTGCATGCAGCACTTGCTGCGGCGGCGGCAGCAAGCGTCACCCATGCGGCGATGGAGGCTTCCTCGCATGGCTTGGACCAGTGCCGCCTGGATGGGGTGCAACTGGCAGCGGCGGGTTTTACCAATTTCACCCAGGATCATCTGGACTATCACGAGACCTTTGAGGCCTATTTTGCTGCCAAGGCGGGATTGTTCCGCCGGGTGCTGCCCGAAGAGGGCGTGGCCGTGATCAACATGAACGATCCGCGTGGCGCCGAGATGCGCGCTGTGGCGGCGGCCCGTGGGCAGGAAGTGCTCAGCGTCGGGCGCGGCTTTGGCGATATCTGCCTTACGGGGCAGCGCTATGATGATACCGGGCAGGACTTGCGGTTCACCTGGCACGACCGGCCGTTTCAGACGCGGCTTAACCTCATTGGCGGCTTTCAGGCCGAAAATGTTCTGTTAGCCTGCGGACTAGTGATTGCCAGCGGTGAAGAGCCCGCGGCGGTTTTTGCAACCCTGCCGCATCTCACCACCGTGCGCGGTCGTATGCAGCATGCCGCAACCCGCGACAATGGCGCGGCGGTTTTTGTCGATTTCGCCCATACGCCCGATGCGGTCTCTACTGCGATCAGGGCGCTGCGGCCGCATGTTCTGGGACGGCTTATCGCCATTATTGGCGCCGGTGGGGATCGCGATGCCGTGAAGCGCCCCCTGATGGGACAGGCGGCGCAGGACACTGCCGATGTGGTTATCGTGACAGACGACAATCCGCGCACCGAAGACCCGGCTGCAATCCGCGTTGCGGTCAAGGGTGGTGCGCCAGAGGCGCTTGAGGTGGGTGACCGCGCCGAGGCGATCCTGCGCGGCGTCGATATGCTGGGCACTGGCGATGTTTTGTTGATCTGCGGCAAGGGCCACGAGAGTGGCCAGATTGTTGGCACGGATGTTTTGCCGTTTGATGATGTGGAACAGGCCAGCCTGGCGGTGGCGATTTTGGACGGGAAAGCAGTATGAGCGTGCTTTGGACGGCGGCAGAGGCCGCACTGGCAACGGGCGGTGAGGTCCATGGGGTCGATGCGAACTGGCAGGTCAGCGGCATATCCATCGATACCCGCACGCTGCAAGCTGGAGATTTGTTTGTGGCGCTGAAGGCTGCGCGCGACGGCCATGATTTTGTGGCGCAGGCGCTGGCACAGGGGGCAGGGGCAGCCCTGGTGACCCATCGCCCAGAAGGTGTCGCACCGGATGCGCCCCTGTTGGTGGTCGAGGACGTGCAGGCGGCTCTTGAAGGGCTGGGGCAGGTGGCGCGGGCGCGCACTGGCGCGCGGGTGATTGCGGTCACAGGCTCGGTTGGCAAAACCTCGACCAAGGAAATGCTGGCCTGCATGCTGGCCGATCAGGGGCGCTGCCATGCGGCTGTTGCCAGCTATAACAATCACTGGGGGGTGCCGCTCACCCTGGCGCGGATGCCACGTGAGACCGAATTTGCGGTGATTGAGATCGGCATGAACCACCCAGGTGAGATCGCACCTTTGGCACGGCAGGCGCGTCCACATGTGGCGCTGGTGACCACGGGGGCGGCGGTACATCTTGAGGCCTTTGATGATGTGGCGGGTATTGCCCGTGAAAAGGCCGCGATCATGGAGGGGCTGGAGCCCGGCGGCGTTGCGGTGCTGAACGGCGATATTGCCGAGGCGCAGGTGCTTGCGGATGAAGCCGAAAGGCTGGGCGCGCTGCACATCTGGTTTGGCCAAGCGGCCGAAGACTACAAGCTGTGCGCCACCCGGATCAGCGGTGAAGAAACCCTGGCGGATGTCCAATGTGGGGACACAAGGCTGGAGCTGCACATCCAATCGCTGGGGGCGCATTTTGCCATGAACGCACTCGGCGCGCTGGCTGCCGTTGCTGCTGCGGGCGCGGATCCGCTGCGGGCGGCACGGATGCTGGCGCTGTGGTCGCCGGTCAAGGGCCGCGGCGCCCGGGTCGAGGTCGCGCGGCCCAGGGGCAAGCTGCTGATCCTCGATGACAGCTACAATGCCAACCCAACATCGATGGCCGCCGCCCTTGAGGTGCTGGCAGCCACGCCGCAGCCTGGGTCTCTGACGGGGACACAGACTGGTCCGGGGCGCAAGATTGCCTATCTTGGTGACATGGCTGAGTTGGGCCCACAAGAGGTCGCCCTGCATGTTGGCCTGGCCGAATTGGCAGCGCTGGACGCGATTGATGCGATCCACTGCATTGGCCCCTTGATGGCGCATCTTCACGCGGCACTGCCGGAAGGCAAGCGTGGCAAAGCCTATGCAACTGCGGCGCAAGTGGTGCCTGATCTGGCGTCCCAGCTGGCCTGTGGCGATATTGTGCTGGCCAAGGGCTCATTGAGCGTAGGCCTGGCCAAGGTCGTTGACGGCATCCGGGAATTGGGTCATGGCAAGCGCTAATCTTGAAACATATCTAAAGGCGAGGATCGATCCGAGATGCTCTATTGGCTGACGGCCCTGTCGGATGGCGGCGATTTTTTCAACCTGTTCCGCTATATCACCTTCCGGGCTGGCGGCGCCTTTATGACGGCGCTGGTCTTTGGCTTTTTGTTTGGCAAACCGCTGATCAATGTGCTGCGGCGCAGGCAGGGCAAGGGCCAGCCGATCCGCGATGACGGCCCCGAGGGGCATTTTTCCAAAGCGGGCACGCCAACAATGGGCGGATTGCTGATTGTGGGCGCGCTTTTGACCGCGACGCTGATCTGGGCGCGACTGGATAACCCCTTTGTCTGGCTGGTTCTTTTTGTCACCATCTCCTTTGCGCTGATTGGCTTTGCCGATGATTATGCCAAGGTCTCCAAACAAAATACTGCCGGAGTTTCCGGTAAGGTGCGGCTTCTGCTGGGCATTCTGATTGCGGTGATCGCGGCCATCTGGGCCGGGGCCTATCACCCGGCGGCACTACAAAATCAGTTGGCGTTACCGGTATTCAAGGACACATTGATCAATCTGGGATACTTTTATGTGCCCTTCGTCATCTGCGTCATTGTGGGATCGGCCAATGCGGTGAACCTGACCGATGGGTTGGATGGGCTGGCGATCATGCCAGTGATGATCGCAGCCGGCACCCTGGGTGTGATTGCCTATGCTGTAGGACGGGTCGATTTTACCGAGTATCTCGATGTGCATTATGTGCCGGGAACAGGTGAAATTCTGATCTTTGCCGCGGCGCTGTTTGGCGGCGGGCTGGGCTTTTTGTGGTACAATGCGCCACCGGCGGCGGTGTTTATGGGCGATACCGGATCGCTCGCCCTCGGGGGCGCGCTGGGGGCGATTGCCGTTGTCACCAAGCACGAGCTGGTCTGGGCTATCGTTGGCGGGCTTTTTGTGCTCGAAGCGCTGTCAGTGATCATTCAGGTGCTCTATTTCAAGCGCACCGGCAAGCGGGTGTTTCTGATGGCGCCGATCCATCATCACTATGAGAAAAAGGGCTGGGCCGAGCCCACAATCGTGATCCGGTTCTGGATTATCGCTTTGATCCTGGCAATGATTGGTCTGGCGACACTCAAAGTGCGCTAACCCCTTGCTAAAGCGTGTTTGTGCAAGACTGAATGGCAAGTGAAACGGGGGCTTTGGCCCCCTTTTTGCAGCGCAGATGACCTCAGAGAAAGGCGGCGCTCCCGCCAATTTCGAGCGGCTACGCCTCTCTCGCAATTGTTGGGGGTGGCAGAGGCCTTGCGGCCTCTGTGCGCGCCCTTGCAAGTCTGGGCACTGCGGTGCACTGTGTCGGCTTAATTTTGATCAAAGATGAGGTGGGCCATGATCCCGGTGCAAGGGTTTGAGGGCGCAGTGGTCGCCGTTCTGGGGTTGGGGCGATCTGGCCTGGCCACGGCGCGGGCCTTGCTTGCGGGCGGCGCGCGCCCTGTGTGTTGGGACGACAATCCAGAGGCGCGGGACAGGGCAGAGGCGGAAGGGTTTGATCTGCGTGATCTGCGCAAGCAAGGCGCCTTTGATGATGTGGCCGTTTTGGTGACATCGCCCGGCATTCCGCATCTCTACCCCAGCCCGAACCCGGTGATCCGCGCCGCGCTTGAGGCTGGCGTGCCGGTGGAC
>JAWUWF010000113.1:0-11263 GCA_034111985.1 Pseudophaeobacter sp.
ACGGGGGCTATGGCTTCGCCCTTTGTCTGCATTTCGCTTTCCCTATTTGCTCAAATAACTGGAGCACACTGACATGTTTCGTTTTTTTGAAAACCTCGTTGATCCCTATTGCGACTACCCTGAGACGGACACGCCTCCGACGCGGCTCTGGCCGTTTCTAAAGGCCTATTCCACGCCCTTTAAGGCTGTTTGTGTTCTGACTGCCTGTATGTCCGTGGGGGTGGCGGCGATGGAAATCGGCCTGAGTTACTACATGGGCCGGGTGGTCGATTTTCTGTCTGGCACGCCAGAGCAGGTCTGGCAGGACCATGGCACCGAGTTGATCCTGGTTGCGTTGTTTATCCTGTTGCTGCGGCCGATGCTGCAGCTTGGGGATGTCTTGCTGCTGAACAACGCGATTTTGCCGAACTTTGGCACCTTGATCCGCTGGCGGGCCCATAAACATGTGCTGCGCCAGTCGGTGTCCTGGTTCGAGAACGACTTTGCTGGCCGCATCGCCAATCGCATCATGCAGACACCTTCTGCAGCTGGTGAGGTGATCTTTCAGGTCTTTGACGCCATTACCTTTTCGCTGGCCTATATGATTGGCGCGGCGGTGCTGCTGATGGTGGCGGATCCGCGTCTGATGCTGCCCCTGCTGATCTGGTTTGTGCTCTATGGGATTCTGGTGCGCTGGACGATCCTGCGGGTTGGCCCTGCCAGTCAGGCGGCCTCGGATGCGCGCTCGACTGTGACGGGACGGGTGGTGGATAGCTATTCCAACATTCATTCGGTCAAGATGTTTGCCCATGATGAGCGAGAGCTCAACTATGCCAAAGACGCTATCGAGAAGACGCGGGAGACCTTTCAGGCTGAGATGCGGATTTTCACCGTGATGGATGCGGTTTTGGTCTCGCTGAACGGGTTGTTGATCGTCGGTGTTGTTGGCTGGGCGCTGCATCTGTGGATGATTGGGTCTGCTTCGGCTGGGGTGGTGGCGGCGGCCACGGCGCTGACGCTGCGACTGAACGCCATGACCGGTTGGATAATGTGGGCGCTGACCTCGTTTTTTCGCCAGCTTGGCGTGGTGGCCGAAGGCATGGAGACCATTGCGCAGCCCATCGACCTTGTGGATGCCGCAAACGCCGCGCCACTGAAGCTAACAAACGGTGAGGTTACGCTAAAGGATCTGTCGCACCACTACGGCCGCGAGACAGGTGGGCTGGAGCGGCTGAACCTCACCATCAAATCCGGCGAAAAGATTGGCCTTGTCGGGCGGTCGGGTGCGGGAAAATCTACCCTGGTGAAACTGCTGTTGCGGTTTTATGACCCGGACTCGGGCCAGATCCTGATCGACGGTCAGGACATCCGCGCTGTGACGCAGGACAGCCTGCGCAGCAATATCGGTATGGTGCAGCAGGACAGCTCTTTGTTGCATCGCTCCGTGCGCGACAACCTGCTGTATGCCGCACCCGATGCAACGGACGCGCAGGTCATTGCCGCAGCAAAACAGGCCCAGGCGCATGACTTCATCCTGGTTCTCGAAGACCCGCAGGGTCGGCGTGGCTATGAGGCCCATGTTGGCGAACGGGGTGTGAAACTGTCCGGCGGTCAGCGCCAGCGGATCACGCTGGCGCGGGTCGTCCTGAAGGACGCGCCAATCCTGCTGCTGGATGAGGCGACCTCGGCCCTGGATTCCGAGGTTGAGGCCGCCATTCAGGAGACCCTATATGGCATGATGGAGGGCAAGACGGTGATCGCGATTGCACATCGGCTGTCCACCATCGCACAGATGGACCGCATTCTGGTACTGGATCAGGGCGGCATCGCCGAGCAAGGTCGTCACGAGGACCTTTTGCAGGCCAATGGGCTCTATGCGCAGTTCTGGGCGCGTCAGTCCGGTGGATTTTTGAATATCGAGGCAGCAGAATGAAGATAGGCAATCTGATAGACGCGTTTCAACCGGCCAAGGGAGCGCCACCCACAACATTGGCGGCTTTCCTTATGTGGTGCCTGTCAGGTGCCTGGCCGATGTTAATACTGGCGGCAGCTTTTTCTGCGATTGCAGGCGCCATGGAGGCGGGCACCGCCTATATTCTGGGCCTGGTGATTGATACGGCGCTGGAGAGTGGACCGGCGCAGTTCTTTACCATGGCAAATGTCCTGGTGATTCTCGGCGCGCTGGGCTTTTTCCTGATCCTGCGCCCGGTGCTGTTTGGTCTGTCTGCGGCCTCTAATGCCATTATCGTTCAGCCCAATGTGAATCCGCTGGTGTTGTCCCGGCTGAATCGCTGGACCCTGGGCCAGTCGGTGCGGTTCTTTGATGACGATTTTGCCGGACGGATTGCGCAAAAGCAGATGCAGACAGCCTCGGCTGTGACCTCGGTCGCGACAGAAGTAATCAACGTGGTGGCCTTTGCCCTGGCCTCATTGGCGGGTTCCATGGCGCTGTTGGGGGCCATTGATCTGCGTATCACGCTGCTGTTCGTTGTCTGGCTGGTGGGGTATTTTGCGCTTATCAGCTGGTTTTTACCACGGGTGCGCCAGCGCTCTGGCAAACGGGCTGGCGCGCGGGCCACGGTCTCGGGGCAGGTGGTGGACACCATCACCAATATCAAAACGGTAAAACTCTTTGCCCTGGCATCGCATGAGGAGCGCAGCGCTCAGGATGCGATGGTTGCCTATCGGGATACCTCGCTCGATTTTGGCTATCTCGCTGCCGGCTTTCGATTTTGCCTGATGACGCTTGCCGGGGTTCTGCCGGTGCTTTTGATCGGGGCGACATTGGTGTTGTGGCAGGCAGGCTCTGCCAGTGAGGGCGATATCGTTGCGGCGGGGGCCGTCTCGATCCGCATTGCGCAGATGACCGGCTGGGTCAGTTTCACCTTGATGGCGATCTATTCAAACGTGGGTGAGATCGAGAATGGCATGAAGACCCTGACCCGTCCGGATAGGGTCGAAGACAGAGCCGAAGCCAAGCCCCTGAACGTCCCGGCGGGCGAGATCATTTTTGACTCTGTTGGCTTTGCCTATGGGCGCGACGTGGGGGGCATTCGCAATGTCTCTTTGACGATCAAACCGGGCGAGAAACTGGGAATCGTTGGGGCCTCGGGCGCTGGCAAGTCGACCCTCGTGTCGCTGCTGCTGAGGCTCTATGATGGCGAAGATGGCCAGATCCTGATCGACGGGCAGGAAATCTCGCAGGTGACGCAGGACACGTTGCGCAGCCAGATCGGCATGGTGACGCAGGAAACCGCCATGTTCAACCGCTCGGCGCGTGACAACATCCTGTACGGCCGACCCGATGCCAGCGAGGCGGAACTTATTCAGGCTGCGAAACAGGCCGAGGCGCATGATTTTATCCTTGAGCTCGAAGATGGCCAGGGAAACTCTGGCTATGACGCCTTCCTGGGCGAGCGCGGTGTGAAGCTATCGGGCGGGCAGCGTCAGCGTATTGCCCTGGCGCGCGCCATCCTCAAGGATGCGCCGATTTTGATCATGGATGAGGCCACCTCGGCACTGGATTCCGAGGTCGAAGCGCTGATCCAAAACGCTCTTGAGCGGGTGATGCAGGGCAAAACTGTGCTGGCGATTGCCCACCGTCTGTCCACGTTGAGCGAGATGGATAGGATTATCGTGATGGAGCAGGGTCAGATCGCCGAGATCGGCAGCCACGCCGAACTTTTGGCGGCAGGCGGGCTATATGCGCAGTTCTGGGCCCGCCAATCCGGTGGTTTCATCTGTACCGATGATGAAGAGACCGCTGCGGCTGAGTGAATTGCGCAGATATAGCTGCCCATTTACAGAAAACCCGTTTTTCACACGCCAAAGCCGGGTTTTTACCTTTTTTCATTGGGCCGTAGTCGCTATCTAGCCCAGATGGAAAACGTAGCCAGAACCACAGCAACGATCACCCGGCTTGGCCATCAAGGCGACGGTGTCGCCCTCGGTCCTCTTTTTGCCCCCCGTACCCTGCCAGATGAGCAGGTCAGCGGTGTGCAGGAGGGGTCCCAATTGACGGATATCCGCATTGAAACCCCGTCAGAGCATCGCATTCAGGCGCCGTGCCGCCATTACAAATCCTGCGGCGGCTGCCAGCTGCAGCATGCCAGCGATGATTTTGTCGCCGACTGGAAGATCAGCATTGTAAAAGCGGCGCTTGCAGCGCAGGGGCTTGAGACTACGTTTCGCCCCATCCATACCTCGCCGGCGCAGTCACGTCGCCGCGCCACATTGGCGGTACGCCGCACCAAAAAGGGCGCCATGGCCGGATTTCATGGCCGGGCCTCTGGTGTCATTACCCCGATCCCCGATTGCCTGCTGCTGGACCCGGCGCTGATCGCTGCGATTCCGCTGGCCGAGGCACTGGCGATGGCAGGCGCAAGTCGCAAAACGCCCTTGTCGGTCACGTTGACCACCTCAGAGACCGGTCTCGATGTGCTGGTGCGCGAGGGCAAGCCGCTCGACAGTACCTTGCGAGGGACACTTGCTGCGCTGGCGGGAAAGCATGGCGTCGCGCGCCTCACCTGGGAAGATGAGCAGGTTGCGATGGAGCAGCCGCCGTTGCAGGATTTTGGCACCGCCCGCGTCTGCGCGCCGGCCGGATCTTTTTTGCAGGCTACCCGCGATGGCGAGGCGGCCTTGCTGGCCTCGGTTAAGGAAATCACCAAGGGCGCCAAGCGGATCGTTGATTTCTTTGCTGGTTGCGGCACCTTCTCTTTGCCGCTGGCCGCCGGGGCCGAGGTCTATGCGTTAGAGAGTGAACGCGACATGATCGAGGCGATGCAGGCAGGCTGGCGTCAGGGCAAGGGCATGAAAAAGCTCACGGCCGAGGTGCGAGATCTGTTTCGCAATCCCCTGTTGCCCGAAGACCTCAAACCCTTTGGCGCCTTTTATGAGGCTGCGGTGATTGACCCGCCCCGCGCGGGCGCCGAGGCGCAGGTGACGCAATTGGCTGCCACACGGATGCCGGTGATCGCCTATGTCTCCTGTAACCCTGTGACCTTTGCCCGTGATGCAAAGATCCTTGTGGCGGCTGGCTATAGCCTCAACTGGGTGCAGGTGGTTGACCAGTTCAGATGGTCAGCCCATACCGAAGTGGTCGCCAGTTTCACACTGGATGACTGATCGCTACTCACCCGCGCCGGGACCGGATTTGGATAGACCCTGATGACTGTGACACACCGCCTGAGCAGGCTTTTGGAAAGCGCCACGTTCACCCGTTTTATCATGGCGGTGATCATGGTCAACGCCGTCACACTGGGGCTTGAGACCTCAGAGGTGGTGATGGGGCAGGTCGGTGATCTGATTCATCTGATCGACAAGATCTGCCTTGGCATTTTTATTGTCGAGATCCTGATCAAACTGTTTGTGCGGCGCTTCAGCTTCTTCCTCAGTGGCTGGAGCCTGTTTGACTTTGTCATCGTCGGCATTGCGCTGATCCCCGGCGCCCAGGGGTTCTCGGTGCTGCGTGCCCTGCGTATCCTCAGAGTGCTGCGGGTCATTTCGGTGGCTCCCAGCCTGCGCCGGGTGGTCGAGGGGTTTGTCACAGCCCTGCCGGGCATGGGCTCGGTTTTCTTGCTGATGGCGATCATCTTTTACATCGGCTCGGTGATGGCGACCAAACTGTTTGGCGAAAGCTTCCCAGAGTGGTTCGGCACGCTGGGGCGGTCGGGGTATTCCCTGTTCCAGATTATGACCCTGGAAAGCTGGTCGATGGGGATCGTGCGCCCGGTGATGGAGATCTATCCCTATGCATGGGCCTTCTTTGTACCCTTTATTATGGTCACCACCTTTGCGGTGGTGAACCTGCTGGTTGGTCTGATCGTCAACTCGATGCAGGACGCCCATTCCGCCGAAGAGGGCGAGCGCACCGATGCCTATCGGGACGAAGTTCTGGAACGCCTGAAAGGCATCGAGGCGCGTCTCAATGAGGTCGAACCTGCGGGGCAGGCGCCAGTTGTTCAGCCAGACAGCAAGTTGTGATTTTGAATTTCCCGCGATTCGGGGTATGGCGCTGAAAAAGCGAGCAGCCCAGACAGGAACAAGACATGGACAGACGAGCATTTGGATTAACCGCGGTTGCGAGCTTGGCAGTTTCAGGCTGCGGTGGGACCAATTATGCAACCCGCTTCAAGACTTATAACGGCCCGGAAGTGACCAGCGTTGTGGTCAATAAAGGCGCGCGCAAAGTTTATCTCCTGAACGGTCAAGACGTCTTGCGGGAATTCAAGATGGATCTCGGCTTTGCGCCCGAAGGCCCAAAGCAGGTCGAAGGAGATGGCAAAACACCGGAAGGTCTGTACCGGATCGACCGCCGCAACCCCAATAGCGCCTTTCATCTGTCGATCGGGATCTCCTATCCCAATGTCGAAGACCGGGCCCGTGCAGCGAAACTTGGTAAGCGCCCAGGGGGGGAGATTTTCATTCACGGTGAGCCCAACAATGCAAAAGATCGTAAACGGGCCTCACGGGTGTCAGACTGGACTGCTGGCTGCATCGCAGTGAGAAATGAAGAAATCGAAGAGATCTACGCCATGGTGACAGATGGCACGCCAATCGCGCTCAGGTCCTGATCTGCGCGTGACGCTGCCCCGTTGAGCGTTTGGTGCGGCGCAGTGTTTACTGAATAAAAAAGGGGCCCTTGCGGCCCCTCTTTCAATTGATCCGTATGGATCTGACCCTGGCCTAGTTGGCCATCACCAAGGTCCACCAGATCTTGCCATTGGATTCCTGAAACCCGGAGAAACCCATATTGGTTGCTTTGGGATCCAGGATCACGGCGCGCGTGCTGGGGTCTTCCATCCAGGCTGTCAGGGTCTGCAGCTCGTTCTCAAAGGTCTCTGAGATATTTTCCCCCTGTATGCTCCCAGGGTAGCCGGTCCGGGCGACCCGGTCCAAGGGCGACGAGCCGTCAGAACCAAAATGCCAGGGCCGGTTCTGCACCGACATATCGCGGGAATGGGTGGCGGCTGCCGCATTCAGTTGCGCATTCAGTTGCACCTGCGGTTTAGAGGAGGCCTGACGCAGCGCATTGACGGAGTCCAGCATGCGCAGCTGAACTTTGCCCTCATTGCGGATGCGGTAGACCTTGCCGCTGCCTTCGCCAGAGTAAGAGGTCGGAGTACAGGCAGCTGCCAGGGTCAGGGCTGCGGCCATTAGGGTCAGAAAAACGCGCTTCATCTTGCCTCTCGCTCTATTATTGATTTCAGCACTTATCCTTCCTGTGGCATCTGCGCAAACAGGAGAGCAGGAATTTGACAAGAAATTTCATGGTTTGATTTGCGACTGAGGCTTTCTGGCCATATCATGCGCGCCAGCCCGTATAGAAATGCGCAGGATATATTTCAAATGACCCGTACCCCTTTTAACGGCAGCACGCGTCGGCAATTCCTTGCCGGATCGGCCGCCATGATTGCCACGCCTGCTTTGTCACAAGTGGCGCCAGATTCCGATGAAGAACAAGGCTTTGACCCTCTGCGCCCGGCCCCCGAGGCAGAGGCTCCCGTACAGCGCAATATCTCGGCTTTTCGGGCAAAACGCTGGCAGCCCTATTTCGATCATCTGCGTAAAGGAGCGATTCTCGTCGACATCGACAGTCGTGCTTTGCACTACTGGTCTGAAGATGGGAATAATTACAGACTTTTCCCCTCATCGGTGCCTTTGTCGGATGACCTGACCCGCAGGGGCCGTACGTCAATTATCCGTAAAGTCGACGGTCCGGGCTGGGCGCCAACGCCAAACATGCGCAAGCGGAATCCTGAATGGCCCGCCTATATTCCGCCTGGTCCTGATAACCCATTGGGAACACACGCTTTGTACCTCAGCTGGAAGTACTACCGTATCCATGGAACCCATGACACGCGCAAGATTGGCCGCAAATCGTCCAATGGTTGCATTGGTCTATATAACGAGCATATTTCAGAGCTCTTCGCGATGGCCAGAGTGGGCACGCAAGTGTTGCTTATTTGACGACAAAGCCATTTGGGAAGCGTGGAAAACATCAACAAGCAATTGCAATTCCCCGCTTTTACTGGTTAGAAAAAATCACGAGGTAAGTCTTGGGTGCGTAGGTCTTTTGTGATCTGCGCGAATTCTGGAGGTTAACATGAACAAACTTGTACTCGCAGCCGCTTTGACCGCCGCTGCATCAACCGCTACTGCTGGTAACCTGGCAGAGCCTATCGTTGAGCCCGTAGTAATCGAAGAAGCTGCTACAAGCTCTTCCAGCGGCATTCTGCTGCCCCTGCTGCTGCTGGTTCTGGTCGGCGCGGCTGTTGCAAGCAGCTAATTGCTCTGCATATGATCTAGAAAAGGCGGTGGTTTTCCATCGCCTTTTTTGTTGCCTGAAACATCTGTCCTCTTTGGGCGCCTGTCAGGCAGCAGGCCCGGTTACGGGCCTGGCGCGTTGCAGGCCTGGCGCGGTGCAGGTCTGGCGCGTTGCAGGTCTGGCGCGTTACGGGCCGACGAGGGGTTTGAAAAGCGCCACTAGCGCGAAGTTACCTCTGACAAGATCCCATCCAATGTTGCGAGAATCATCTCAACCCCTTCGGCGTCGATGGTCAGCGGTGGGCGGATCTTCAGAATATTGTCCTTGGGGCCTTCGCTGCCGATCAAAATGCGGTGATCGCGCATCCGGTTTTTCATGTAGGCGCACAGCCTTGTGGCCTCAGAGCCATCTGCCTCGATCAGCTCTCCCCCTAGAAACAGCCCCATGCCGCGTGTGTCTCCGACACAGGGGTGCTTATGTTCCAGTGTCTTTAGTCCGGCAATCAGCTGGGCGCCCATCAGCCGGGCATTTTCCTGCAGGCCCTCGTCGTCAACGATATCCAGCACTTCCTTGCCAATGCGGCAGGACAGGGTTGAGCCGCCAAAGGTCGAAAAGAACTCTGGCCCCTGTGCAAAGCTGTCGGCGATGGCACGGGTGGTGACCAGCACGCCGATGGGGTGGCCGTTTCCAATGGGTTTGCCCATGACCACAATGTCCGGGCTGGCCTGCTGGTGCTCAAAGCCAAAGTAATAGTCGCCCAGCCGACCCAGGCCGGTTTGCACCTCATCGGCGATGCAGAGGCCACCCGCAGCACGGATCTTTTGATAGACCGCAGCCAGATAGCCCTTGGGCGGGATGATCTGGCCACCAACCGATGGAAAGGTCTCGGCGATAAAGCCGGCTAGGCCATGACCCCGTGCCTGTAGCGCTGCGATGGCTGGATCCACCAGATCGGCAAACCTTTGCGCCCGGTCTGGGTCGTTGCGTTTAAAGGAGCCGCGATAGTCGTCGGCCACCTCGACCAGCGCGACCCAGTCAGAGGGACCCACGCCGCCTCTGGCGTTGAATTTATAGGCAGAGACGTCAATCGCCCCGGTGGTGTTGCCATGGTAGCCGTGATCCGGCGTCACCATGCCCTTGGCGCCTGTGTGCGCCCGTGCCAGTCGCAGCGCCAGCTCATTGGCCTCGCTGCCGGAATTCACGAAAAAGCAGACCTGCAGGTGATCGGGCATTTTTGACAGGATTTTGTCGGCAAAGGCCGTTTGCGCCGGGTGCAGATACCGCGTGTTTGAGTTCATTCGCTTTAGCTGGTCTGCCGCGACTGCCTGGATGCGGGGATGGGCATGGCCGACGTGTGGCACATTGTTATAAGCATCCAGATAGGGCCGTCCCCATTCATCAAACAGATGGTGCTTCCAGCCGCGCAGCAGCATCACCGGATCCGCATAGGTGAGGCTGAGGTTGTCGCCAAAGTGATCGCGGCGCCCCTGACGGATCTCGTCCTTGTTGGTGGGGGTATAGCGGCATTTATCATCCGCCAGATTGAGCAGCGCTGCTGGGTTGGGGCAGACGGCGCGCCACAGATACATCTCGTCAGGGTCGCCCACGCCGGGCCAGTCGGCCTCGATGCCTTCGGTGGTGAGCGCCAGCTGGAAATGCACATGCGGCGCCCAGCCGCCATTCATGCTGGCATCGCCCAACTGGCAGAATTCGTCGCCTTTCTCTATTCGGTCACCGGGCTGCAACCGGTCACAGCATTCGGGGTTGACATGGCCATAGAGCGTATAAAAGCTGTCGCCAGCAGGGGTCTTGTGGCGCAGGATGATCACCCCGCCATAGTCCAGATGTCCGGTGCGATTTTCCACTACAAAGACCTCGCCCGCCAGGGGCGCAAACATCGGCGTGGCGGCAGGGGCAAAGGCATCCACCGCCAGATGCACTGTGCGCCGGTTGCTGGCCTTGTAGGGGCCTTTGCGAAAGGCGGGCTCGGCGTAGATCAGGCGCGGCTCATGGTAGTAGCCCAGCCAGATGCGCCCCGCGTCCTCGAATTCTTCCCCGACGCGGGCGGCCTCGGCAAGGGGCATATCAAACGGGTTCTGCGGCCAGGTGGAATTCTCAACCGACAGCGACCCCATAGGAGCCTCCGCCAGATCCTCGCCCATCAGCGGCGCAAAATTGCCGCGTTCGGCGTCCAGCCAGGCCATGACACGATCCCCGCCCTCCACAACGGGCATTGCACAGGCGGCCCGCAGTCTGGCCGTGAGCAGGCCCGGGTGGATCTGCGTGCCTTCCAGAAAGCGCCAGGCGGGGGCCTGCGATATGGTCACATAGGGATCATCTGGGGTCTCAATGGCCATCAGGGTAGAGTTCACCACGCTGACCGCCAGCCGCATGCGCAATAATGGCCAGACCAGATCCACCTCTTGTGGCGTCAGCGCATAGGCGCTGTGATAGCCGGCCACCAGCGCCGCCAATGCGCCCTCAGGGTCGGAGTGATCCAGCACCACATAGGCCGCAGCAATCGCCAGATCGCAAATCCGTGGCGCAGCGCACATATCTCCCAGATCAATCAGACCAGAAACATGCCTGGGCTCCGTCAGGGTGCCTGCGACCATGATGTTGTAGTCATTGGCATCGTTGTGGATGGCCTGCTTTGGCAGCTGCTGCAGAACAGGCTCTAAAGATGAAAAATCCGCAGTGATATCGCGAATGATTTGCTGGCGCGCGGGATCTGCGATGCATCTGATTTCATCGCCAACCCAGGCAGCGCGCATAAGATCCCATTTGAAATCGCGCTCCAGTCCCGGGTGGTGGAAATCGGCCAGCGCCTGACCTGCGCCGCCAAGGACCGCGCCGACCTCATGGATCAGCGCCAGAGATTTAGGAGCGCTGGTGGCGTAGCACTGGCCCGGCAGACATTCGAGAACCCAGGTCAGACGTGTGTCGCCGTTTTCATCCGCAAGCGCCAACATAGCAGCGCCGTCTAGGGCTGCTATGATGCGCGGGCAGGGCAGG
>JAWUWF010000114.1:0-17788 GCA_034111985.1 Pseudophaeobacter sp.
CCCTGGCATCTCTTATGTGCGTATCCTGCAGATCCTCACGGACGAAGGCCTGATCAATACCGGCGAGATGAAGCCCGATATCTGGCGTGCGATGATGACCGAGCGCTGGATGTCAATGGCGCCCGAACCCGTGGTGGTGCAGCTGTGGGATGATCGCTATCTGCGCCTTATTGACCAACGTGGTCATGGCGGAGATGTGGTGAGCCTCGCGCTCGATATCACCTCGACCGTGCACTACGAAGAAGAGTTGCGCAGCGCCCGCGAACGTGCCGAGGCCGCCACCCGCGCCAAATCCGCCTTCCTGGCGAATATGTCCCACGAGATCCGCACCCCGATGAACGGCGTTGTCGGCATGGCGGAACTGCTGAACGACACCACGCTGGATGAAGAACAAAAACTCTACGCCACAACGATCAAGAACTCTGGCGAAGCGCTTTTGGTGATCATAAACGACGTGCTCGACTATTCCAAAATCGAAGCCGACAAACTGGTGCTGCACAAAGAAAACTTTGATCTGGAGCGCAGCATCCACGAGGTGGTCATGCTGCTGCAGCCCACCGCGCGCGACAAGGGTCTCACCATGCTGGTGGACTATGACCTGTTCCTGCCAACGCGGTTTGTTGGCGATCCAGGCCGCATCCGGCAGGTCCTGACCAACCTGGCTGGCAACGCCCTGAAATTCACCACAGAAGGCCATGTCACCCTGCGCGTGACCGGGGTTTATGACGCAGATGACAACTCCTGCGCGGTCCATTGCATGATCGAAGACACAGGCATCGGCATTCCCGAAGAAAAAATCGACCACGTCTTTGGCGAATTCAACCAGGTCGAGAACGAGCGCAATCGCAAGTTCGAAGGCACTGGTTTGGGCCTGTCAATCTCGCGGCGTCTGATTGATTTGATGGGCGGCGAGATCTGGGTCGAAAGCGAAGAAGGCAAAGGATCCTGCTTTGGCTTCCGCATTCCGCTGCCCACAGCCGAGGGCCCCTATGCGCCGACCCCAAAGCTGCCAAAGAGCCTGCGGCATATCCTTTTGGTGGACGACTCTGCGCTCAACTGCGAGATCCTGCACCGTCAGTTGATGCTTTTGGGTGTCGAGGCAACCATTGCTGACAGTGTTTCTGATGCCATGAAAAAGATGCACCATGGCATCGATTTGCTCATCAGCGATCACGCCCTGCCCGGCGGCGGCGGATTGGAGTTGACGCGGCAATTGCGCAAAAGTGACTGGAGCGACACACCGATTGTGATGCTCTGCGCCAATCTACACGATTTTTCTGCTCAGGATGTCAAAGAGCTGAACCTGGAATTGTTGCCAAAGCCCACGCCGCGCGACGAGCTGTTTGCCAAGCTCGCCAGCCTCAGCTGTTCTCTGCCGTCTCAGCTGGTCGAGGCAGAGGCCGTGGAGGGTCATCCAGACATGAGCTCTGATGCGCTTTTGACCGATGCTGCAGAGGGTGCCGCGCCTGAGGCACAAACGCTGGAAGAGGCCTATGCCGCAGGCAAAGCTGACGCGCTCGACCCACCGGCGCAAAACGGCACGCGTAAAATGCGTGTTCTCGCAGCCGAAGACAACAAGACCAACCAGCTGGTCTTTCGCAAGATGGTCAAAGACCTTCAGATCGAGCTGCAATTTGCCAGCAATGGTGTCGAAGCGGTTGCTCTCTTTAGTGAGTTTCAGCCAGATCTGATCTTTATGGATATTTCCATGCCGCAAATGGACGGCAAGGAAGCGACCGGAGAGATCCGCAAGATCGAGGATCAAACCGGGGGGCATGTCCCCATTATCGCCCTCACTGCCCATGCAATGGCGGGCGATTCCGACGGCATACTGGCCGCCGGGCTCGACTATTATATGACCAAACCTCTGCGCAAAGCCCTTATCGTTGAGCGCATTTTGAAACATGCACCCGACGATGTTCAGCCAATCTCCGTAAACTCAGCCGCCTAGGACACCCGGGCCTTCAGGCGCTCGGCTGGCGCAGAAAAACCGGCTTCATTGACGCGGACAATTGCGGCTGAAAGACATAGCCGCCACTGTCAAAATCCTGCAGCGCCGCGATATCCGTTATCCGGTGCTGAATGACATAGCGCGCCATCGCACCGCGGGCGCGTTTGGCATAAAAACTGACGATCTTTGGCGTGCCGTTCTTGTCTTCCATAAAGACCGGCGTCACCACTTTCAGCTTTAGCGCTTTCAGGTCCACAGCGCCAAAATACTCCTGGCTGGCGCAGTTCACCAGCACCTCTGCTCCGACCGCTGCGGCCTGGGCGTTCAGCGCGTCGGAAATCTGGCTGCCCCAGTATTCATACAGGTTCTTGCCGCGTGGCGTTTTCAGGCGCGAGCCCATTTCCAACCGGTAAGGCTGCAGCGCGTCCAGCGGACGCAGCAGGCCATAAAGCCCTGACAGAATACGGAAATGATCCTGTGCCCAGGCCATTTCCTCAGGCTCCAGCGAGGTGGCTTCCAGCCCCTGATAGGTATCCCCCGCAAAGGCCAGCGCCGCAGGGCGCGGCGCGTCGGTTTTGGGATCATCGGCAAAGTCGCGAAAGCGCGCGTAGTTCAGCTTGGCGAGGTCCTCGCTGATATGCATCAGCTTCATCAGATCCTGCACGCTAAGACCACGCGCCACCTCAGCCAGACGAATGGCGTCATCCTGAAAGGCAGGAACGGTCATCTCCTGATCCCGCTCGGCCCAGTCCAGCTTTTTCGCCGGGGATACCACTACCAGCATCGCGCGCTCCTTTTTGTTTCCGCTTTGTTTCCATGGACAGACTTAATCAGTCTGGCGCAAAACGTCCAGAAAGGCCGGCAAAAATCTCTCAACCCGGCGCTCGCCCAACAGCAGCGTGATGCCGGTTTCATTCTCCGGGCGCATCTGTGCCAGTTTGGCCAGCATCGGCGCCGGGCAGCTCAGCGGTTTCAACGTGCCACATGCGCCGCGCATCAGCTGCGTTTGCGCCTCCATCAGCGCATCATAGGTTGAGCCCGCCCCTGCGCGCGTCGCCAGTTTGCGCCGCGCCGGATGCAGCTGCTCAATGGCCCCCGTGATCACCTCAAGGAACTCATCGCCGTAGCGTTCCAGCTTTTTGGCCCCAACGCCGCCAATCCGCGCCATCTGATCCAGGGTTTCAGGCCGGGTCTCGGCCATCTCGATCAGAGTCTTGTCGTTAAAGACCACATAGGCCGGCACTTTTTGCGCCTCGGCCAGGGCGCGGCGCTTTGCCTTCAGCGCCGACATCAAAGGCGCATCCTCTTCCGAGACCAGCATTTTCACCGCCGGGCGGCGTTCGGCCGATTTGATGGTATCCTTGCGCAGGGAAATCTGCGCCGTACCTTTAAGCACCGGCAGCGCAGCCTCGGTCATGCGCAGCGCGCCATGGCGTTCCGGGTCGGGGCGCACCAGATCATGGCCCATCATCTGGCGGAATACAGCCTGCCACTGTCGTTTGCTATATTCCTTGCCGCAGCCAAAAACCGACAACTCATTATGGCCCTTTTCGCGCACCCGGCCAGTTTCATTGCCATAGAGAATATCGATGAGATGCCCGGCGCCATAGGTCTCGTTGGTGCGCAATATCGCCGAGAGCGCCTTGCGCACCGCAACAGTGCCGTCAAACACCTCAACCGGGCTGTCGCACAGATCGCAATTGCCGCAGGGCTCTGAGGTTTCCTCGAAATACTTCAGCAGGGTTTGGCGGCGACAGCTCAGCGCTTCGGCCAGTCCCAGCAGCGCATTGAGGCGACCATGATCAGCGGCGCGGCGCTCTGGCGGTGCCAGCCCCTCGTCAATCTGAGAGCGCCGCAGCCGGATGTCGTCCGAGCCAAACAAGGTCAGGGTTTCAGCAGGCGCGCCATCACGGCCCGCGCGGCCAATCTCCTGATAATAGGATTCAATGCTCTTGGGCAGATCCGCATGGGCCACCCAGCGGATATCCGGCTTGTCGATGCCCATGCCAAAGGCCACGGTGGCCACCACGATCAACCCATCTTCGCGGGCAAAGCGTGTTTCCACGTCGCGGCGCTCGCCGGCCTCCATGCCGCCATGATAGTGGCAGGCCGCGTGACCGGCATCGCGCAGGGCGCGGGCGATGTCTTCGGTCTTGGCGCGGGTGCCGCAATACACAATGCCCGACTGGGTTTTACGTGCCGCAGCGAATTCCAAAATCTGACGCCGTGGTCCGTCTTTAGCGCCAAAGGCCAGATGAATATTAGGCCGGTCAAAGCCACGCAGAAAGGCCCGTGGCGCCTGGCCGTCAAACAGCTTGCGCACGATCTCGTCGCGGGTTTCAGAATCGGCGGTGGCGGTAAAGGCCGCAAGCGGCACATCCAGCGCCTCACGCAGTTCGCCGATGCGCAGATAGTCCGGGCGAAAGTCATGGCCCCACTGGCTGACGCAATGGGCCTCGTCCACTGCGATGAGGCTGACATTGATGCGCTGCAGCATGCTGAGGGTCGACCCCGAGGCCAGCCGTTCCGGCGCCATATAGAGCAGCTTCAGCTCACCGGCCTCGATGGCCTGCCAGACGGCTTCGGTCTCTTCTTCGGTATTGCCGGAGGTCAGCGCGCCTGCATTGCCGCCGACCGCCTGCAGCGCGCGCACCTGATCGCGCATCAGGGCAATCAAGGGCGAGATCACCACGGTAATCCCGGCCCGCAGCAAGGCCGGCAGCTGGAAGCACAGCGATTTGCCGCCCCCCGTGGGCATAATAGCCAGCACGTTTTCGCCGCGCGTCACCGCGTCGACGATCTCTTCCTGACCGGGGCGAAAGGCGTCAAAGCCAAAAATCTCGCGCAAAAGCGGTGAAGAGCCAGAGGTCTCTGTCGTCTCGGTCCCGGGAATCGCTGGCGCGGCTGTCATGGAGTGGGACCTCTTGGGGTTTGGGCTGCTCGGATTTAGGCAGCACAATCCCACAGGTCGAATCGGGCAGCAAGGGCAGGCGGCAAAGCTTTGTGCCTTGCCGCATAATTTTTACCCCCTGCAGCTAGTGAGTGCACCAACAGTACAGATGCAGCCAGTACAGATGCAGCAAAGCCGACCAGCCCGCCAAAGGCCGGTTGGCGCCGGGGCCTCGGGCTGCTGTGTTCGCAGCCAGCTGGCGCGTTAGTAGAAGGACGCCATGTTGTTTTGAATGACGATACGCAGCGCGTAGACCGCAAGTAAAACCACCAGAGGGGCAAGATCCACCCCGCCAAGATTGGGCATAAAGCGCCGCACCCGACTGTAAAGCGGATCAAGAATGCGCTGCAGCATGTACCAGATCTGGCTCACCAGCTGTTGGTTCAGGTTCAGCACCTGAAAATTGATCAGCCAGCTCATGATCACATGGGCGATGATGAAGAACCAGACGATGTCCAGGATCAGCAGCAGAATTTGGAACAGAGAGAGCATTATTTACCTCTTGAGAATATCGACCTCACAGGTAAGCAGCACAGCGCCCATGTGCAAGGCTTCCGCGAGGTTGCAGTTGACCATTGGTTAAACGGTGGCATGAGGGGCACATTGCACAGGAGAGTAGCCCGAATGTTCCCGATTTTCCGCCTGATCAAAGACCTGCTCAAGGCGCGCCGCATGCCGCCGCTTGGCCTCACCGACATCCACGTTTCCAGCCATATCTGCTGGCCCTGGGATCTGGACATCTGGATGGAGCTGAACAATGGCCGCGCCATGACGCTCTATGATCTGGGGCGCACCATGCTGGCGCAGCGGGTTGGCTTGATCGGCGCCCTGCGCAAGAACCGCTGGGGCATGACGGTGGCGGGCTCATCGGTGCGGTTTCGTCGCCGCATTCGCGGCTTTGAACGCTTTGAGATGCGCAGCCGCGCCGTGGCCTGGGATGACAAGTTCATCTATCTGGAACAAAGCATGTGGAAAAAAGACGGCGAATGCGCCAGCCATGTGATGCTGCGCACCGCACTGACCGACAAAAACGGCATTGTCCCTCCCAGCCGGGTGCTTGAGGCGATGGGGCAGTCTGGTGTTGCACCGGTTGAGATGCCCGCCTGGATTGATGCCTGGCGCGCGGCGGACGCGCAACGTCCCTGGCCGCCCATGCAAGATGCGCTTGCCTAGCAGGCCGCGTGCCTGTCTTATCGCCGATAACAAAAAGGTGGGGACGGGATGAGCAATATATCGATGCGCAAGCGCATTTGGGGCTGGTGGTTTTTTGACTGGGCAAGCCAGCCCTATCACACGCTGTTGGTCACCTTTGTCTTTGGTCCCTTCTTTGCGGCCGTCGCGGCAAATTTCTACCTCGATCAGGGCCTCGAACCCGAGGCAGCCAAGGCACAGGCCCAGACCGTCTGGTCGCTGGGTCTGACAATAACCGGCCTGCTGATTGGCTTTGGCGCGCCGTTTATTGGCGCGATGGCTGATATTTCCGGGCGCAAACGGCCATGGCTATTGGGGTTCTCCCTGATGTATGTGGTCGGCGCCTCGGGGATCTGGTTCATGGATCCGGCGGGCGCCAACCTATGGGCGATGCTCGCCTGTTTTGGCCTTGGCTTTATCGGCGCTGAATTTGCCCTGATCTTTGCCAACTCGCAGCTGCCCAGCCTTGGTAACAAGGATGACGTCGGTGCCATCTCTGGCTCTGGCTTTGCCTTTGGCTATCTGGGTGGCGTGCTGGCGCTGTTCATCATGCTTTTGCTCTTTGTCGAGCAGGGCAATGGCAAGACACTGATGGGGCTGGACCCGGTGCTGGGGCTGGATGCCGACACGCGTGAGGGCACCCGTGCGGTAGGGCCTTTTACCGCGCTATGGTTTGTCATCTTCATGGTGCCCTATTTCCTCTGGGTCAAAGACGACGCAGGCACTGGTAAGCGTGGCTCGGTGGGCGATGCGGTACGGCTGGTTGTAAAATCGGTCAAGGCATTGCGGCACCGTCGCAGCCTGGCAAACTATCTCGGCTCTTCGATGCTGTATCGTGACGCGCTCAATGGGCTGTATGGTTTTGGCGGCGTCTATGCCAGCCTGGTTCTGGGCTGGGAAATCACCCTCATCGGCATCTTCGGCATCATCTCGGCCTTTGCCGCCACGCTGTTCAGCTTTGTTGGCGGCATTGCGGACCGCCGCTTTGGTCCCAAGCCGGTCATTGTGGCCGCCATTGTGGTGCTGACGCTGGTTTGCATCACCGTGGTGAACATGTCGCGCGAGGCGCTGTTTGGCCTGCCGCTTGCAGATGGATCAAAACTGCCAGACGCGATTTTCTTTGGCTGCGGCATGTTGATTGGTGGTTTCGGCGGAATCTTGCAGGCCGCCAGCCGCAGCCTGATGGTGCGCCATACCGACCCTGCAAAGGCCACCGAGAGCTTTGGGCTCTATGGGTTGTCGGGTCGCGCCACCGCCTTTTTGGCCCCGGCCTTGATTGGGGTTGCAACATCCCTGACTGGTAGCGCACGATTGGGCATCACGCCCGTGATCTTTTTGTTTCTGCTCGGGTTGATATTTTTGCGCAGGGTCGAGGCAAAAGGAGACCAGGTTTGAGACTGCTTGTTACGAGTTTTTGTATCCTGTTTGGACTGGTTGCCGCCGCGGGTGCGGCGACCCCGGCCAAACAGCTGTTTGGTGCCAAGGCCACCGGGTCGCAACAGGCCCCGGCGCCGCATGGCTCCTACGCCAAGGGCTGCGTTGCCGGTGCCGTACAGCTGCCGGAAACCGGCCCAACCTGGCAGGCCATGCGCCTGAGCCGTAATCGCAACTGGGGCCATCCCGAGACCATCAGATTTATTGAGAAACTCAGCCGGTTTGCCGCCAAACAGCCCGGTTGGGACGGGATTTACATCGGCGATATCAGCCAGCCGCGTGGCGGGCCGATGCTCTCCGGGCACCGCAGCCATCAGGTCGGGCTCGACATTGATATCTGGATGCGTCCCGCCGATAAGCTCAACTACAGCCGCGCCCAACGCGAAAAAATTTCCTCGATTTCCATGCGCCGCTCCAATGGCGCCTATGTAAACAGCGACTGGACGCGGGCGCATCACGAGATCATCAAGGCCGCAGCCTCGGACAAGCGGGTAGCGCGGATCTTCGTCTTTCCCGGCGCCAAGGTCCAGATGTGCAAGAATGCCAAGGGGGATCGGCGCTGGCTACGCAAAATTCGCCCCTGGTGGGGGCATCACTATCATTTCCATGTGCGTCTCGCCTGCCCAAGAGGCGCCCGGGGCTGCGTCGATCAGGCCGCGCCGCCACGCGGGGATGGCTGTGACGATGCGCAAAAATGGGTCAATGACATTCTGAAACCACCGCCGCCACGGCCGGCTGACCCCAACGCCCCTGCGCCCAAACCCAGACGGGACTACACACTTGCGGATCTACCCCAGCAATGCGCTGCCGTTCTGCAAGCGAATTGAGCCGCGCCCATCCACCATTCCGCCGGTCGCCTCGCCACAAACTGTGGGGCGGGCTGGCCCTGGCTCTTGGCCTCATGGTGGCGGCCGCTGCCATTGCCGCAAACAGACCGGCTGTCAGCCAAAGCGCGCGCCTGGCTGACAAGGCACAACTCGTCGGCGCCTACACCTGGCGAGCCAAGCCGGACTGGTTTGGCGGGTTTTCAGGCATCGAAGTCTCAGATGACGGCACAGCCATGACGGTTCTGAGTGACCGCGCCACCCTGGCGCGTGCCCGGATCCGACGTGACGGCGGGCAGAGGAATGCTGGGGTGATCTCAGCCGTTGAGCTGGTAAGCGCCCAGCGTCTACGCTCCTCAAAAGGCCGCTATCTATTGGGCCGGATCATGGACAGTGAAGGTTTGGCGGTCGCGCCGGATGGATCGCTCTATATCTCGTTTGAGGGCGTGTCCCGCGTGGTGCACCACAGACGCGACGACAGCCGCGCCCAGGTGTTGCCACGCCCAAAAGCGTTCCGCAGCCTGCCCCTGAACAAAGCGCTGGAAGCGCTGGCCATTGATGCGCAGGGGCGGCTGTATACTCTGCCCGAAAATGCGCCCGACCCCAATGGAGAGATCCCGGTCTGGCGCTGGGATGGCACGCGCTGGAGCCAACCGTTCTCTTTGCCGCGCCGGAGGGGCTTCCTGCCTGTAGGAGCTGATTTTGGCCCCGACGGCCGGTTTTATCTGCTGGAGCGGAACTTTGTGTTTATCGGTTTTCGCAGCAGGTTGCGGCGTTGGGACATTACCGATCAGGGTGTGCAAAACGAAGTCACCCTTCTGGAGACGGGAACAGGATTACATGACAATTTGGAGGGTGTTTCTGTTTGGCGCGACCACAATGGAGATCTGCGCGCGACAATGATTTCGGATGATAATTTCAAGTCACTGCAGCGGACCGAGTTGGTGGAATACCGCCTGCCAGAGTGATGGCACGCGCCTCGAACCGGCCCCACCTACGCAAACCAACTATGGTATAGGAAACAGCAAACCAAACGCTCCCGCAGCTGCCAGGACCATTGGCTAGCGCCATTTGCCCCTAGCCTCTTTGGGCCCGGGCGCCGCGTTAGGCGGGGCGCGGTTGCACCCTGATCATAGCGCCCACCAGGACAGTTACCAAAGGTGTCCCCCCTTGTGAAAAGCCAAGCACCTAGAACAGTCCTTGGCCTCCGGGTGACGCTCAGTACTCAGCGTAGCGCCCTCATGTCCTGTCGAAACAACCCCCCCACAGGACGTTTTGCGGTCAAGGCGAGAGGTCGCCCATCTGCGCTGCCGCACCGCGCGTCCGCGCGGTGCCAGGCCCAACTGTTGAGACACATTCTTTGAATGTGGTGAAACAGGCGGGAGCCCCCCCTTTTTGCGTGACATAGACAGCATCCGGAGCTGCTTATCTGCCAAAAAACTTGCCAAAGCATTTGAACGGGTCTAACAGGACCCCTCTTTCGCATTTTGTGCGGAACAAGTCGCCGCGACCTTGTAAAAAACGGATCCTGAAATGAACAGATCACACCTTCCTGGCATTCTTGCCATGGCCACCGTTGTAGTGGCCTCCAATATCCTGGTGCAATTCCTCTTTGGCCAATGGCTGACCTGGGGCGCCTTCACCTATCCCATCGCTTTTCTCATCACCGATGTGATGAACCGCGTCTACGGCGTAGGCCCTGCCCGCCGCGTGGTGCTAGCCGGTTTTGTCACTGGCGTTGCCTGCTCGCTCATTGGCACGCAGATCATCGGCGAATTTGGCCCGCTCGTGACCCTGCGCATAGCACTTGGATCAGGCCTCGCCTTCCTCACCGCGCAATTGCTGGACGTGTCGATCTTTGCAGCACTGCGCTCTGGCAAATGGTGGCGTGCACCTCTGGCCTCGACCCTGGTCGGCTCTTCGGTGGATACGGCAATCTTTTTCACCATTGCCTTTTCCGGCGCGCTGAGCTGGATCGAACCTGCCAATGATATCTCCTGGGCGGCTGAGATGCTGCCGCTGCTGGGCGCGGGTCCCATAGCACCGCTTTGGGTTTCGCTGGCCGTGGCCGACTGGATGGTAAAGCTCTCCCTTGCTCTGCTGGCGCTGGTGCCTTTCCGCATGATCGTGCGCCACCTCACCACGGCCAAGCCCGCCTAGACCACACGGCAATACAACAGTCCTGACAAAAGGCCGCCGCGCGTTGCGTGCGGCCTTTTCCATTTGTCCCAAGCGCGCTAAATCCCCCACCATGCTGCAGATCAAAGACAATATAGCGCTGCAGGACTGGGAGTTGAGCGAGAGCTTTATGCGCGCCTCAGGACCCGGCGGGCAGAATGTAAACAAGGTGGCCACCGCAGTTGAGTTGCGGTTTGAGGCGGCCCGTTCTCCTGCGCTCACGCCAGCGGTAAAGGCCCGCCTCAAACGACTGGCCGGGCGGCGCTGGTCCAAAGAGGGCGCAATCTTGCTGCAATGCGACGAAACCCGCTCGCAACTGCGCAACCGCGAGCTGGTGCGCGAGCGTCTTGTCGCGCTGATCCGCGAAGCACTGGTGGTGCCAAAACGTCGTATAGCGACCAAACCCACCCGCGGCTCGGTCAAGCGACGGCTCGAGGGCAAAAAGCAGCGCAGCTCGGTCAAAGCGACGCGGGGAAAAATCACTCCAGACTGACGCTTGTGATTGCACCTGCTGGCGGCCTTGGCCATGTTTGCCGCAACATGAATCTGAGGAGATGAATATGCGGCTTGCAGGAAAATGCGCCATCGTGACTGGCGGAGCTTCGGGGTTTGGCCTTGGCATTGTTGACAAATTCCTGGCCGAAGGCGCCCGGGTGATGATTGCCGACATCAATGGTGCGGCAGCCGCACAGCTGGCTGACGCCCGCGGTGACGCGGCCATTGCGCAGCAGGTAGACGTCGCGGATGCGGCTTCGGTCAATGCCATGTCAGAGGCCGCGATCAAGGCCTTTGGTCAGGTCGACATTCTGATCAACAATGCCGGTATTACCCATCTGCCCACCCCCCTGGACGAGGTGAGCGAAGAAGATTTCGACCGGGTCTTTAACGTCAATATGAAGTCTGTCTATCTGACTGCCCGCGCCCTGGTGCCGCACATGAAGGAAAATGGCAGCGGCGCCATCCTCAACGTTGCCTCCACCGCTGGTGTGTCGCCCCGCCCCAACCTCAACTGGTACAATGCCTCCAAGGGCTGGATGATCACCGCAACAAAGGCCATGGCGGTTGAGCTGGCCCCCAAGGGCATTCGCGTCAATGCGATCAACCCGGTGGCCGGAGAGACACCACTGCTGAAATCCTTCATGGGTGAGGACACCCCTGAGATGCGCGCCAAGTTCATCTCAACCATCCCGATCGGACGTTTCTCTACGCCCGAGGACATGGGCAATGCCGCCTGCTATCTCTGCTCGGACGAGGCCAGCATGGTCACCGGCGTTGCCATGGAAGTCGACGGCGGGCGCTGCATATGAAGACGGTAAATCTGGCCGAAAAACTGGCGCTGTTTGACACACACTGGGACCCAAAGGTGGTGGCCGACTACAATGACAACGAGATCATGGTGGTCAAATTTCAGGGCGCCTTCCCGTTTCATCTGCACGAAGACACCGATGATTTCTTTCTCGTGCTTGCGGGCGAAATGGTGATGGATATCGAAGGCGAGGCTTCGCATAGGGTGCGCACAGGCGAATTATTCGTGGTGCCAAAGGGCGTCACCCACCGGCCCCGCGCAGACCACGAATGCAAGGTGTTGTTGATTGAACCAAAGGGCGAGCCCAATTCCGGTGATCCCGCAACAGCCGCCGCCAAGAACCGGATCTAACCTGAAAACCTGCCGGGGCTTACGCCGTCGTCACGACATCAAGTCCCGGCACTTTGCGCCGGATCAAAGACCCCATCAGAATCACGCCTTAAGGGAAGCGGGCAATAATGCCCCGCCTCTGGCTTTGGAACAGGAGATCACTGGATGATCCCAACCCCTAGGAAACCTGGCCCTATGAAACCTGGCCCCAAGAACCTCATCACCGATGTACCCGGCCTGCTGGGCGGCAAGGCACCGGATGAGGCGTTGAAAACCGGCACCACGGTTTTGCTGAGCGCCGAGCCGCTGATGGCTTCTGTGCATGTTATGGGCGGAGCACCAGGCACCCGCGAGACGGATCTTTTGGCGCCGGACAAATCCGTGGCCAAGATTGACGCGCTGGTGCTGTCAGGGGGGTCTTCCTTTGGGCTGGACGCCTGTTCCGGCGTGGTGGACGGCTTGCGCGCCCAGGGGCGTGGTTTTGCCCTGGGGCCTGCGATCATCCCGCTGGTGCCTGGTGCCATTCTTTTTGATCTGCTCAATGGTGGCGACAAAGACTGGCAGGACAATCCCTATCGCGCCCTCGGGCGCACCGCCTTTGAGACCGCCTCGGAAGACTTTTCCATTGGCAGCCACGGCGCAGGCACCGGAGCCCTGACCGCGATGCTCAAGGGTGGGCTGGGCTCAGCCTCCTTTGTGCTGGACAGCGGCGTGACAGTTGGCGCTCTGGTCGCCGCCAATCCGATGGGCAGCGTCACCACGCCTGGTGATCGCCACTTCTGGGCGGCGCCTTTTGAAGTAGACGGCGAGTTTGGCGGCGTAGGGCCGGACAGCGCTGCGGGTCTGGGGCGCAGGCTGGATAGTCGCAAGATGCAAGCCATGCAAGATCTGGCTGCAGCGGGTGTGCTCCCTGATGAACGCGGCAACACAACCATCGCCATCGTTGCCACCGATGCTGCCCTGACCAAGGCTCAGTGCCAGCGCATCGCCACCGCCGCCCATGATGGCATCGGCCGCGCCACGGTGCCCGCCCATGCGCCCGGCGACGGCGATCTGGTCTTTGCCGCCAGCACCGGCGCGCGGACCTTGTCCAACACCGATGCAGAGCTCGGCCATATCGGCCACGCCGCAGCCCTTTGCCTCAGCCGCGCCATTGCACGGGCCATCTATAGCGCCACGCCACAAGAAAATGACCTGCTGCCCTGCTGGACGGAAAATCCGCATAGCAGCACCTGATCTGAAGCATAGATGCGGCGGTTTCACCTGTTGACTATCCAGGTCGAGAAGCGCCGTATTCCCCCAGCCAACTCAAAACCGGAGCAAGCATATGAAACCCGTCCTGACAGTAGCCCTTCTCAGCCTTCTGGCTGCCCCTGCCTTTGCCGACGGCGATCCCGCCAAGGGCGAAAAGACATTCAAGCGATGCAAATCCTGCCACACCATTGTTTCTGACACTGGCGAGAACATCATCAAAGGCGGCAAAACCGGGCCCAACCTTTGGGGCGTGGTTGGTCGCACTGCCGGCACCTACGAAGACTTCAAATATGGCAAAGATCTGGTTGCCGCCGGCGAAGGCGGTCTGGTCTGGGATCTCGAGAGCTTTACCGGCTTTACCACCGATCCCCGTGGCTTTTTGCAGGCACATCTGGACAACAGCAAGGCCAAATCCAAGATGACATTCAAGCTGAAAAAAGGCGCCGAAGACCTCTATGCCTTCCTGTCGCTGCATGGCCCGGTTGTCGAAGAGGCCGCAGAGGTCGAAGCCACAGAGACCAGCGAAGAGACCGTTTCGGAGTAATTTCTCCGTCTGCTACTGGGTCCAGTGCCTCTTTTGGCGCTGTTTCTCGCGACCCGCTGACAAGATCTGCCTGAATTCCGGGCACAGAAGGCCGTGCCACCGGGGGCGCGGCCTTTCGCGTAGTTGCTTTGCGGTGCGCGCCGCGATAGCCAGTGCAGGCTGCGCTTTGACGGCAGATTTATCATGGAGTTGGAATGCCCCATATGATCCCGGCCTGGGTGAACGGCGAACTGACACCGGTGGAGAAGCTCCTGGCGCATGAACAGGGGTTAAAGCACAAGGCCGTCTCGGTGTTTGTGGTCAAAGGCGTGAAAATCCTGATGCAACGCAGGGCGTTGGGGAAATACCATACCCCGGGTCTGTGGGCCAATACCTGTTGCACCCATCCCATGTGGGAAGAGGAGTCTTCGGCCTGTGCCGTGCGCCGCATGGGAGAAGAACTGGGGATCCGTGGTCTATATCCCGAGTTTCGCCATCAGCTGGAATACCGCGCGGATGTGGGGCACGGCATGATTGAACACGAGGTGGTCGACGTCTTTCTCGCCCATGCGCATCGCCCGCTTACCCCCGTCGCCAACCCGGATGAGGTGATGGAAACCCGCTGGATGGACTACCATGACCTTTTGGCGGAAGTGCAGCGGCATCCCGAGCGCTTCACCCCTTGGCTGAAGATCTATTTGCACAAATATGCTGATGTTATCTTTGGCCCGGATTTGATCATCGCGTCGAAAATCTGACACCGGCCTCGGGGCAAGGCTGACCACTGGTTTACCCTTGCCATTGGTCCGGCCAATATGGTTGTGTGACCGCGCAGATTAGGAGGCATACTTCCAATGACCATTCTCATTGCAGGCGGCGGCATCGCCGGCCTGAGCCTTGGCCTGACCCTCCACCAGATTGGCGTGCCCTTTCACATCTATGAATCAGCGGCAGAACTGCGCCCAATGGGGGTCGGTATCAACCTTCAGCCCAATGCGGTGCGCGAGTTGTTCGACCTCGGTCTAGAGGCCGAGCTGGACGGCATCGGCATTCGTACCCAGCAACTGGGGTTCTACACCAAGCTGGGCAAAACGATTTGGGAAGAGCCGCGTGGTCTGAAAGCTGGCTACGCCTGGCCACAATACTCGGTGCACCGGGGCGCCTTGCAGATGATGCTCTACAAGGCACTGATCGCAAGAGCCGGTGCTGATTGTATCACATTGGGTGCGCGCGCGACTGGCTTTGAGCAAACAGCCACGGGAGCCACGCTGCTGCTGGCCGATGGCACACGCAAAAGCGGCAGGCTTATTGTAGCGGCAGACGGCATCCATTCGGCGCTGCGCCAGCAGATGTACCCCGAGGAAGGCGCGCCGATCTGGAACGGTCGCATCCTGTGGCGCGCCACCACAAAAGGGAGGCCCTGGAAGGGGGAGGCCGCCATGGTGATGATCGGCCACGAAAACCTGCGCATGGTGGCTTATCCGATTTCGCGCCCAGGCCCGGATGGGACCGCAACCCTGAACTGGATTGCTGAAAAGAGTTTTGATCCCTCAACGCCCTGGAAAAAGGAAGACTGGAACCGCGCCGCCGACATCAATGATTTCATAGCAGAATTTGAAGCATGGCGCTTTGACTGGATCGACGTGCCAGACCTTATTCGGGGCGCTGAAACCGTTTACGAATACCCCATGGTAGATCGTGATCCGCTGCCCCAGTGGCGGTTTGGCGCGGTCGCCCTGATGGGAGATGCGGCGCATCCGACCTATCCTGTGGGCTCTAACGGGGCCAGTCAGGCCATTCTGGATGCGCGTATCCTTGGGGCTGGTTTTCTGGCACAGGGTGTCACCGAAGCAGCGCTCACCGCCTTTGAGGATGAGGTGCGCCCGCTGGCGACCGCTATTGGTAAAACCAATCGCGCGGGCAAAGGACCAGATGCGGTGTTGCAACAGGTCGAAGATCTCTGTGCTGGCGATTTTGCCACCATCGAGGACGTAATCCCGCAAGCCGAGCTCGCGGCCCATGCAGCGCGCTACAAATCCATCGCCGGGTTCTCGATTGAAGCGCTGAATGCCCGCCCTGCGACGATCCCGACTGGCGCCCGTCTGCGCGATTGAGGCAGGCAGCGCTCCCGCCCGTCATCGGGCATGATATGCCCTCTTCCCGTTGGGCATAGCGCCGCGCTGCCGCGCGTCGTGCGCTCTGCGGGCGCGGGAGCCCCCCTTCAGCCGAGCACTGCCGCCTGCTTTTTCAGTCCTCAGACGCTAATCACAGCCTGTACCGCGCGCTGCCAGCGGGCATAGGCGGCTTCTCGCTGCTCTGGCGCCATTTCCGGTGTGAACTTGCGGTCCAGTGCCCAGGTCGCAGCAAATTCTGCCTGATCCGGATAGATCCCCGCCTGCATGCCCGCAAGCCAGCCCGCCCCCAGCGCCGTGGTTTCTTGCATCACCGGGCGATCCACCGCGGCACCGAGCACGTCCGACAGGCTTTGCATTGTCCAGTCGCTGCCGCTCATGCCGCCATCCACCCGCAGCGTCACATGGGTATCCCCCGTCCAGTCGGCCCGCATCGCCTCCCAAAGATCCCGCGTCTGGTAGGCCACGCTTTGCAGCGCGGCGCGGGCAAATTCTGCCGGCCCGGAACTGCGGGTCAGGCCAAAGACAGCACCGCGACATTCCGGCTGCCAGTAGGGCGCCCCCAGCCCGGTAAAGGCGGGCACCAGCAGCACATCCTGCTCAGGATCAGCCTGGGGTGCCAGCTCTCCGCTCTCAGAGGCCTGCTGGATGATGCCCAGCCCGTCGCGCAGCCACTGCACGGCTGCCCCGGCAATAAAGATAGAGCCTTCAAGGGCATACGTCGTCTTGCCACCCAGCTGATAAGCCACGGTGGTCAGCATGCGATTGTTTGAAACCACCGGCGTCTCGCCCGTATTCAGCAGGGCAAAGCACCCGGTGCCATAGGTGGATTTCATCATCCCCGGCTCAAAACAGGCCTGGCCTATCGTTGCCGCCTGCTGATCGCCTGCAACACCTAGGATTTCGATTTCAGCCCCCAGGATCGCGGGCAGCGTGGTGCCAAAATCGGCAGCGCAGTCTTTGACCTGCGGCAGCATCGCCATGGGCACATCCAGCAGTCCACAGATCTCTTCGCTCCAGGCCCCCTGGCGAATATCATAGAGCATGGTGCGCGAGGCATTGGTGGCGTCGGTGACATGCGATTTGCCCCCCGTGAGCCGCCAGATCAAGAAACTGTCGACGGTGCCAAACAGCAGCTCTCCCGCCGCTGCCCGTGCCCGCGCCTGCGGCACCTGATCAAGGATCCAACTCACCTTGGTGCCGGAAAAATACGGATCCAGAAGCAGGCCTGTCTTGTGACGTATCATCGGTTCATGACCGCCCCTGCGCAGGGTCTCGCAGGTCTCAGCGGTGCGACGATCTTGCCAGACAATGGCGTTATGGATCGGCTTGCCGCTGTCCTTCTCCCAGACCACAGTGGTTTCGCGCTGATTGGTAATGCCAATACCGGCGATCTCTGTGGCGGCCACGCCCGTCTCGGCAATCACCTGACGACACACTGCAACCGTCGTTGACCAGAGGTCCTCCGGGTCGTGTTCGACCCAGCCGGCCTTGGGGAAATGCTGTGCAAACTCTTGCTGTGCGGACCCGACCACCTGCATCCGGGCATCAAACAAACTCGCCCGTGTTGACGTGGTGCCCTGATCTATTGCCAGAATATATGTCATGTCCCGCCCCTTGATGGATCTCCTCAAGGCGGGACACTAGCGGCAACATGTTACCGCTGCCAGTCCCTCCTAAAACTTTAGTTAGCCCACGGCGATATTGTCGATCAG
>JAWUWF010000115.1:0-55699 GCA_034111985.1 Pseudophaeobacter sp.
ATGCGTGCGCTGGCCTGATGTATCGATCTTGCGAAAATAGCGCCGGGCCTCAATTCCAAATGCCCCCATGACCTCATACCCCAGCGCTTCCATTTTGGCTGTTTGGGCATCCAGAAACTCAAAAGCGGACACCACTCCCAGAAGATCAATGATGGGCTTTGCAAGTATGCCAGCTATTGCGGTGCTGCCGATGTGATGCAGGGTGATTTCATCTGGCGCAAGCGCATTTGAAATCGCTTTTGCTTCGGTCTGAAACGCGGATTTCCAGGTGGGATTATGCGGAGCTACAAATCTATTCATGCGCGCAACATGTGTTCCACCAGCGTCAAATGCAACGCAAAAACCTAGGGCAAAAACGGGGAGTTAGGGCCTGCAGACTTGGCTCTGCCTCCTCCTTGTCGCTCACCCCTTTTGTGGCCGGGCCGAGACCTGTGCGCGGTAAAGCGCGCGTTTGAATTCGCGGGTGAGTTTGCTGCCGGACTTACGTTTCTGGATGGTCGAGCCTCCCAGTGCCTCGGTCTGTTCCGAGACGCCATTGGGCAGGATAGTCTGTATTGGCTGGCCATGAATCCAGTGCATCTGCAAAAAAGTATCCACGGGCCGGTCCAGGATCGCTGTCGCATCCAAAAGCCGTTTGGCCGCCGTGCGCCCCACCACCTGCGCCACAGTTTGCAGGCCAATGACTTTGGGCAAAAACAGTTTACTGTCCCCGTGCTGGCCGATCTGTACAGCGGCGACTTCGCGGCGTTTCGCAGGCAGGCGGATAAAGCTTTCAGGCCCGGCGCGGGCGGCGATCAAGGCCTGTGCCTGCGCCCAGAGCGGTGGGTCCAGCGCCAGATCATCCTCGACAATCAGCGCATAGTCCCAATCGGAGTCGACAATGCGCTGCCAGCAACGCCGATGCGACAGAAAGCAGCCGACCTCTCCTGGCCCCAGGCGAAAAGGATAGGAAGGGGCGTACAGATCACCGGGCCGCAGAGACATGGCATTGCGGGCGACCACATCCCGCCCATTCACCGCCTCGACCACCTGGGCCTCGGGTAGGGAAAAGAGCAGGTGCTCCACATTGGCAGCGCGGTTGGTGCTGCCAGGCATATGAATGATCAGCGAATGCATGCTGTCAGGACTAGCCGGGAACGCGAGCTGGGGGAAGTCTGCAGTTGCGCGGCAGTTGACTAAATGGGGATACGAAAAAGGCCCCGGCGTTTCCGCCAGGGCCTCTCTTTGTTTCTGGAAGACAGGTTTAGTCTTCAGATTTCTCAGCAGCCATCTCTTCGCCGGTTTCCTGATCGATCATTTTCATCGACAGACGAACCTTACCGCGATCGTCAAAGCCCAGGAGCTTCACTTTCACTTCCTGGCCTTCCTTCAGAACATCCGAAGGGTGGTTCAGGCGGCGGTTTTCGATCTGGGACACGTGGACCAGGCCGTCGCGCTTGCCAAAGAAGTTCACGAAGGCACCGAAGTCGACGATTTTGACAACTTTACCAGTGTAGACTTTGCCTTCTTCGGGCTCGGCCACGATAGAATAGATCATGTCGTAGGCTTTTTTGATCGAATCACCGTTTGGCGAGGCAATCTTGATGATGCCTTCGTCATTGATGTCGACCTTGGCGCCGGAAACTTCGACGATCTCGCGGATGACTTTGCCGCCGGAGCCGATAACTTCACGGATCTTGTCGGTTGGGATCTGCATGGTCTCGATGCGTGGTGCGTGGATCGAGAAGTCAGCAGCACCTGTCAGCGCTTTGGCCATCTCACCCAGGATGTGGATACGGCCGGCTTTGGCCTGCTCCAGGGCTTTTTCCATGATCTCGGGCGTGATGCCTGCGATCTTGATGTCCATCTGCAGCGAGGTGATCCCTGCTTCGGTACCGGCCACTTTGAAATCCATGTCGCCCAGGTGATCTTCGTCGCCCAGAATGTCGGACAGGATCGCATAAGAGCCGTCGTCTTCCAGTATCCGACCAATGGCCACACCGGCAACCGGTGCTTTCAGCGGAACGCCCGCATCCATCATCGACAAGGAGCCACCACAAACAGAGGCCATCGAGGAGGAGCCGTTTGATTCGGTGATCTCAGAGACCACGCGGATGGTGTAGGGGAAGTCGGTTGCCGCAGGCAGAACCGCCTGAAGCGCACGCCATGCCAGCTTACCGTGACCGATTTCGCGACGGCCAGGGCCGCTCACACGACCAACTTCACCAACCGAATAGGGAGGGAAGTTATAGTGCAGCAGGAAGTTGGATTTAAAGTTGCCGTGCAGCGCGTCGATGAACTGTTCGTCATCTCCGGTGCCCAGCGTGGTCACAACCAGACCCTGTGTTTCACCGCGGGTGAACAGGGCAGAGCCGTGGGTCCGGGGCAACAGGCCGGTTTCGGAAACGATGTCACGGATCTCATCGGTGGCACGGCCATCGATGCGCTTGCCGGTTTTGACAACGTCGCCACGCAGAATGCCAGCTTCCAGCTTTTTCAGCGCGGAACCCAGGTTCATGTCTTCCAGCTGTTCGTCGCTCAAAGCATCTTTTATGGTGGCGCGGGCGGCGTCAACAGCACTGGTGCGCTCTTGCTTGTCGCTTATCGCAAAGGCTGCGCGCATTTCGGTCTCGCCAGCCGCTTTAACAGCAGCATAGAGATCGGAATAGTCAGGCGCTGCAAAATCGAACGGCTCTTTTGCGGCGTCTTCGGCCATCGAGATGATCAGGTCGATAACTGGCTGGATGGCATCGTGGGCGAATTTAACCGCACCCAGCATTTCAGCTTCTGACAGCTCATAAGCCTCAGATTCAACCATCATCACGGCGTCTTTGGTGCCGGCAACAACCAGATCAAGGCGCTGATCGGGGTTCAGGCGCAGGTCCTGCATGTCGTCGACTGTTGGGTTCAGAACGTACTCGCCGCCCTCATAGCCAACACGGGCACAGGCGATTGGGCCCATGAACGGCGCGCCAGACAGAGTCAGCGCGGCAGAGGCGGCGATCATGGCAACCATGTCCGGGTCATTGACCAGATCGTGGCTCAGCACGGTGCACATCACCAGAACTTCGTTTTTGAAGCCAGGTACAAACAGCGGGCGGATCGGACGGTCGATCAGGCGCGCGGTCAGTGTTTCTTTTTCGGTGGGGCGCGCTTCGCGCTTGAAGAAACCGCCGGGCACTTTACCCGCGGCATAGTATTTTTCCTGGTAGTGGACTGTCAGGGGAAAGAAGTCCTGGCCGGGCTTTTGCTTGCGGGCAAAAGTCACGTTTGCCATGACCGAAGTTTCACCCAGGGTGGCGATGACCGAGCCATCAGCCTGACGAGCAACTTTGCCCGTTTCCAGTGTCAGCGTTTCTTCGCCCCACTGCATCGATTTTTTCGTAACGTTGAACATGTCAGCATCCTATATGGGAGCACTCCCAGGCGGATCCCGGGTCTCCCGTTGCATGTAGCGGCCGCATTGCCGCCGGCTTCTTCCATCTTGATTTCGCGTGTCGAAGCCAGGCACGTGTCTCAGATAGGGCGCCCATACAGGAGATTGGCCCGAAATGAAAGCAAAAGAGCCGGGAGCGGTCTCTTGTGGTCACAACCACTGGCGATATACTGCTGGAACGTGAGGACGACCTCCCCTGCATGTTGCAGGCCAGCACGCGGGACGGCCCGGTTCAGTGCCATAAAGGCCAGAGGCCAGAGCCAAAATCCAGGGCCAGAATTCAGGGGCAGCTCATGCGCAGCACAGCAGATCGGATCCGCCACGCGGTCAGTTTTGAAATCATCGGATTGGTGAGTGTAATACCGCTGGGCTCCTGGGTCTTTGACCTTGAGATGCAAGCGATTGGCGTGGTGGCTTTGGCGGTGGCAACGGTGGCGACCCTATGGAACTATCTGTTCAACCTAGGCTTTGATCGCGCCATGATGCGCTGGCTGGGTCACACGCGGAAATGGCCCGTCTTGCGCATTCTGCACGCGCTGCTGTTCGAGATCGGGTTGCTGGCCGTGTCGTTGCCGTTTATCGCCTGGTATCTGCAAATCGGGCTGTGGACCGCGCTGCTTATGGACCTTGGCTTTGCCGGATTTTACCTCGTCTATGCCTTTGTCTATAACTGGGCCTATGACGTGATCTTTCCCCTACCTCAGCAGCCATGCGCCGACTAACGCGGCTGGCTGGCGGTGCTAAAGGTGCTGGCGATCTGTTGCAACGCGTCCTGATCAGCCTTGTAAAACACCCAGTTCTTGATCTTTTTTGAGCTGACAAGCCCGGCCTGTTCCAGGTTTTTCATATGGCTGGTGACGGTAGGCTGGCTGAGGCCCACCTTGTCGGTGATAAAGCCAACGCAGACGCCATCCGCAACCAGATCACCATCGCGTTGCGGTGGAAAATGGCGCTCAGGGTCGAGCAGCCAATCCATGATCTGCACCCGATGCGGGTTGGCCAGGGCGCGCAGCGCGGGCAGTGTGCTGAGGAGGGGGCTTTTCATATAGTAATTTTTCAATATAGATTGTTTTCGATATGGAATCGCATAGGGGAGAATGCCATGAATGAGATTGAGTTGCTACAAGAAGCCGATCGACGGGCGCGCGACTATGTGGGCGGGGCGGATAGGCGCAGGGTTTTTCCAGCTAGAGCGGAAATTGCCGCGCTATCGGGTTTTGACGAACCTCTGCCGGAGCAGGGCCATGCCGCCGCCGAGACGATTGCCTTGATGGATGATCTCGGCTCTCCCGCCACCGTGGCCTCGAATGGGCCAAACTATTTTGGCTTTGTCATTGGTGCCAGCCTGCCGGTGGCCGCCGCAGCCGAGCGTCTGGCGCTGGCCTGGGATCAATGTGCCTCGACCGAGGATGGCAGCCCGGCGGCCTATGCCATTGAACGGCAGGCCAGCAAGTGGCTGCTCGACATCCTCGATTTGCCACGCAGCAGTGCCGTTGCCTTTGGCACCTCTGCCACCGCCTGTGGCTTGAGCTGCCTGGCAGCGGCGCGAGCAGAGCTTTTGGCGCGTCAGGGCTGGGATGTGGTCAATGACGGATTGGCCGGTGCCCCCGAGGTGCGGGTGATTGTGCCCGCCAGCACGCATGTCACCGTTCGTAAGGCGCTGCAGGTTCTGGGCTTTGGCTGGAACCGGGTGATCAAGGCACCGGTGGATGACAAGGGGCGCATTCTCCCGGATGAGCTGCCCGAGATGGATGCAAACACGCTGTTGGTGCTGCAGGCCGGCGAGGTGAACACTGGCGAGTTCGACCCGTTCTGCGAGATCATCCCCCGCGCCAGGGCGGCGGGCGCCTGGGTGCATGTGGATGGCGCCTTTGGTCTTTGGGCGCGGGCAGCACCTGTGTTGCGGCACCTCACGACGGGTATTGAGGGCGCCGACAGCTGGACCACCGACGGGCATAAATGGCTCAACACGCCCTATGATGGCGCCATGGCGATCTGTCGCGACCCGCAGGCGCTGGCGCGGTTGATGAACAGCGACGCCGCCTATTCCAGTGCCTCGGCAGAAGCGCAAAAAAACCTGACGCTGGAGTTTTCCCGCCGTGCCCGCGGTATCCCAATTTGGGCAGCCCTGCGCAGCCTTGGCCGTGTGGGCGTGGCTGAGCTGGTGACGCGTCACCATCATCAGGCGCAGCGCGTGGGGAGCGCGCTACAGGAGGCGGGGTTTGAGGTGTTGAACCGCGTGGTGCTGAACCAGGTGCTGGTGCGCGGCGTGGATGATGCGGCAACGCAGGCGATCCTGACGCAGGCGCAACAAAGCGGCACCTCATGGTTTGGCGGTACGGTCTGGCAGGGGCGTCCGGCCTTTCGCATCAGCCTGTCGTCGTTTCGCACCGAGGACAGGCATGTGGATCAACTGATCGCTTTGCTGCGTCGTATTGGCCCCAGCGGCGAAGGCGCTTAATACCGGGCACAGGCCGCAATCCGGTGGGGCTTCAACCGGGCATTGAGGTCCGCGCCAGTGTTGCGGCCTCGGCACGGTCCAGGCTGGCCAATGTCTGCTCCAGGCTGTCGCCTCTGGCCTTTGTTTTGCGCCAGACGGCGCGGCAAGAGGCCGGGGACCACGGCAGTTTTGCCGTCTGCATCCAAAGGCGCAGCTCCTTTGGCAATTGGTCATAGGCAGCCATAGGGTCCTGGCTTCGCTTGCGTCGCTTTAAGCGGGTCGACCCCAGATTGCTGTGGCGTTTGTGTCTGGATCGGTCGCGTGGCATTTGGAATCATTATGTTATATCGTATCAATATGTAGTTAGAGATTTGCCTCGCAAGATGCAAGAGCCAGAATCTGGACATAGGGACGGGGCAACAAAAAACGCCCGCTCAAAGAGAGCGGGCGCTTCTGATCACAAAGGATCGGTATTCTTAGCGACGGATGCCAAGACGTTTGATCAGGTCTTGGTAACGGGCCATATCTTTCGACTTGGTGTAGTCCAGCAGCTTACGACGCAGAGCAACCATTTTCAAAAGACCACGACGACCGTGGTTGTCTTTTTTGTGGGTTTTGAAGTGCTCGGTCAGGGTGTTGATGCGCGATGTAAGGATAGCAACCTGTACTTCGGGCGAACCGGTGTCGCCTTCTTTGGTTGCGAATTCTTTCATCAGGCGTGTTTTTTCTTCGGCTGTAATCGACATCGGGGTCTCCTTTAAAAGGTTAAAGTGATGGCACAGGCCGGGATGTCGTCCAGCGCAGGCCCATGGAGTAGGTCTGCCGCGAATCTATAAAAGACCCTGAGGCAGATGCGGGCGTATAGGCGGTATTGAGCAAAAAGGCAAAGGAGATCTTGTTGTGTGGGGAAGGCTGCGGAGTTCACGGGTCCTAGGCGTTACGGTGCGCGGAGCCGCGCCCGTTTTGGTCGCGCTGCTATGGCGACGTTTCGCTGGCCGCAGGGATCTGATCACCCAGATGTGGATCACCCAGATGTGCCAGTGCCATTTCCCAAAAGCGCTGCAGACTGGGCATCGACAAGGGCAATGTCTGACACGTTCAATCCTTCAGCACCGGTGAGGCGCAGAACTTCGGCGCCATTGACCCGGATGACCTGCTGCTCCAGATCTTCTGGATCAGTTTCAATCGAGATCTCGGGCTCTGCCTCGCCCTCCGGGTTCCAGAACACCACCAACTGGTCCTCGGCACTGTCAAAATCCATCAGCTGAATGGCTTCGCCGCTGCTGCTCAGATCCTCGGCCCAGATCTGGTCGGCCCCCGCGCCGGCGGTCACGATATCACCAGCCCCCGCCACCAGGGTGTCATCGCCCTCGCCGCCGTTCAGGTAGTCGGCGTCGGTGCCATCATCGGCGCCCCAGACAAGATCATCTCCGGCGCCGCCAAACAGGGCGTCCTGGCCTTCGCCGCCCTGCAGGCTGTCGTTGCCGTCATTGCCGTGCAGCGCGTCATTTCCGGCGCCACCGTGCAGCGAATCATCATCCTGACCGCCATGCGCCAGATCCGCCCCGGCACCGCCCAAAAGGGTATCTGCGCCAAAATGACCAAAGAGCCTGTCGTCGCCCTCACCGCCTGCAAGCGCGTCGTCGCCATATTCACCGTGCAGCAGATCGTCGCCTGTGCCGCCTTCCAAGGTGTCATCACCTTCGGCGCCGTGCAGCGTTTCATCGCCCGCATCGCCCGCAAGCACATCGTCTCCGTCATAGCCGTTGAGCTGATCATCGCCGCTCCGCCCGTCGATTTGATCTCCGTCCTCGGATCCGCTGATGATGTTGGACTCCTCAGAGCCCGTCAGATGCGCGCCGGTCAGGCCCGGCTGGCCACCGACATCTGATGTGTCGGTGTCGCCAGTGCTGACTTCGTCGATGCCTTGACCGACGCCGGGATCGATGAAGTCACAGATATCCAGATGCTGCTCGACGCCACTGTCGCCGCTGCCATCGCCTGTCCCGTCTAAAAACTCGTCCGCAGGCACCACTGGCGTGTCTGTGTCGTCGTTGGGTTGCGTGTCGTCTTCATCACCCGCAGAGCTGTCATCACTGAAATCAAGCAGTGCTGCGCCACCAACGCCTAAGAGGCCCAAGATGCCTGCCAACCACAACATAGTATCACTCCACAACAGATGCGGATCGCAGAGCAGAAGCCGCCTCGATCCGTCACCAGTGTGCCATATTTGCGTTAATTGTATCCAAACAAATCAGGAACATCGGTTAACGGCAGTTTGCGGGGCCTGTTCAGAGGCTTAGGCGATACTCCCCCGTGGGAGTGGCGTTAAAGCTCCGTTAACTCCAAATATCCGGGCCCTGGCTGTAGGCAATATAGAGCGGATGTTTGGGGTGGCCATGCTTGCTAAGGCCAAGGTGGTGCAGCGGCTTGCCTTGGGCACGCAGGAGGGTCTCGATCCTTTCGCCTTGACCGCGATGCGCCCCATGGGTGCCCCAGGCGCAGATCACCATATCGGCCCAGTCCAGCCCGGCAAGAATCGTGGTATTGTTGTCCGGGCCTTCGGGATCAGAGGCTGCGCGCATCACCTTTGGGTCCGTGGCGCGGATGGCAAAAATATTGGTGACTTGAAAGCCGCCAAAACCCAGGGTGCGGGCGCGGCGCTCACAGCGCTCGATGGTGGGGTCGTTCTGCACCTCGGTCGCCTTGGAGGGGTTCAGCATCACAAACATCACCCGCGGCGCGTCGGCCTGCCAGACGCGGGTGAGGCTGTAGCGATAGGTCTCGCAGTCGGAATAGACAGCGGTGGAGGGCGCATCTCCCTTGGTGTGACTGCGGGTGATCATGCGCCAGCTCCTTGCCCTGATTTACTGCACAAAGACCCGGCTGGGGTGCAGCTCACCGGCCTTGTAGATGCCGACGGCAACCGCCTTGCCGTCATAGGAGGCCCAGGCCTCGTCGCCGTATTCCACGGTCGCAGCCAGCACCATGCCGGGGTTGCCATTGCGCAGACGCACAGCCCCTTCGGCGGTGCATTTAAGCTCGGGCAGATCCGCCAGCCCCTCTTCCAGGGGGCGCAAATGGGTGTCGAGCTCAGGGGTGCGCTCCATGCGCAGGACCTCGTCCAGCGTCAGGCCATCAGCGGCATCAAAGGGACCGGACCAGACCCGGCGCAGCTCTTTGACGTGGGCAAAACACCCAAGGGCGGCACCCAGATCGCGGGCGATTGAGCGGACATAGCCCCCTTTGCCGCAGGTCATTTCCAGCACCACGTGGTCTTGGTCAGGACGGTCAACCAACAGCAACTCTTCCACCCAAAGCGGGCGGGCTGCGATCTCAAAATCCTCATTGCCCTCCCGTGCCAGTTTGTAGGCGCGCTGACCGTCGATCTTTACGGCTGAGAACTTTGGCGGCACCTGCTGGATGTCCCCGATAAAGGGCAACAGCGCCTCTTTGATCTCGGCGTCGGTTGGGCGCAGATCGCTTTGCGCGATCACTTCACCCTCGGCATCGTCGGTATTGGTGGCCTGACCCAGCCGCACCGTAAAGGTATAGGCCTTTAGCGCGTCGGTAATATAGGGAACCGTCTTGGTGGCCTCGCCCAGCGCAATGGCAAGCACGCCGGTTGCTTCGGGGTCGAGGGTGCCCGCGTGGCCCGCCTTTTGCGCTTCAAGCGCCCAGCGGACCTTGTTGACGACAGCGGTCGAGGTCAGCCCGGCGGGTTTATCCACCACCAGCCAGCCAGAAATATCACGCCCTTTGCGTTTGCGTCCCATGTCGTTCCCCAAATTCAAGTGAGGCGCGGGGCCTAGCCCACAGGGCCTGCCCTGTCAATTGCCTGCTGCATTTGAGCCGGGCACGCGGAGCAGGCTCAGGGCTTGTCAGCGGTCACGCCAACCACGGGGCCCATCATGAACCCTGCGTCAGAGCGCCCGATCTGCGGCGCATGCAAGCGTGAGATATTGCCGTCGAAATAGAGTGCGTTGGGCAGTTTGAGGTGATCCCTGAACAGGCTGCCAAACTGATGGAAGGTCACCGCATTGCGCGAGATGGCAAAGACCACGCGGGTGCCGTCGGGCGAGGTGCCGACGCCGTTGCGAATATAATAGGAGGTCGAATCGGGCAAAAAGCGCGGGTGCAACGCCCCGTCAATTACCAGCATGGGCCCGGATTGGCTGGCCGAGGTGCAGGTGGTGCCGCTGTCTCGGAACGCGAGGGTTTCAAAGACATCGGCGCGGCCAGCGCGCAGGCAAAAGACCCCGTTGGGCAGCAGGCCAAAATTGCCCGGCCCGGCATTGGGGATCAGCCGCATCTCTTGCTTACCATCCTCAACATACAGACCAACAGGGGCGCGATTGGCGTGATACATGCCGGCATTGGTGGCAAAAATCAGCTCTTTGCCTTTGGCCACAAGGGATTTTTCAATGTTAGAGAAATGACCAAAGATCTGGTCTGTATCGTCGCGCAGAAACAGCTGCAGCTGCTCCTGTGCGGCGTTCACTTCGCACAGGGTGTAGCGATTGCCCTCATAGGCAATATCGCTGCACGCCACGGCCCCAACCGCTGGTGCCGCCCAAAGGGCGACCAGCAAAATCAGGGCCCTGCGGATCAATCCTCAAGATCGCGGCGCACCGCGTCCTGTTCCAGCATTTTGCGGGTGGCATCCATTTGGTCATAGGTCAGATCCAGTTGGAAGCGCAGATCCGGGGTGTATTTCATGCCCAGCTTCTTGCCCGCGAGGGTGCGCAGCTCCCACTTGTTGCGGGCCAGCAGCTTGAGCAGGTCTTCCTTCCCTTTGCCGCCCAGCGGCAGCACAAAGGCGGTTGCGATACGCAGATCCGGAGTGACCCGGACCTCACCGACGGTGATCGACATGCGGTTCAGCTCTGGGTCGTGCAGCTCGCCGCGCGACAGCACTTCGGACAGGGTCCGGCGGATCAGCTCGCCGACGCGCAGCTGCCGTTGGGAGGGGGCGCGCCCCTCTGGAGATTTGTTCTTTGCCATATCTTCGATCTATGCCGAAACCAGCCCTTTGCCAAGTCATCGCCAAGCGGGTAGGAGAAAACCAGCAGAGATTTTGTCAATCCATTCATCCAACGACGCATCAAAGACGAGGACAACAGCAATGACCGAAGAACCAGGTATCGTGATTACAGGCGCATCAGGCCGTATGGGGCAGATGCTGATCAAGACGGTTCTGGACAGCGACAAGGCGCGGCTTGTTGGGGCTGTGGAACGCACGGGTCATGCCTGGGTTGGTCAGGATCTCGGGCGCGCTATGGGCGGCAGGGAGATCGGCGTTGTGGTCACCGATGACCCGCTTGAGGCCTTTGCAAAGGCGCAGGCCGTGATTGATTTTACCTCGCCCGAGGCGACGCTGGCCTTTTCAAAACTGGCGGCGCAGGCGCGGGCGGTGCATGTGATTGGCACCACCGGCATGTCTGAGGCGCAGATCGCCCAGCTTGAGCCCGCCGCGCGCCATGCGGTGATCGTGCGGGCCGGCAATATGAGCCTCGGTGTCAATCTGCTGGTGCAGCTGACCAAAAAGGTCGCCGCCGCACTGGATGATGATTTTGATATCGAAGTGATCGAGGCGCATCATCACCACAAGGTGGACGCGCCCTCGGGCACAGCCCTGATGCTAGGCGAAGCCGCCGCCGAGGGGCGCGGTGTAGTGCTGGCCGAGGTCTCTGATTCGGGCCGCGATGGCATCACCGGCGCGCGCAAACGCGGTGATATCGGCTTTAGTGCCATCCGGGGTGGCGATATCGTCGGTGAGCATGATGTGCTGTTTGCCGCCGCCGGAGAGCGCATTGTGTTGCGCCACATGGCCACCGACCGCGCCATTTTTTCGCGTGGCGCGCTGAGGGCGGCGCTTTGGGGACAGGATAAGGCGCCGGGAGAATATGACATGATGGATGTGCTTGGCCTGTAATCTGCCTCAAAACTGCGCGGCTACAGATCTGGTGTCTCGCGAAACCCTTCGAAGCCTTGGGTGGTTTCCACCACCGAGGCCTCATAGTGTGCGATCAGCGGCATGACCTGTGGCTCAACCTCTTTGGTCCAGACCGGCCCGTCATAAAACGCGTCTTTTAGTGTCTCGCGCTGTTCCAGGCTGTCAAAGGCCCGAATCCAATGTACTTTGTCAGGGTCTTCAAGGTCCCGCATTGGGCCAAAGACCAACATGCCAGCGTCCCGTAGGGCAGCCCGGTTCACCTGTTCAAAGAAACGGATAAAGGCCTCGCGCTGGCCGGGATGCAGAGTGTAGCGGCGGATTTCCAGAATCATCTGACAGGTGCCTTTTGTCTTCAGAAATCGATGGCGATGCCTTTTTTCTCCCAGTCGCCATAGCGAGCGGGGTCCAAGCCGTCGCGACCGCCCAGTTCTCTTGGCGGTTTTGCCTTGGCGTCGGCCTCTTTACGGCGTTCGGCGGCCTCGGCCAGGGCGCGCTGGGCGGCCGGGGGCAGATCTGCTGGTACTGCCGAGGCGACTGCAGGGGCGTCACTGGGGGCCGGTGTCTCGGTCTGAAGCTTGGTCTGATTCTCGGCCTGGGGCTCGGTTGGGGTCTCGTCGCTCATCGCGGGTTCCTTTATGCTGCGGCCATGATATACGCCCCTCCTTGGTGGGGACAAGCCACCCCAGGTGCCTTTGGCTTTGGCCAGCAGGGCGCGCGTCATGCGAAGGAGAGCAGCAATGTCCGATGGAACCCAGGCCCGCCGTACGGTGATTTACCTGTTGGATCAGGTGCTCGGTGAAGAGCGGCTGTTGGCGGAATGCTATGCGACAGGGATCCTTGAGCGCCTGGCGCCGGAAGATCGTGCCCGCACCCAGCGCTTGACCCTGCAGACCCTGCGCAGCCTGGAACGCGCCGATCGTGTGCTGCAAAAGCATCTGAAGAAATCAACGCCCCTCACGGTGCAAAATGCGCTGCGTCTGGGCACAGTAGAGTTGTGCAGCGGGGCCGCCGCACACGGTGTGGTCAACGATATGGTCGCGATCATCTCCAAACATCGCCACCACGGCAAACTCAAAGGTCTGGTCAATGCGGTGCTGCGCAAGGTCGCGGAACAGGGCCCTGCGGAATGGGCCAAGCTTCGGGTGCCGCGGCTGCCAAAATGGCTGCGCAGCCCGCTGGCGCAGGCCTGGGGCAATGAGGCCATGCTGGCCATTGAGGCGGCGCACTATGCCGGCGCCCCTCTGGATATCACCGGCAAGCCCGGCGTGGATCTGACCCCTCTGGGTGGCACTGTTCTGGCGACCGGATCGCTGCGACTGGTTGAGGCGGGTCAGGTCTCGGCGCTGGCCGGATACGAGGCAGGTGATTGGTGGGTGCAGGATGCGGCTGCCGCGCTACCGGCACAGATTTTGCGCGCCCAAGCGGGCGAACGAGTGCTGGATCTCTGTGCCGCCCCCGGGGGCAAAACCATGCAGATGGCCGCCAGTGGTGCCAGTGTTACCGCTGTTGATACCTCTGCCACGCGCATGGAGCGCCTGCGCGAGAACCTCACCCGGACCGGCCTTGTGGCTGATCTGGTGGTGGGCGACGCGCTTGAGCAGGCGGGGCAGTATGATGCGGTGCTGCTGGATGCGCCCTGTTCTGCCACCGGCACCATGCGCCGCCACCCGGACCTGCCCCATGCCAAAGACGGCAGCGCCTTTGGTGAGCTGATCGAGCTGCAGGCGCGGATGCTGGCGCATGCCTGGAGCCTGGTCAAACCCGGCGGTCGCATGGTGTTTTGCACCTGCTCTTTGCTGCCGGACGAGGGCGAATGTCAGATCGAAGAGGCGCTTGAGATGTTCCCGGATATGACTGTGGACCGTGCAGCGCTGGATGGCCTCGGTATTGATCCCGCCTGGATCACCGAAGAAGGTGGTCTGCGCCTGCGTCCGGATTACTGGTCTGAACAGGGTGGTATGGACGGTTTTTACATGGCGCTTTTGCGCAAATCTGCCTGAGGATCCCTGTTGGCGCGTATTCATCGGTGACTTGACGTGTCAACGCCGCTATTCTTTTGCCTAAACGCCGGCACTTAATAGCACAGAAGGCGTGAGGCAGAGCGCATGTCCAGATACGATAGAGTGGCGGGTCGCGGGACCCGTATGATGAATAGGCTATACGCCTGGCGGGCTCGTAAGCAGCCAGCAGCAACCGGCTTTGTCTCACAACCCGAGCCGCGAACCATCGGCAGTTTTGCACGTGGACGACAGCTGGTGGCGGGAAATCTGCTGTTCGCCGGCTTTCTGGTCGAATCAGAAACCACGGGTCTTTGGGAAGTGAACGCGCCGGATGCCGCCTTTGAGGCCGAGCGTCAGGGGTTCTCTTGGCTTGATGATCTGGCGGCAGTTGGCGATATCAAGGCCCGCGTCAAGGCGCAGAAATGGGTCTGGGGCTGGATCGAAAGCAATGGTGCCGGACTGGGGTCGGCCCTGGCCTGGTCGCCGGATCTGACCGGCCGGCGGGTGATCCGCTGGATCAACCACGCTTTGTTCCTGCTCAGCAGCAAAGATCGCGCCGAGACCGAAGCCTTTTACCAATCGCTATCCCAGCAAACCTGGTTTTTGTCGCAGCGCTGGCAGGGAGCCTCGCCGGGATTGCCGCGGTTTGAGGCCCTGACCGGGTTGATCTATGCCGGGTTGGCGCTGCAGGGGCGCGAAGAGCTGGCGGATCCGGCCATTCGGGCCCTGGCGGCAGAATGCGATAGCCAGATTGATGCGGAGGGCGGTGTGCCAACCCGCAACCCTGAAGAGCTTTTGGAGGTCTTTACCCTGCTGACCTGGGCCGCCGCAGCCCTGCACGAGGCGGGTCGTACTGTGCCTGCGGCGCAGACGGCTGCGATTGAACGCATAGCCCCTGCTCTGCGCGCCCTGCGTCACGCCGATGGCGGATTGGCGCGGTTTCACGGTGGCGGCAGGGGGCTAGAGGGCTGGCTGGATCATGCGCTGGCCGCCAGCCATGTCTCCGGTGGCTACCGCGAAGGGCTGGCCATGGGCTATGCACGCCTGTCGGCGCGGCGTACCTCGGTGATCATTGACGCGGCTGTCCCGCCCAAAGGGGCCGCATCGAGCAACGGTCATGCCTCAACCCTGGCGTTTGAACTGACATCGGGGCGGCGGCCTTTGATTGTGAGCTGTGGCTCTGGCGAGACATTTGGCCTTGAGTGGCGCCGCGCAGGCCGTGCCACACCCTCTCATTCCACACTCTGCCTTGCCGGTCACTCCAGCGCCCGGCTGGCGCCTGCGGATCGCACCACCGGCCAGGAATTGCTGGTGGATGCGCCAACCCAGGTGCAGGTCGCGCTCGAACAGATCGCGGATGGCAACCGTTTTCAGGGTGGCCATGATGGCTATCTGCGCGATTTTGGCCTCACCCATGCCCGCACGCTGGAGCTGTCAGATGATGGGCGCGGCCTTGCGGGGGAAGACCTTCTGGTGGCCATCGAGGAGCCGGCCAAACGGGTCTTTTCCAAGGCTCTGGACAGTGCGGGCAGCAAGGGCGTGGCGTTTGAACTGCGACTGCACCTGCACCCCGAGGTGGATTCTGCCGTCGATTTGGGCGGGGCTGCGGTCTCGATGGCCCTCAGAAGCGGGGAGATCTGGGTGTTTCGCCACGATGGCCATTGCGAAATGACGCTGGAACCCAGTGTTTATCTTGAAAAAACGCGATTAAAGCCCCGTGCGGCAAAGCAGATCGTTTTATCTGGCCGCGCAATCGAGTATGCGACACGCGTCCGGTGGACGCTGAGCAAGGCCCAAGAGACGGCCGTTGCCGTGCGTGACCTGACTCGGGATGAGCCCGAGATTTTTGACTGAGCCTACTTGAGCCTGTGAAGGACCGCCCTGCCATGACTGACCAGACCCCCATCCGCCGTGCCCTGCTTTCCGTATCCGACAAAACCGGTCTTATTGACCTCGGCAAGGCGCTCAGCGCGCGCGGCGTTGAGCTTTTGTCCACCGGGGGCTCTGCCAAGGCCCTGCGCGAGGCTGGCCTCACGGTCAAAGACGTGGCTGATATCACGGGCTTTCCTGAAATGATGGATGGCCGGGTAAAGACCCTGCATCCCATGGTGCATGGCGGTCTGCTCGCGCTGCGTGACAATGCCGATCATGTCAAAGCCATGCAGGAACACGGCATTGCTCCCATCGATCTGTTGGTCGTAAATCTCTACCCGTTTGAAGAGACCGTGGCCAAGGGTGCCGATTATGACACCTGCATCGAGAACATCGACATTGGTGGCCCTGCGATGATTCGCGCCGCCGCCAAGAACCACGGTGATGTCACGGTGGTTGTGGATGTTGCCGATTATGACACATTGCTGGGCGACATGGATCAGCACGATGGCGCGACATGCCCCAAGTTCCGCCGCAAACTGGCGCAGATCGCCTATGCCCGCACCGCTGCCTATGACGCGGCCGTCTCCACCTGGTTCGCCGGCGCGCTGGAGCTGGAAGCGCCGCGTCGTCGTGCCTTTGCCGGTGAGCTGAAGCAGACCCTGCGCTATGGCGAGAACAGCCACCAGAAAGCGGCGTTTTATACCGATGGCACCGATCGTCCCGGCGTCGCCACAGCCCAGCAATTGCAGGGCAAAGAGCTGAGCTACAACAATATCAATGACACGGATGCGGCCTATGAGCTGGTCGCTGAGTTTGATCCCAGCGAGACCGCTGCCGTGGCGATCATCAAACACGCCAACCCCTGCGGTGTCGCCAAGGGCGCAACCCTGGTTGAGGCCTATCAAAAGGCATTTGACTGTGATCGTACCTCTGCCTTTGGCGGAATTGTGGCGCTGAACCAGGTGCTGGATGCCGAAACCGCTGCCAAGATCGTTGAGATCTTCACCGAGGTGGTGATTGCACCGGGGGCTTCGGAGGAGGCAAAGGCGATCTTTGCCGCTAAAAAGAACCTGCGCCTGTTGCTGACCGATGGTCTGCCCGACACCCGGGCAGCGCTCACCGCCTATAAACAGGTGGGCGGCGGCGTTCTGGTGCAGGACAAGGACGTCGGCTATGTCGGCCTCGACGACCTTAAGGTCGTCACAGAAAAAGCGCCGACCGAAGAGCAAATGCAGGATCTGCTGTTTGCCTGGAAAGTTGCCAAGCACGTCAAATCCAACGCCATCGTCTATGTCAAAGGCAATGCCACCGTTGGCGTTGGCGCGGGCCAGATGAGCCGCCTGGATAGCGCCAATATCGCAGCCTCCAAGGCGCAGCGCATGGCGGATGAGCTGGGTCTGGACGCGAGCCTCGCCAAAGGCTCTGCCGTGGCCTCGGATGCGTTCTTCCCCTTTGCGGATGGCTTGCTCGAAGCGGCTGCAGCCGGGGCGAGCTGTGTGATCCAGCCCGGTGGCTCGATGCGCGATAACGAGGTGATTGCCGCCGCCAACGAGGCTGGCATTGCTATGGTCTTTACCGGCATGCGCCACTTCCGCCACTGACGCAGGCTGGGCTCGTTTGCCTTCCCGGACATGCGGTTGCTTTTTGAGACCGCATGTCCGAGCAGCGAGAAACCGGTTCCTACCCTTTCGCGACAGGCTTGTGAGCGCGAGACACGAGAGAAAAACATGGCAGCAGCACGTATGATTTTTTGGGGCGCCTTCTGGGCCTTTCTGGTGGATCAGGCCAGCAAATATCTGGTTATCCACTGGATGGGCTTGTCCCAGCGACTCAGCATTGACGTGCTGCCGCCGCTGCTGAATTTCCGCTATGGCGAAAACACTGGCATCAATTTTGGCCTGTTTGGCGGCGGCGATGAGCTGGCGCGCTGGCTTTTGATCGGGTTGTCGCTGGTGATTTGCCTAGCATTGGTGCTCTGGGTTGGCCGTGGCAATGACAAAGGCGCCTTGATGCGGGTTTCGGCGGGGCTGGTGATCGGTGGCGCGCTGGGCAATGTGGCGGATCGTCTGCTTTATGGCTATGTGCTGGATTTCCTCAATATGTCCTGTTGTGGCCTCAATAATCCCTTTGTTTTCAATCTGGCCGATGTGTTTATTTTTGCCGGCGCTGCGGGTTTGATCCTGTTTGAAGGCCGAATGAAAAAGCCTGCGTGACCTCCCCCGGGAAATAGGCTAAAACCGCGTTGAAACTGGCGGGAGTATTGGGGAAATGCGCATTCCTCTGGCAATGATTGGTCTGATTGGTGCAGTGGCGGTGTCCGGCTGCGTGCAAAAAGAGCTGCGCGATATTCGCGCAACCGGCACGGGCCCGGATGAATTTCTGATCCTGCCCCCCAAACCCCTGACCGCGCCGACGGATTATGCCGCCTTGCCGGTGCCAACACCCGGTGGCGGTAATCTGACGGATACCAATCCACAGGCCGAGGCCGTCGCGGCGCTTGGGGGTAAGCCGAGTGCCCTGGTGCCTGGCACCTCTATCCCAGCCAGCGATTCTGGTCTTGTGACCGCCTCAAGCCGCTACGGCGTGGCGGCAGATGTGCGCCAGACCCTGGCGAGCGAAGATGCAGCCTTCCTCAAGCGCAAGCGCCGGGGTGGCAAAATCAAGATCGCTCCCGTGGATCGCTACGAGCAGATCTATTCAAAGCAGACCTTGGATCCTTTTGCCGCCAATGCAGCCTTCCGCCGGGCTGGCGTTGCAACGCCTTCCGCGCCGCCTGCACGGGAAAAAGACTGAGTACCAGCTTTAGCTAAGGTTTGAGCGCGGCTGCTCAGCATCGCAAAGGTGTCTTTGTGATGTGGAGACAGGGTCAGGGTTGGGAGCTTTTTTAACTTTGCTTCCATAGGCTCTGCTCATATTGGAAAAGGTGCTTGATGTTTCGCGCCTCTCTTGATGGATTTAAAGCTGTGGCCAATTCTCACGTATGCGACAGTCCTGCTTGCACCCGGGCCTTATCGGCTTAGGTTGACTATAGCCGAGACGGTTGCCTCTAATACAGGACCAGACGCCAGAATTTGTCTGTCTGCGGGTCTTGATACACCGGCGCGTCTTTCGCGCGTGAAAGAGGCTTTGCAGTCAGATCGAACACTTTAAAGCTCAAAAATGTGCCAAGGCCCAGCAGGGTAAGGTGCTACAAAAAGGAGAAAGCCGCATGATCCCACGGATTGCCTTGGCGGCCGCCGTGCTGAGCGCCAGCCTGACAGGGGCTCTGGCCCAGACACAGCAGGAGGCATCAGGACTGGATGATCTGGTCACGACTTTTGCTCTGGAAAACGGCATGCAGGTCGTCGTGGTGGAGGATCATCGGGTGCCGGTGGTGCAGCATATGGTCTGGTACCGGGCCGGGTCCGCAGATGAGCCGGTGGGCCAATCTGGGGTTGCCCATTTTCTTGAACATCTTTTGTTCAAGGGCACCGATACAATGGCATCAGGAGAGCTGTCTGCCACCGTGGCGGCCAATGGCGGCCGCGACAACGCCTTTACCAGCTACGACTATACCGCCTATTTTCAGCGCGTGGCCTCGGATCGGCTTGAACTGATGATGCGGATGGAGAGCGACCGTATGGTCAATCTGCGCCTCGCCGAAGAGGATATCATCACCGAGCGCGAAGTCATTCTGGAAGAGCGCAACCAGCGCACGGACAACAGCCCCCGCGCCTTGTTTTCCGAGCAACTGAACGCGGCACAGTTCCTCAACCACCGTTATGGACAGCCGGTCATTGGCTGGCGCCATGAGATGGAAGAGTTGGATATGGCGGATGCGCTGTCCTTTTACGGCACCTATTACGCGCCCAATAACGCCATTCTGGTGGTCTCGGGCGATGTCGAGCCCGAAGCGGTAAAATCCCTGGCCGAGACCTACTATGGTGCCATACCGGCCAACCCGGATCTGCCAGCGACCCGACAGCGCAGCAAAGAGCCGCCGCAAAATGCGGAGCGCCGCCTGATCTTCAAGGATCCGCGCGTGGCGCAGCCCTTTGTGCAGCGCTCTTATCTGGCGCCAGAGCGGGACGCCGGTGCCCAGGAAAAGGCAGCCGCGCTGTATCTTTTGTCGGAGCTGTTGGGGGGAGGGACGACCTCGTACCTCGCCAATGCGCTGCAATTCGACCAGCAGGTCGCGGTTCATACCGGGGCCTATTATTCCGGCACCTCGCTAGATGCGACCAGCTTTGATTTTCTGATTGTCCCTGCCGATGGCGTCAGCCTTGAAGAAGCCGAAGCCGCGCTGGATACCAGCCTGAACCAGTTCATGGAACTGGGTGTCGATGCGGCGCAGCTTGAGCGGATCAAACTGCAGCTGCGCGCCTCTGAGATTTATGCCCGCGACAATGTGGATGGCATTGCCAATCGCTACGGGCGCGCCTTGACCACGGGGCTGACGGTGGAGGATGTGCAGCGCTGGCCGCAGGTCCTGCAATCTGTCACCTCTGATGAAATTATTGCTGCCGCGCAGGAACTGCTGCGCCCCGAGGCTTCGGTCACCGGGTGGATGATGCGGCAGGAGGAAGGGAAATGATGCACCTGACAGTCTTGAAATCAGCCCTGAAAGCGTCGCTCTTCGCCTGGATCTGTACGCTGGCTTTGCCGGCGCAGGCGGAAATAAAAATCAACGAGGTGACCTCTCCGGGGGGCATCACCGCCTGGCTGGTCGAAGATCACTCGATCCCCTTTGCGGCGCTTGAGCTGCGCTTTCGCGGCGGCACTTCGCTGGATGCACCGGGCAAACGTGGCGCCACCTATCTGATGGCGGGACTGCTGGAAGAGGGCTCTGGTGAGATGCAGGCGCAGGAGTATTCCCGCGCGGTAGAGAACCTGGCGGCCAGCTTTGGCTACAGCAGCGATCGCGACAGCCTGTCGATTTCAGCGCGGTTCCTCAGTGAAAACCGGGATGAGGCAATTGCTCTGTTGCGTCAGGCCATTCACCTGCCGCGCTTTGACCAGGACGCATTGGACCGGGTGCGGGCGCAGGTGCTGGGCGGGCTGCGCTCGGACCTGAAAGACCCCAATAAGATCGCAAGTGAGGCCTTTGCGCAGATGGCCTATGGCGATCATCCCTATGGCAGCGGCGGCCATGGCACCATTGAGAGCGTCTCAGCGCTGAGCCGTCAGGACATCTTTGATGCCCATGAGGCGATTTTTGCCCGCGACAGGCTCTATGTGAGCGCGGTTGGTGATATCACTGCCTCAGAGCTGGGCGCGCTGCTGGACAGTCTGCTGGCAGATTTGCCGGCCACAGGTGCGCCGCTGCCGGGGCCTGCCTCAGTTTCCATCACGGGCGGCATCAGCATTGTTGATTTTGACACGCCACAGTCTGTGGCGCTGTTTGGTCACAAGGGGATTGAGCGCGATGATCCGCGATTCTTTGCCGCCTACATCATGAACCAGATTTTGGGGGGAGGCTCTTTTGACAGTCGCCTCATGAAAGAAGTGCGCGCCAAACGGGGCCTCACCTATGGGGTCTATTCCTACCTGTTGCCACAGGATCTTGCTGCGATTTACATGGGACAGCTGGGATCGGCAAACGCCAAAATGGCCGAGGCGGTTGAGGTCATTCAGGACGAATGGCAGCGCCTTGCAAGCGAGGGCGTCACGCAAAAAGAGCTGACAGATGCCAAGACTTATCTCACGGGTGCCTATCCTTTGCGGTTCGACGGCAATGGCCAGATCGCGTCAATTCTGGTGGGGATGCAAATGGATGATCTGCCCATGGACTATGTGAAAACCCGCAATGACAAGGTCAACGCGGTCACGCTGGAAGAGATCAACCGGGTGGCGGCTGAGGTCCTGCTGCCGGATGAGCTGCATTTTGTGGTGGTCGGACGCCCCGAAAGGCTGATTTCCAGCAATTGATCTCCGGAACGTGCTCGGGTGTAGACCGGATAGCTGAAACGAAAAAGGCCGGGGACTTCCCCGGCCTTTTCTATGTCTGATTAGACGAACGTATCTGGGGCAGGGCCTTTTGCTTTTCAGTTCGGCCTCTATCCTTGGAGATCACTCCCCGTAGGGGACCCAGATATTCTTTACCTCTGTTGCCTGTTGCAGGAACATCCGGCTGTGATCAAGGTTCCAGTCAATGGCGGCTGCATTATTGACCCAGGTGCGCTTGAGGTTGAGGGCCGAGGCGGCCTCAATGGTTTTTGACACATCCGAAGACGAGAAGCTCCAGACCGCATCCACATTCATATGCGCCGCCAGTGGCTGCGCCAGATCCTCGGCGTCACCGGTGAGGATATTGACCACACCGGCAGGCACATCAGAGGTTTCCAGCACCTGGAAAAAGTCAGTCGCCGCCAGTGGGAAGGGAGTGGAGGCGGCAAGCACCACCCGGTTGCCCATAGCCAGTGCAGGCGCCATCACCGAAACCAGCCCCAGCAGCGGCGCCTCATCGGCGCAGAGCGCGCCAATCACACCCACCGGTTCTTTCATCGCCAGCGCCACCGCGCGCATGGGCACGCCATGGGCCTGTCCATCATATTTGTCGGCCCAGGCGGCAGCGGTGAACAGGCGCTCAATTGACAGCTCCACCTCACGTGTGCCGCCCTTTTTGCCGGTCATTGTGTCAATGCGATGGGCAAATTCTTCGGCGCGGGCCGACAGGTTTTCCCCGATGTAATACAGGATCTGGGCCCGCAGATGGCCAGTGGTTCTGGACCAGGCTTTGGCACCGGCTGCGGCCTCTACGGCATTGCGGATGTCTTTGCGGCTGGCAATGCCGACATGGCCCAAAAGTGCTCCGTGGCTGTTGTAGATGGCTTTGGAATAGCCGCTGTCAGGGCGTGCCTGTTTGCCGCCAATATACATCTTTGCTGTGCGATCAACGGCTTCAGCAGCGTGGCTTCCTTGTTTGCCTTCAAAGGCTGCAATAGGCGCCAGAGCCTTGGCCTTACCCTTAGGGCGGGTATAGGCGCTGAGGCCTTCCCAGCCGCCCTCGCGGCCAAAGCCGCTTTCACGCACCCCGCCAAAACCGGCAGCGGCATCAAACATATTGGTGCCATTGATCCAGACCACACCGGCCACCAGTTTTGGCGCCAGATCCAGCGCCAGATTGATGTTCTCGCTCCAGACCGTGGCGGCAAGCCCATAGCGGCTGTTGTTTGCCAGCTCCACCGCCTCGGCAGGGGTGCGGAAGGTGCAGGAGACCAGCACCGGGCCAAAAATCTCTTCCTGCATCAGGGGATCTGATGGCGCGCGCCCCTGGATCAAGGTGGGCAGGTAATAGCAGCCCTGTTGCGGCAGCGGCAGGCTGGGTTGATAGGTTTCGCCCGCCTGATTGTTGGCTACTAGGAGCGAGATGGCTTCCAGCTGTACCGGATCGACCAGCGCACCAATATCGATGGATTTGTCTAGCGGATGCCCGATGCGCAGCTTGTCCATGCGCGCCTTTAGTTTTTCGTAAAACCGCTCGGCAATGCCTTCCTGCACCAAAAGCCGCGAGCCGGCGCAGCAGACCTGCCCCTGATTGAACCAGATAGCATCCACCAGGCCCTCAACGGCGGAATCCAGATCAGCATCGTCAAACACGATGTAGGGCGATTTGCCACCCAGTTCCAGCGTCAGCGCCTTGCCAGACCCAGCGGTGGCCTCGCGGATGCGCCGCCCGACCGAGGTGGAGCCGGTAAAGGCGATCTTGTCGACCTCTGCCGCCACGATCATCTCACCAACCGCGCCATCACCGGTGACGATGTTCACAACACCTTTGGGGACACCGGCCTGCTGGCAGATATCGGCAAACAGCAGCGCTGTCAGCGAAGTATATTCCGCCGGTTTCAGCACCACAGTGTTGCCCATGGCAAGGGCAGGCGCCACTTTCCAGGCCAGCATCAGTAGTGGGAAGTTCCAGGGGATGATCTGGCCACAAACTCCCAGGGCCTCGGCCTCGGGCAGCTCACTCTGCATCAGCTGGGCCATACCTGCGTGATAGTAGAAATGCCGTTGCGCCAGCGGGATATCAATATCGCGGCTTTCGCGGATCGGTTTGCCGTTGTCCAGCGTCTCAAGCACCGCAAACAGGCGGGAATGCTTTTGCAGCAGCCTAGCGATGGCATAAAGAACGCGGGCGCGTCCCGGCCCTCCCAGCTTTTCCCATTTGGGCTGGGCGCGGCGGGCGGCTTCAACGGCGGCATCGACATCTGCCTGCGAGGCCTGGCTGAGCGTCGCCAGCACCTCTCCGGTGGCGGGGTTTTTACTCTCGAACCCATCGTGGGGTGCTGTGAAGGTGCCATTGATGAAATGGCCAAACCGGTCGCCTTGGTCGACCAGCCAGGCCAGTGCCTCGGCGGCGCTTTCGGGGGCAGGGCCGTAGTCCATGGTGTCAAATTTCTCTTTGATAGTCATGTCTGATCGTCCTTCAGGCCGACGCGTGGCGGTAGCTTGCGGAGTAGGCTCCGGTGACGTGGTGTTCCAGCTGGCGCTCGATGTCGTTCAACAGCGAGGAGGCGCCAAAGCGGAACAGATCTGGCTGCAACCAGCGATCCCCCAGCTCTTCTTTGATAAGAGAGAGATAGACCAGCGAGTCCTTGGCCTTGGAGATGCCGCCGGCGGGTTTATAACCAACCCGGAACCCGGTGCGCTCATAATAGTCGCGAATGGCACGGATCATCACCAGACTGACGGGCAGGGTGGCGTTGACGCTCTCCTTGCCGGTGGAGGTCTTGATGAAATCAGCCCCCGCCATCATGCAAATCAGCGAGGCACGGGCAACATTGCGCAGGCTTCCCAACTCTCCGGTGGCCAGGATCGCCTTGACATGGGCCTCACCACAGGCGGCGCGAAAGGCCTTCATCTCATCATAAAGCGCCTGCCAGTTGCCAGACAGCACATGGCGGCGCGAGATCACGATGTCGATCTCGCGGGCCCCCGCCTTGACGCTTTCCTCGATCTCGGCGACGCGCAGGTGAAAGGGCGACAGGCCGGCAGGAAACCCGGTAGAAACAGCCGCCACGGGAATATCTGTGCCCTCTAGGGCGGCGACGGCGGCGGCGATCATCTCGTGATAGACGCAGATCGCGCCGGTGGTGATCGGCGGCATGTCGAGCGCCTGCAGGATATCGCCGCGAATGGGCTGACGCGCCTTGGCGCAGAGGCGGCGCACCCGCTCCTCGGTGTCATCACCGGACAGGGTGGTGAGGTCGATGCAGGTCACGGCCTTGAGCAACCATGCCGCCTGGTAGTCCTTCTTGACGCTGCGCCGTGCCGACAGAGTGGCGCAGCGCCGCTCGATCGCGGAGGTATTGGCCTGCACACCTGCGACCCAGTCCAGGTCGAGCGCCATGCCAGGGTTGCGCGGCTCTTGCGCCAGCGCCAGAGGGGTGGTGTGTTCCAAGGTTTGGCTTTCCATTCCGGGGATCCTCAACAGAGTTCTGCGCGAAAGTCGCACGGGTGTGGCATCTTGGCAAGTAAACCGGGGTTTGATGTCGGCTGAATTTGACCTTTTGGACAAAAAGCGACGCTCATTTTTGCGAATAAGTCGCAATAGCATTGACTGTCTTGCGAATGGTTCTCATATTCAATGTAAGAATTGAATAAAGGAGGCTTCGGCCCATGCGTTTTGGAAACTTGGCTTTACTGGTGTTGACGATGTTTTTTTCGGCCCCTTTGGCCGTGACGCGCGCCCAGGCTGAGGCGCCGTTGCGGGTGGTCGCAACCACGGGGATGATCGCCGATGCGGCGCGCCAGATCGGTGGCGCCGAGGTTGAGGTCAAAGCACTGATGGGGCCGGGGGTGGACCCGCATTCCTATCGTCAGACCCGGTCTGACATTGTGGCAATGACCCGGGCGGATCTTGTGCTGTGGCATGGCCTCTATCTTGAGGCGCAGATGCAGTCCTTCTTTCATGATCTGGCGCGCAAGCGCACAGTGGTGGCGGTGGCCGAAGGTCTGCCAAAGGACCTGTTGCGCGGCCATGACAGCTACGCGGACAAATATGACCCGCATGTCTGGATGACACCCGCCCTGTGGAAACTGGTGGTGGTCGAGGTGCAACAGGCGCTGACAGCTGCCCGGCCCGAAGCCGCAGAGCTTTTTGCCGCCAACGCCGAGGTGCATCTGGCAGATCTGGACCGCCTCATCGCCTATGGCACCGAGGTTCTGGCGCAGGTGCCAGCGGGCAACCGCGTGCTGGTCACGGCGCATGACGCCTTTGGCTATTTTGGCCGCGACTATGGATTTGAGGTGCTGGGCATTCAGGGCATCTCCACCCAGTCTGAGGCCGGACTTAACCGGATCGGTGAGCTGGTCAACCTGCTGGTGGCGCGCGGTATCACTGCAGTGTTTGTTGAAAGCTCGGTCTCGGATCGTTCGGTGCGCGCCCTGATTGAAGGCGCGGCAGCCCAGGGACACGAGGTCGCAATCGGCGGTGAGCTGTTCTCGGACGCCATGGGGGCGGATGCCACCTATGAGGGCAGCTACCTTGGGATGCTGGATCACAATATCACCACCATCGCCAATGCCTTAGGTGCGGATATCCCCGCGCGTGGCATGGATGGTAAACTTTCGGCGGGGCTTTGAAGATGACAGTCGAACTGGCAAAATCTGACAGTGATGCAAACCGGGATATGATCTCGGGGCAGGACGTGATGGCCGCGCAAAGCCCGCTCGCTATTCGCGGCCTCACGGTCAGCTACGGAGAGAAACCGGCGGTATTTTCCGTTGATATGACGGTACAGCCGGGCCAGATGACGGCAATCATTGGGCCCAATGGCGCCGGTAAATCCACCTTGCTAAAGGCGGCTTTGGGCATCGTTACGCCGGTGTCCGGTCGCGTGACGATCTTTGGCCGTCCTTTGTCGGAGCAACGCGCCCGCATCGCCTATGTGCCGCAACGCGCCAGTGTGGACTGGGATTTTCCAACCCGGGTGATCGATGTGGTGCTGATGGGGCTGTATCGCGAGTTGGGCCTGTTGGGGCGGATCAAAGGGAGCCACCGCACCAAGGCGCTGAACTGTCTGGAGCGGGTTGGCATGGCAGACTTTGCCAGCCGCCAGATTGGTCAACTCTCAGGAGGTCAGCAACAACGGGTGTTTCTTGCGCGAGCGCTGGCGCAGGACGCCGATCTGTATCTGCTGGACGAACCCTTTGCCGGGGTCGATGCGGCGACCGAAAAGGCCATTATAACGGTGCTGAAATCTCTGCGCGAAGCGGGCAAGACCGTGGTGGTGGTGCATCATGATCTGGCCACCGTGGTGGAATATTTTGACAATGTTTTCTTGATCAACACCCGCCGGGTTGCCGAAGGCCCGGTGGCGCAGGCCTTTAGCGAAGCCACGCTGCAGGCGGCCTATGGCGGACGGCTCGCGACCACGCAGCTTGATCACCTGGCTCAGGCCTAAGGGAGCGACAGATGCTATTGGACGCACTTTTGCTGCAGCTTGGCTACAATGCGACGCTGGTCGCCATTGGGGCAGCCCTGCTGGGCACAGCGGCTGGCATTACCGGCACCTTTTTGTTTCTGCGCAAACGGGCGCTGGTTTCAGACGCGGTGAGCCACGCCACACTGCCCGGAGTCTGCATCGCCTTTCTGTTGATGGCCTTTTTTGGCGGCGATGGCCGCAATCTGGCGGGGCTTTTACTGGGCTCGGCCCTCTCGGCCGGCCTTGGTATTTGGTGCATGAACTGGCTGACCCGCAACACGCGTCTGGCCGAAGACGCGGCCATTGGTGCCGTGCTCTCTGTATTCTTTGGCTTTGGCATTGTGCTGCTGACCGTGATCCAGACGCTGGGGGTGGGGCGACAGGCGGGGCTCGAAGGCTTTTTGCTCGGATCCACCGCTGGCATGCTCTATAGCGATGCGCTGGTGATTGCCGCAGGAGGTGCTGTGACGCTGCTTTTGGTGTTGCTGACGCGGCGGCCGATGACATTGGTGGCCTTTGATCCTGAGTATGCAGCGGCGCGTGGCCTGCCGGTCGAACGCATCGATATGCTGATGATGGGCTTGGTCATGGCGGTGACTGTCGTGGGGCTGAAAATTGTCGGGCTTATCCTGATTGTCGCGCTGCTGATCATTCCCGCTGTGACAGCACGGTTCTGGACTGAGAGATCGGATCAGGTGGTGCTTTTGGCGGGGCTCTTTGGCGGCGTGTCCGCCTATATTGGCGCGGCCTTGTCTGCGGCGGCACCCAATCTTCCAACGGGGCCGATCATTGTTCTGGTGAGCTTTGCCTTCTTTGCGCTCTCGCTGTTTCTGGCGCCAAACCGCGGCGTGCTGGCGGCGCTGCTGCGCCACTTTCGGTTCCAGCGCCGGGTCCATTTGCGTCAGGGGCTGCTGGCGCTGGCACAGGGCCAGGCGATCTACGAGGGCCTTACATTGCGCCTGTTGCGCCGTGCAGATTTAGTCCGCGCTGACGGTGTGGCAACTGCCAAGGGCAAAGCCCGCGCTGCAAAGGCGCTGCGCGATGAGAAACGCTGGGAGGTCCTGCGCAGTGATATGGCGCATGAGGCGGCCGCCGCGCTGTATGATGGGCTGCGCGACATCGAAACGGTTCTGACGCAGGATCAAATTCTGGACATCGACCGCCGGATTGGTGGCCCAACCGAGGTGCTGTCATGAGCGGTGAAGAGTTTGTCCCCCTGTCCCTGACGCCGATGCTGATTGGTATTTTTGCCGCCGTGGCCTGCGCGCTGCCGGGGAACTTTTTGCTGCTGCGGCGTCAGGCGCTGATTGGCGATGCCATCAGCCATGTGGTTTTGCCGGGGATTGTCGTGGCCTTCCTGGTGACGGGGGCGATTTCCGCCTGGCCCATGATGCTGGGCGCCGCTGGTGCGGCCGTGGTGGCCGTGGTGCTGATTGAGGCGATCCGCCGCCTGGGCCGGATCGAGCCGGGGGCCGCCATGGGCGTGGTTTTTACCACCATGTTTGCCCTTGGCGTGTTGTTGCTGGAGCAGTCTGATACTTCGGCGGTGCATCTGGACGTCGAACACGCGCTCTATGGCAATCTGGAAAGCCTGATCTGGCTGGATGCCACTGGCTGGGCCTCGCTACTGGACCGTGAGGCGCTGCGGTATCTGCCGGTCGAGCTGCCACGTATGGCGCTGACGCTTGTCGCGGTTTGCCTGTTCATTGCTCTGTTCTGGCGTCCACTGAAGATCTCCACCTTTGATGAAGGCTTTGCCCGCACCATGGGTATTCGCACCAATGTGCTGGGTCTCGGCCTGGTCATTACGGCTGCCGTGGCGGCGGTGGCGGCCTTTGATGCAGTGGGCTCGATCATTGTTATCGCCATGTTCATCTGTCCGCCCGCTGCTGCCCGGATGATGACCAACCGGCTGGAAGGGCAGTTGGGCTGGAGTGTGCTGTTTGCGGTGCTCTCGGCGGTGCTGGGCTATGTCCTGGCTGGCTATGGACCGCTGTGGCTTGGGGCAGCTGATGCCGTGAGTGCAGCAGGCATGATCGCCACGGTGTCTGGCCTGATCCTGGCAGCGGCCGCCAAATTCGGACCCTGTCGCAGCCGGGCAGGGGCGCCCGCAGGTGTCTGAGGGTCTGATGTCGTGACCACGGTGGCCATTTTAATATGGTCACCATGAACTTTGTTCCCCTCTTGTTCAAAATGCCATGGCAGAATCGGGTGAAGCTGCTAAATTTAGCGGTATGAGCAGCCAAGACCCCAATATCGGCGATATCCATCGCCCAACCATTCGCCAGCTGGACGACAGCGCCATCAACCGGATTGCCGCAGGTGAGGTGGTGGAACGCCCGGCCTCGGCGGTTAAGGAACTGGTGGAAAACGCCATTGATGCCGGCGCCCAGCGGATCACCATCGAGATTGCCGATGGCGGCAAAACGCTGATCCGGGTGACGGATGATGGCTGTGGCATGACACCCGACGATCTGCCGCTGGCACTTTCGCGCCATGCCACGTCAAAGATTGACGGCTCGGACCTGCTGAACATCCATACCTTTGGCTTTCGTGGCGAGGCCCTGCCCAGTCTTGGCGCTGTGGGGCGTCTGACCATCACCAGCCGGGCCGAAGGGTATGAGGCGGCGCAGATCAAGGTCTCGGGCGGCAGACTGGATCCGGTGCGTCCTGCCGGGCTGCGGGCAGGGACCATCGTTGAGCTGAGCGATCTGTTTTATGCCACCCCGGCGCGGCTGAAATTTATGCGCACAGACCGGGCTGAATCGCAGGCGATCAATGATGTGGTCAAACGCCTGGCCATGGCCGAACCCTCGGTTGGCTTTACCTTACGCGATGTCTCGGGTGGCGGCGAAGGCCGTGTTACCTTCCGGGCGGACCCGCTGACGGGCGATCTGTTTGACGCGCTGCACGGGCGTTTGGCTGCGGTGCTGGGACGCGAATTTGCCGAAAATGCGCTGCGCATTGATGCAACCCGCGACGGCATTCGCCTGTTTGGCTATGCGGCCTTGCCGACCTATTCCCGTGGCGCTGCGGTGGCGCAGTTCCTGTTTGTGAACAGCCGACCTGTGAAGGACAAGATGCTGACCGGTGCGTTGCGCGGCGCCTATTTTGATTTCCTCAGCCGCGACCGCCACCCGGCGGCGGCCTTGTTCATTGATTGCGACCCAACCCTGGTGGATGTGAACGTGCATCCCGCCAAATCAGAGGTACGCTTTCGCGATCCGGGGCTTGCGCGCGGGCTGATTGTCTCAGCCCTGCGCCATGCCCTGGCGGAAGCAGGCCATCGCGCCTCAACCACCGTTGCGGGGGCCACTTTGGGGGCGATGCGTCCCGAAGCGCCTACTGCCAGCGGCGCGCCGCGCGTCTATCAGATGGATCGCGCCTCGTTAGGGGCGCGGACGGCGTCGTATGCGGGGCAACGCCCTGATTTCGTACCCGCGCCGCCTCCGCCCATGACCGCAGGGTTTGCCGAGTTGCAAGGCGAGTACAGTGGTCGGGTGACTGAGGCCCCGGGGCCAATGTTGGATGCGCCCGAGGGCTCCGCGCCCGGGGCCGAGCAGCTGCCTTTGGGGGCGGCACGCGGGCAGGTGCACGAAAACTACATTATCGCCCAGACCCGGGACGGCATGGTCATTGTCGACCAGCACGCGGCCCATGAGCGTCTGGTCTATGAAAAGCTGAAGCATCAGATGGCGCAGAACGGCGTTGCGGCGCAGGCGTTACTGATCCCGGAAATCGTTGAGCTGGGTAGCAATGACTGCGCCCGGATCCTGGCCCATGCCGAGGAGCTGAAAAAATTCGGCCTTGGGATTGAAGCATTCGGCGGAAATGCCCTGGCGGTGCGTGAAACACCTGCACTGCTGGGAGAAGTGAATGCCGAGGCCATGGTGAAAGACATCCTGGATGAGCTGGACGATCAGGGCGAAAGCCAGCTGGTGCAGGCGCGACTGGAAGCGATCCTGAGCCGGGTGGCCTGCCATGGCTCGATCCGGTCGGGGCGCCGGATGCGCGGCGAAGAGATGAACGCGCTGCTGCGCGAAATGGAGGCAACACCACATTCCGGCCAGTGCAACCATGGCCGCCCTACCTATGTGGAGCTGAAGCTTGCCGACATTGAGCGACTGTTTGGGCGGAGTTGATGGACGGCATGGGCGCGGCTGTACAGGCGATGAATGAGATCGGACTTATCATCCTGTTGGCTGTGGGATTTGCCGGAGTTCTGCTTGTACTGTTGATGATGTCGCTGCGGGCTTCGGGACGCGTGGCGCGGGCGATTTCGCCACTAAGCCAGCAGATGACCCAGCTGGGACATTCGGTGCAACAGCTGCGCGGTGGCTTGCAGCATGTCTCGGACACCCAGGCGACGGCGCAGGTGCAAATGGTACAAACCGTCGAGGCCCGCCTGTCAGATGTGCAGCAACACATGAATGACCGGCTGGCTGACAACGCATTGCGTCAGGCGCAGGCCATGGCAGAAATGCAGGAACGCATGCACGAAAGCCTCAATGGCAGCAGCAAGCGCACGGTGACCTCGCTCACCCAGTTGCAGGAGCGTCTGGCAGTGATCGACAAGGCGCAGGACAATATCACCAAACTCTCGGGCGATGTGCTGTCACTGCAAGATATCCTGTCGAACAAACAGACCCGTGGCGCCTTTGGCGAGATCCAGCTGAACGATATCGTGTCCAAGGCGCTGCCGGCGGGCAGCTATACGATGCAGGCCACATTGAGCAACGGCAAGCGGGCTGACTGTCTGGTGCATCTGCCCAACCCTCCGGGGCCGATCGTGATCGATTCCAAATTTCCTCTGGAACCCTATGAGGCGCTGCACCGGGCCGAGACGCGTGATGAAAAAGCCTATGCAATCCGGCAGATGAAGGCCGCGTTGCGGGCGCATATCAGTGCGATTTCTGAGAAATATATCATCGAGGGCGAGACCGCCGAGGGCGCGCTGATGTTTCTGCCGTCCGAGGCGGTCTATGCCGAGCTGCACGCCAATTTCACCGCCGTTGTCCGCGAGGGGTTTACCGCCAGGGTCTGGATTGTTTCGCCAACCACTTGCATGGCGACGCTGAACACCATGCGGGCCATTCTTAAAGACGCGCGTATGCGGGAACAGGCCGGGGCCATTCGCGCCGAACTGGGGCACCTGCATCGCGATATGCTGCGGCTGGGGGATCGGGTTGGCAATCTGGATCGCCATTTTGGTCAGGCAGCCAAAGATATCGCCGAGATCAAGATCAGTTCAGAAAAAGCGGGTCAAAGGGCGCAGAGATTGGACAATTTCGACTTTGAAGACATCACACCAGAGCGCGCGGTCAATGTAGTGCCATTGGGGGCAAAAGAGCCATGAAGCAAAACGCGCTGGACAGCGCTTTGCTGCGCAAAGCCGAGGTTGAAGTTGAACGGCTGGTTGCCGTGCTGCGGATCGGTGTGGCACTGTGCCTGCTGTTTGCCTTTCTCTATGCGGTGCAGGGAGAGGGCGCGCATGCGCAGCCCTATCTTCGGGTGCAGTGGATTTTGGCCCTTTGTACTTTGGTGTCTTATTTTCTGTTGGGGGGGCTGGCGTTTTGGCTGGCGACATCCGGGCGGTTTCGCCGTTGGATGGTCTGGCCTGCGGTCACTCTGGATTGCCTGTTCATGCTGGCCAACACCTGGGCGGGATTGATCAATACCGGGCTGCCGGGAGAGCTGACGTTTCTTTTGCCGCCCACCTGGCTGGTGCCGGTGATTCTGGCGTTTTCCGTGTTGCGCTTTAACCCCTACCTGCAGGCCTATTGTGTCACGCTGACGGTGGCGGGCCTCGCCTATCTGACCCTGTGGGAGCCAGAGGCCATTACCCCCCATATTGCTGATCGTGTCAAAGATCTGGTTATGTTGCCGCCGAACGTTGTGCGCATCACCATGATCGCTTTGGGAGGTGTGGTTCTGATCGCCGCCGCATACCGGACGCGCAAGTTGCTGCACAGTTCTATTGTTGATGCGCAGGCCCGTGCCAATCTGACCCGGTATCTGCCGGCGCAGATGGCGGATCGGCTGGCCGATGGCGGGCTGAGCGAGCTGCGCCGCGGCAAACAGCATGAGATGGCGGTGATGTTTGTGGATATTCGCGGCTTTACCAATTGGTCGGAGGGGCGCGCGCCCGAAGAGGTCGGCGCCTATATCAGTGAGTTTCGCAGGCGGGTGCATCTGGCGGTGGGAAATCACGGTGGGATGATCGACAAGTTTATTGGAGATGCAGCGATGATCCTGTTTGAAGAGGAAAACGCCGCCTGTCAGGCGCTGACCTGCGTTGAGGCTTTGCTCCGCGAGCTGCAGGACTGGGGAGACGCGCGGCGTGCCCTGGGTCGCAACCCGGTGCGGGTTGGCATTGGTGTGCACTTTGGCGAGGTCTTTTCCGGCGTGGTCGGCGATGCCGAGCGTTTGGAATATTCGGTTTTTGGCGACACCGTGAATACGGCGGCGCGACTGGAAGAGCTGACGAAAACGGCAGGTGCTGGGGTCATTGCCTCGGCGGCGGTGCTGCAGGCTGCGGCAGCAGAGCCCGCGCGCGAGGGTTGGACTGCCCTGCCGGCGGTGCATCTGCGCGGGCGCAGCAGTGGGCTCGAAATCTTTGGACGGGAGCTTGTGGGTCCCGAAGAGCAGTGATGCGGCACATAGGTTTTTTTTGCCTCAGATCAAAGACCCTGACCCTGCGCTGCTGTCTGATGGCGGCACGCAGCGAACAGAAGGAGACAGGTAATGCTAGAGATCTCAACACGCAAGGTAGCGCAGGTCGCGCTGATGGCGCGAGAACTGGGGCGCGCGGAAGGTGAATTACGCGCCTTTATCGAGCGGCTGGGTCCGGATGAACAGGCCGAGCTTACAGCGATTATGTGGATCGGGCGCGGGAGTTTCGAGGCGGAAGAGCTGCAGGAAGCCATTGCGACGGCAAAGAATGAAGCCACGACACCTACTGCAGACTATCTGATTGGCACGCCGCATCTGTCGGATAATATCGAAGCCGGTTTGGACGCGCTGGGCGTGGATGTTCAGGACGTCGAGGGCGACGTTATCGGCCGCTAGGTCACAGCATGTCCAAACGCGTCGCCGAGCAAATTTAGGCCCGACCGGCGATCCAGCGGAGCTGTGAGGCCTGCCTAGGCCCGACGCAGCTGCAGGTGAATCGCAGGGCTGTCTTAAGGTAAGAGAGTATCGTTGAAGGGCGCGCGTCGCTCCGCCAAGCGCCGCGCCTGCAGTCGTTGCTTTCCTTGCTGCCTTAGTTTTTCAATGGGCAGGTGTTAATTCCCAGGATCGAATAGAGCGGGCAGGTGCCAAGCAGGCCGGTGGCCAGTGGCACAATCCCGATCAGCCCCCACAGGGTTTGCGGCCCGATGAAAACAAGGGAGAGCAAAACAAGACCGGCGATGACGCGCAGGGCTCGGTCGATGGTGCCTTCGTTCTTTGTCATTTTGGGATCTCCTTTTGGTGTACCTGTCATCAGTATAGCAAAAGCCGCGGGGAGCGACGGTGACAGAGTCACCGGGTTTGCGAAGATATCTGCCTTAATGCGGCCTGCCCGGTGATTTTGACGCCATCACCGCGCTGTTCAACCAGACCCTGGCGGGCAAACTCGGCCAGTCGGCGCGAGACATAGGCCCGGCCAGATGCGGTTTCTGCAGCAAGGGCGGCATGGGTTGCGTGTACGACGCCTTCGCTGTCGGCCAGGCGCAGCAGCACCTTGGCCAACCGGGCGTCAAAGGCGGTGAGCGCCACATCTTCGATCAGCTCTTGATACTCGGCAAACCGCAGGGCAACCGAGGTCAGCACGTCATTCCTGAATTGGCTGTCGTGTGCCAGCTGTTGCTGAAAGTCAGCCGCCGGGATCAACGCGCCTGCAAGATCAGATTCGACAATCCCTTCGGCGGCGTAGGTTTGATCTTTGATCAGGCAGGTAAAGGTCTGCAGGCAGACCTCGCCGGGGCGTACCCGGTACAGCACCACTTCACGTCCACTGCTGCCGGTCAGGGTGACCTTGATCGAGCCTTTTTTCAGGACCAGAAAACCGGGGCAGTCCTGACCTGGGCTGAAAAGAACGGTGCCTTTTGGTGCGGCGAAATTTGTGACTTTGCTCATCCGAGGCCCTCCAGACACGAGGGGGCAGATCACACCACCGGGATAGGTATTTCAAGAGGCGTAAACAGTACCTGAGACGATCCGGCGCGGGGTGGCTTAGACAGGCAACCAAAAAGGGCCCGCGTTGGCAGGCCCTTTCAAGGGTGTGGTCAGTACGCACTCAGTTTGGCGCCGAGGTCGGCACTCAACTGATGCGGTCGATAACTTCCAGATGCTGGGCCAGCGTGCCGATCTTTCCCATCCACTCCTGCACCAGAGCCGGATCGCTGGGGGCTGCGTGCACACCGGGTGCGATTTTACCGTTCATCACGGCCTCAATGGCAAAGGATACCGGGAAAGACACCAGACGCGCCATGGCAGTGCTATGCTCATCGCCCCAGGCGTCCATAACATAGGTCTTGTGCCAGACGGGGGTGCCGTCTTTTTCGGCTTTCAGATCAACACAGAGCACCACCCGGTCAGCCTCTCCCTCGTCATAGGAGTTCTCATCCCAGAACTGATCCGACATCTCCTTGAGGCGGGCGTCACCTGCCTCGCCTTCAAGGGTTTCGACCTCTTTGAACACGCCATCCCAGGCTTCAGTCCAGCCATTCAGACGCAGGGTACCGCGGACGAATTCTTTCACTTTCCAGTCCGCGCCAAACTCATACTGCCCAATAAAGGGCAGTGAATCGCGGTTTGGATAGACCTCAAAGCTCTCAGGGCTGGGCAGCGGCGCGTCAAAGGTCGAGATCGCATCCCAGGGGCGGGCCACGTCCAGCTCTTTGAAATCCCGGATCGATTTGGACGGCGAGCGCAGCGCTTTTAGCACGCCAAGCGGCGACCAGCTGAACTTGTAGCGAAACGGGTTGGGTGTCTTGGGGATGCCGCCGCAATAGGACAGAAAGCTGATCTCATTGCCAGCATCAAAGGCGTCGGAGGCTTTGTAGTCATCCACCAGCGCATGGGCCATCAGGTGGTCGATGCCTGGGTCCAAACCCACCTCGTTGACGAGCGCGACGCCTGCAGCACGCGCCTTGTCGTCGAGGGCGCGCATCTCGGGTGCGATATAGGACGAGGAGACAAAATGCGCCCCCTTGGAGATCGCCAGCTCTGCCAGCGGCACATGCCAGTCGCCGGGCAGCATCGAGACCACAACATCAGCAGGGCTGAGCATCTGGCCCAGATTGTTGATGTCAAAGACATGGATATTGGCAGTGAGATCCCCCACTGCATCGCGGGCCTTGTCGGCTGTCCGGTTCCAGACCGCAACATCGTGACCGGCCTCCAACAGGCGACGCAGGCCGGGGATGGCCGAAAGGCCGGTGCCACACCAATGAATTGTCATGAGAGTTCTCCCTTATTTATAGCGTAGTTTGGCCGCCACAATGCTGGTCACAATGAGGATGGCGCAGATATTTGCAATGATGATTGGCTTGTCTCCCACCATCAGCCCGTAGCAGAACCACAGGCTGACCGTGAGCAGAAACATCAGATTTGATGGCAGCGACAGACCAGAGGTATCGCGACTGGACCAGGCTTTCCAGGCCTGTGGCAACCAGCAGACGGTGCCCAGAAAGGCCGCGATATATCCGACATAGAGCTCCATCAGGCGGGGACAAATTCGCGAAAACTTGCCTCGGCCCGGCCCCAGACACCCGCGCTCAGGTCATCCAGCGTCAACAGCGAAGCCAGCAGCTGGGCGGCATAGTCCTGCGAGCTTTCAACCGGCAACATCGAGGGCAGGTTATCGATTGCCATCACATCCATCACGGGATCCGTCGCGACGCGCAGCGCCGGGGCGTCCCAGCTGGTGGCCTGATTGTAGATTGGCACCGGGTTGTAGTCACTGTCCGGGTCGCAGGCGACATCTCCTATGGCAGTCAGCTTGCGTTCGGCCCCCAGCGCATCTTTGGGCACAAACACAGGTGTGCCGGGGCGGGCAAAGATGCAGTTCAGAAACAGATCATGTCGCAAAATCTCGGGGAAGGGGCCACCGCTGGCTGTCTCAGCCATGTCCCATATGGTAACCGCGACGCCCATGGCCTCGCAGAGATCCGCAGCGCCAGTGCCAACGCGCCCCATGGCGCCGATCACGATTGCGGTGGGGCGCGCCGCCGCTATTGCATCCAGCTCGGCGCCCAGCTCGGTCAGCAGCGCATCCTTGCCCGGATAGACACCGACGGGCCCACAGATCTCCCCTCGCTGCTGGGCGCACCAGCTTTTGAGGGTCACCGCAGCACCGGCATAGCCAGCCCAATAGCCAAAGGCAGCAACGCGGCGACCCGCCTCATCCACCAGATACTCCAGATCATAGAGCGTGCCGCCCCCGGCCTGAAATCGTTGCAGCAGGGCTTTGCCGGAATGCTGGCCTTTAAAGGCATGGCCGAACATGATGTGGCGGTGCGTCAGCGGTGTGCCATCCTCGGGCAGCTCTTTCAGGCCAAAAATGATGGCCTCGGAAGGCGCTGTAGGCCAGGAATTCTCAGCCGCGATGTCGCAACCGGCATCGATATAGCCCTGCAGCGGGATCGCACGCACCGTGCTCTCCTCAACCGTGACCTTGATGCCGCCTGACAGCAGTGCCTTGGCGCCTTCGGGGGTCAGGCCCACGCGGTCTTCATTGGGGCGCTGTTCGGCCCGTACCCAGAGATGTGTCATAGTCGCGTCCTTTAGAGCATTCCTTTGGCACGGACCGCGCGCACCGACGCGCGCTGTTCCATGGCCGTCATGAAGGATTGAATTTTTGGAAAGTCTGCAAGCTGTACCCCGTCGCCGTTCAGCCAGGTGCAGATAACATAGAGATAGCAATCCGCGAGGCTGAAAGCGTCGCCCAGCACAAAGGGGCCGCGCAGCCCGTATTGGCTGATATGGGCGCAGGACGCGGCCATGGTTTCAGGAACATGTGCCTGCATGTCTTTAAAACTGGAGGTCTTGCTGGCCCAGCGGCTACCGCGCATTTTATGAGCGTGATTCACATGCATGGTCGAGGCGAGGTAGTACATCACTTCGCGCATACGGGCGCACAGCAGCGGATCACTGGGGCGCAGGTCTGCTGCGGGGGCGAGATCAGCGATATAGTCCAGAAGTGCGCCGGTTTCGGTCAGGATGCCGCCATCAACGGCCAGTGCGGGCACCCGGCCCTTGGGGTTGATCTGGGCATAGGCCGGGCTCATCTGTTCCTTGCTGGCAAAATCAATCTTGATGGGCTCATAGTCGAGACCGGCCTCTTCCAGCGCAATCGCAACAACAATCGAGATGGTCTGGGGCGCATAGTAAAGCTGCATGTTCTGATCTCCTTGCGGTGGTCTGGTTGCTCGGTCTGGCGTGGATCCAACTAGACCTGAATTCGATTTACCCTAAAGATGGGTTTGGGCGTATTGGCGCGCGCTGCTGTCCAGATGCGGCACCGCATTGAACAAAACAGGGCTCAGGTGGCCACCGATGGGGAACAGGCGGTGCATTGAGGTGTTCATGATCGCCAGGGCCATGCGCGCCATTCCATTGGTGTCCAGCCCCATTGCCTGACGCATCGCCATCGAGATAAAGCCCCCCGAGGTCACCACCAATGCTGGCCCATCGCCTGCCGCTATCTCTGAGAGAACCGACTGGGTGCGGGTCTCAAAATCTTCCCAGCTTTCGGGTGGGTTTTCAATCTCGCCGGCCGACCAGGCTTTGAACACCTTTGGTAGATGTTCGATAAAACCTTCGCGTTCCTGCGGCACCGCGAGGCCGTACTGGACCTCCATCGCCTGCGCCATGGTGAAATATTCCATCTCGTTGAGGCGCGCATCCTGGGTGACCTGACTATAGCCCATACCCGCAGCGGTCTCGATATGGCGGGTCAGAGTGCCGGAATAGATCCGGGGGTGATGCACGCCGCTGGCCTCCAGATGACTTCCCAGCCAGGCCGCCTGTTGGTGGCCAAGATCGCTCAACCGGTCATAGCTGACCTCATCGCGGGCCTCAGTGTTGGCCTGCCCGTGGCGGATCAGGGTGATATGTGTCATGCGGCGCATCCCATTTCTGTGTGTGAATTTCATAAGTGAGCAGCCAGCGACATGGAAGAGAGGGTTTCGCAGCGACCAGAAGTTTTCCATGCGTTGAAATGCATTTGGCATTTGCCTCCCTGGTTGTGGGCTAATTGTTCGCTTTGTGCTATTTTGCCGCAGTTAGGGTTAAATGGCCGAGATGGGTGATAGCGCCATTGCGCAATGAGGAAAGGCATGGAACTAAATTAGTTAACGCAGAATGCGTGAGCGCTGGTGGCCCCGTGAGCCATCCAAAAACAAAGGTAAAACCATGGCCCTGAACCCCGATCGATTTCTCGAAGATCTGCATTGTTTGCGATCATTTGGAGCATCTGGCGTGGGCAAAGGGGTGGTGCGACCGGCCTTTTCTGCAGTGGATATTGCGGCCCGTCGCTGGTTGGCGTCGCGGATGGCTGAGGCTGATCTCAATGTGCATATTGACCCCATTGGCAACTTTTTTGGCGTCAATGGACAGAAATCCCTCTTGATCGGATCGCATAGCGATAGCCAGCCCGAGGGCGGCTGGCTGGATGGGGCCCTTGGGGTTGTTGCCGGTCTGGAGATCGCCCGGGCTGCAAAAGAAACCGGTGGGCCACCAATTTCGGTGGTGAATTTTCAGGATGAAGAGGGTCGGTTTGGTATTCTGACCGGCTCGGATGTGTGGACCGGCAACATTTCGCTGGCAGAGGCAGACACGCTGACGGACAACGATGGTCTTGCTTTGGGAGCTGTGCGGGCCCGCATGTCTGGCCGGGCCAGGGATTTCCTGCCGCATGATATGTTTCATGGTTTCATTGAGATGCACATCGAACAGGGCCCCGGAATGGATGCTTCCGGTGACCAGATCGGTGTCGTGAGTGATATTGTCGGAATCCGCGAGGTGCGCATCAGAATTCTCGGACGCCAGAACCATGCCGGAACCACTCCGATGGCGCTGCGGCAGGACGCCTTTCAGGCGCTCAGTGCGTTTAATCAGCGGATCAATGCCCGCTTTGGCGCTTTGGCGAGTTCTGCCACGGTCTGGACACTGGGCCACGCAGATATTACGCCAAATGCGTCTTCGGTGGTGCCGGGATGCGCGTTCTTTTCCCTGCAATGGCGCGACGGCGACGCGACGCGGCTGGACAAAATGGAACAGATCGTTCGTGAGGTCGCAGGTGAGATCGCACAGGACCTGCGCGTGAAGGTCGAGCTGGGTGATGTCGGGGGCATTGAACCCGCAGCGATGAGTGCACACCTGAAAACTGCGCTGAGGGATTCGGCCGAGGCACTGGCGCCCGGAAAGTGGCTGGATCTGCCCTCGGGTGCTTTGCATGATGCGGCCAATGTGGCGCGGGTGATCCCCTCAGCGATGTTGTTTGTGCCCTCGATCGGCGGCATCAGCCACGCCTTTGATGAAGACACCAAAGAGGCAGATCTGGTGAAGGGGCTGGAGGTCCTGAACCGGGCCGCGCTCTCTCTTTAGCAAAACCGATATGCGCCAAAAATCCCCCGGCCCGCGCGTCGGATGAGGCGTGGCGTGTCGCGGGATCAGTCGCGGGCGTAGCCGCGTTTCAACATGCGATTGCGGTGTTTGTCCGCCGCCAGAGAGGCCTCGCGCAGATTGTCGTAGATATTGATGGCGCATTGGCCATTGCTGCCAGCCATGCCCCATTCCCGCAGAACAGAGACCTCGGAAAACAGGTTCAGAGCAAGCTCAATCCGGTAGAACCGGGAGCGACAGCTTTGCGCTTGGTTATAGAGCAGACAGGTGGCCATGACGTGATTCTATACCAGAGCGATTCGCCCCGGCAAGAGGCAGAAGACAGTATCTTTTGTTTGCACCACAGGGCTCAGTTCAGGGCTCAGCTCCAGCTCACATCGCCCAGAAAAATATAGCCGGCCCCGTATATGGTTTTGATCAGGCGCGGGTTTTTGGGGTCCTCACGCAATTTTGTGCGCAGGCGCGAGACCCGCACATCCATGGCGCGGTCAAAACTGTCTCCGGCACCGCCGCCCAGGCTCTCTTGCATCTGTGCCCGCGATATCAGGCGCTTTGGGCTGTCGATGAACAGGCGCAACACCTCGCCCTCGGCATGGGAGAACGGGGTCTCAGAGCCACTGTCATCTTCGAGAACATAGCGGTCAAAATGCGCGGTCCAACCGGCAAAGCTGGCGGAATTGCCGTTTTGGGGCTGGCTGCGGGGCCCTGAGCGCAGGCGGGCACGGATACGGGCGACAACTTCGGCGGGGTCAAAGGGTTTGGTGATGTAGTCATCAGCCCCCAGCTCTAACCCCGTGACACGATCCTGCACCTGTGCGCGCCCTGAGATGATGATGACGGCTGCGCCCTGCTCCAGCGCCAGCCGGTGCACCAAGGTCAGCCCATCCACATCGGGCAGCGACAGATCCACCAGACAGACATCCGGCGTCACCCGCTTTAAAGAGGCCTCAAATTCGCGGGCGCGGGCAAAGCTCTGGGTGCGAAACCCCGCCTCTTCGAGGCAGTCAGTGAGGATCTGGCGAATTTCCGGCTCGTCGTCCAGAATGGTGACAAGAGGCGCGGTCATGCGGGTGTCTCCGGGTTGATGAGGGCGGACAACTGCTGAGCAGTAAAGGGTTTTTGCAGAACAGGCCCGGCCTTTAGGGCCATACGGTACTGGGGATCACTGGGCGGCAGCGAGGTCATCAGTATCATAGGCAGGCCGGATCCTTTCAGGCGTTGCGCAAGATCAATGCCGGTGGCCTCGCCCTCAAGACGCACATCCGACAATACCAGTGCGATATCGGGGATATCAACGGCCAATGCGGCGGCCTCATCGACGCTTGTGGCCTCGACGACCGAATAGCCAAGATCAATCAGCATGTCGCGGAAGGTGGCGCGCAGCTCTTCGCTGTCTTCGACCAGCAGGGCAAGACCGCCCTTGGCATCAGGTGCCAGCCGGTAGGGCAGGCGCAGCGTGACGCTGGCGCCCGAGACTGTATTGCCGACCCGCATGTCGCCGCCTGCGGATTTTGCCATGTCATAGACCATTGGCAAGCCGAGGCCGGACCCCTCGCTGCCCTTGGTGGTGAAAAACGGATTGAGCGCATTCGCCAGCGCATCTGTCGAGAAGCCAGGCCCGGTGTCGGAGACGCTGATCTCCAGCCAGATCTGTCCCACAACATGGGCGCTGACAGTAATTTGCCCGTTGACACCACAGGCATCGCGGGCATTCAGGATCAGGTTGAGCAGCGCATCCTGCAGCTTTCCTGCGTCCAGCAGCAACAACACATCCGGGGTGTTGTCCAGCACGCTTAACCCCAATCCCTGCGGCAGGGAGGGCGTCGCGAGGATCTTTAGCTCGGACAAAAGCGCATGCATATTCGTGGCTTGCGGGCGTAGGGTGCGTTGGCTGGTCATTTCGGCAATCCGGTTGAGCAGTCGCCCACCGCGGCGCGCTGCCGACAGGGTGCCGCGCACCATCTCGCGGCCCTGGGGGGGCAGATCCATTTTGTCCAACTTGCTCTGCATGCCCAGGATGATGGTCAGAAGATTAGAAAAATCATGCGCCAGCCCCGAGGTCATCTGCGCCGCCATCTCGCGCCGCCGCGCCTGTTGCAGGGCAACGCGGGCCTGGGTTTCCTCGGTGACATCCATCGACAAAATATAGACGCCGCCGCTTGTGTCGGGGGTAAAGGCCACCCGGATGCGGCGGCTGTCATGGGCCTCGGTGAACTCAAACACCGGGCTGCCGCCTTTGTAGGCCGCCATCAGATGCGGCTCGATCTTGCCATAGGCCTGAGGGCCAAGGGCGTCGGAAATGTGCATCTCCAAAATGTCAGAGGGGCGGCTTGGAAAGACCGAGCTCAGCCGTCTGTTGGTATAGGTGTAGTGGCCATCGGCGTCGACATGGGCGATATGGGCCGGCATCATCTCGGTGGTGAGACGGGTGCGGCCCTCGATCTCGGTCAGCTGCCGCTTGGCCTCTTCCAGCGCGTTGATGGTGGCGGCCAGCTTGCGGTTGGTGGCCGACAGCTCCTCTGTGTGGGAGATCAGCCGGTCCGACATTTCCTCGGAGCGTGCCCTCAGCAACTGCTCAACCCGTTTGGCGCGGCTGATGTCGGTATAAACGGCAACCCAGCCGCCCTGTGGCAGCGGCGCGCCTTCGATCGAGATCACCTGACCATTGGCGCGGGTGCGCTCCAGGTAATGCGGCTCAAACGCCAGCGCCTGATTTACCCGGGCTGTGACAAAGTCTTCGATGTCGTCAACCGGACCGTATTCGCCGCTGGTGGCGATATGGCGGATGGTGTCTTCAAAGCGTGCGCCGGGGGTGACCAGCGCATCGGGCAGATTGAACATTTCCTGAAAGCGATTGTTGCAGACGGCCAGCCGCAGCTCGCTGTCATAGATCGATATCGCCTGCGCAATCAGGTTGAGCCCGGCTGTTGTCATCGCCGGGTGTGTTTTGTCGGATCTGTTCATGGCTCCCCCGCGCCTGTTTTGCGGCCATCTTGCGGGCATGGCTATCACCGCAGCGCAGGATGGCAAAGAGGTGGCAACCTGGCTTTGGCAGAAACTGCGGCTAAAAACGGCGCTGTACAATTCGGGGCCAATTCTGGGTCACCGAAAACCTAGCACAAGGTAAACTTGGGCAAGCCTGGGTAAATGTGGTCCTGTTACAATTCGTTAGATTTGTGAAAACTTCACGAAAAAGTTGACCCGCTAGCATGCGGCAGTTCCTAATGGGGACCAGAATCGTGTGACAGCGATCTGCCGGCCACAGAAGGCCGGAAAGGGAGGAGAAAGACATTGGCTCAGATGCAGTCAGGCGCTGTAGGGAAACTCTCCCTGCCGGCGCTGCTTGAACGCAACGTTTCGGAATTCGGTGACAAGCCGGCCTACCGGGAAAAAGAATTTGGCATTTGGCAGTGCTGGACCTGGGCGCAAGCCGCCAAAGAGATCGAGGCACTGGCGCTTGGTCTGATCAATCTTGGTGTGAATGAGGGCGATTTTATCGCCATCATCGGCGGCAACCGTCCCTATATGTACTGGTCGATGGTTGCAGCCCAGTCGGTGGGCGCCATTCCGGTGCCGCTGTACCAGGATGCCAACGCCGAAGAGATGGCCTATGTGCTGGAACATTGTGGCGCCCGTTTTGTGATTGCCGCAGATCAGGAGCAGGTCGACAAGGTGATCGAGGTGCAGGATCAGTTGCATCAGTTCGAGCACATGATCTACCTCGACCCGCGCGGATTGCGCAAATATGACCACCGCACACTGCATGAGTATGCTCATGTTCAGGATCAGGGCCGCGCTGCCCATGACGAGTGGATCGCTGAGCTGCAAGACCGCCGCGCCAAGCTGAATTACGACAGCACCTGCGTGATGCTCTATACCTCGGGCACCACCGGTAAGCCCAAGGGCGTGGTCCTTTCGAACCGCAATATCATCGAGAGCGCCAAAAACGCCTGTGAATTCGACAAGCTGAAACAGACAGATGAGATCCTCGCCTATCTGCCGATGGCCTGGGTTGGCGATTTCATCTTCTCGATTGGTCAGGCCTACTGGTCGGGGTTCTGCGTGAACTGCCCCGAAAGCCCCGAGACCATGATGACCGATCTGCGTGAGATCGGACCCAGCTACTATTTTGCGCCTCCGCGGGTGTTCGAAACTCAGTTGACCAGTGTGATGATCCGCATGGAAGACGCGAGTAATCTCAAGCGTAAGATGTTCCATCACTTTATGGCGCATGCCAAAAAGGTCGGCCCCAGCATTCTGGACGGCAAGCCCGTTGGCATGATGGACCGGCTGAAATACGCGCTGGGCGACAAGCTGGTCTATGGCCCGCTGAAAGACACGCTGGGCTTTGGCAATGTGCGCGTCGGCTACACCGCTGGCGAAGCCATTGGACCCGAGATTTTTGAGTTCTACCGCTCGCTCGGTATCAACCTCAAACAGCTTTATGGCCAGACCGAGGCGACCGTTTTCATCACGGTGCAGCCGGATGGCGAAGTGCGGGCCGACACGGTTGGTGTCCCGGCGCCGGATGTGGAAATCCGCATCTCTGAAAATGGCGAAATCTTCTACCGCTCGCCGGGTACTTTTGTAGAATACTACAAAAACCCCGAAAGCACCGCTGATACCAAAGATCCTGAAGGCTGGGTCGCAACAGGTGACGCGGGCTTCTTTGAAGAAGATTCTGGCCATCTGCGCATTATCGACCGGGCCAAAGACGTTGGCAAAATGGCCGATGGCGGCATGTTTGCTCCCAAATTTGTCGAGAACAAACTAAAGTTCTATCCCGACATCCTTGAGGCTGTGCTGTTTGGCAATGGCAAGGACCGTTGCGTTGCCTTTATCAACATCGACCTTTCGGCGGTGGGCAACTGGGCCGAGCGCAACAATATCGCCTATGCGTCCTACCAGGAACTGACCGCGCACCCAAAGGTTCTGCAGTCAATTCAGGAACATGTCTCGGCGGTGAATAAATCTGTCGCCGAAGACAAGATCCTGTCGGGCTGTCAGGTGCACCGCTTTGTCATCCTGCACAAACAACTGGATGCCGATGATGGTGAGATGACCCGGACCGGTAAGGTGCGTCGTCGTATCGTCGAAGAAAAATTCGCTGATATCCTTACGGCGCTCTATGACGGATCGGGCGAGATTTCGACCACGACTGAAGTCACCTACGAGGATGGCCGTAAAGGCGCGATCAGTGCGACGCTTACCATCATTGATGCGGATCTCGCAGCCGGTGTGCAGCACAAGGTAGCCGCAGAATGAGCAACAGGCACGCAGATTGTCGCCTCACGCCGGTCGCGTCCCTTGGTCCGGTCTCAGATGAGATCGGGGCAGTGCTCTGGGTGGAAGGCGGTATGCACCACCTGGCGGATCATCAGGGGCGCGCTGAACCCACGGGTTCGCAACTTGATCGAGGCGCGGCTTTCGGAGGGGGACAGGCCTTTGCGTCTGCATTCAAAGGCCATCTTCAACAGGCAGGTATGCTCGAACTCGCTAAACATTGCAGGGGTCTCCTTGCTACTCAACTTTACCAAGTGTCACACAGAGGTCTTAATACTTTAATGTGGCGATATAATGGAGACGTCAGTCATGCTTGACCAATCCGATAGCTATGTCACCGAAGATGGTCGCACCATTGGCGGCGTGGTGATGGAAATGAAGAACATCACCCTGCGGTTTGGCGGTGTGGTGGCGATCAAGGATATCTCCTTTGATATTCGCGAAGGCGAGATCCGTGCGATCATCGGCCCCAACGGCGCCGGTAAATCCTCGATGCTCAACGTCATTTCGGGCTTTTACGTGCCACAAGAGGGCACAGTAGAATTTCACGGCAAACCCCGGCCCCAGATGCGCCCCTATGAGGTGGCACAGCAGGGCATCGCACGGACCTTTCAGAACATTGCCCTGTTTGAGGGTATGACCGTTCTGGACAATGTGATGACCGGGCGCCTTAACCACATGAAAACGGGTCTGTTTCAGCAGGCTCTGTGGAAGGGCAAGGCCGAGAAGGAAGAAACCGCCAATCGCGAAGTGGCGGAGAAAGTGATCGACTTTCTCGAAATTCAGCACATCCGTAAAACGCCCGTAGCGCGTCTGCCTTATGGTTTGAAAAAACGGGTGGAACTGGCGCGCGCTCTGGCAGCCGAGCCCAAGCTCTTGCTGCTGGATGAGCCAATGGCGGGTATGAACGTCGAGGAAAAAGAGGACATGTCCCGCTTTATCCTGGATGTGAACGACGAATTTGGCACCACCATCGCCCTGATCGAACACGATATGGGCGTTGTCATGGATCTGAGCGACCGCGTGGTGGTGATGGATTACGGCAAAAAGATTGGCGATGGCACACCTGATGAGGTGCGCAATAACCAAGCTGTGATCGACGCCTACCTGGGTGTTGCACATGACTAAAGTTCTGACAGATATGAGGAGAGTGACTGATGTCTGACCAGTTCCTTTTTGCAACCGAAGTTTTCTTTAACGGGCTGATGTCCGGGGTGCTCTATGCGCTCGTGGCGCTGGGGTTCGTGCTGATCTACAAGGCCTCTGGTATTTTCAACTATGCTCAGGGCGTTATGGCGCTGTTTGCGGCCATGACCCTGGTGGGCATCATGGAGGGCCAGGTGCCCTTCAGCCATATCATCAACGCGATGTTTGGCACCGAGGTGCATCATTTCGGCTGGCATGTGCCGGCGCTGCTGGCGATCCTTCTGACCGTGGGTGTCATGGTGGTCTTTGCCTGGCTGGTGCAGCGTATCGTCATGCGCCATCTGGTGGGGCAAGAGCCGATCATCCTGTTCATGGCGACCATTGGTCTGGCCTACTTCCTCGAAGGGTTTTCCGACCTGATGTGGGGCTCTGAGATCAAGACGCTGGACGTGGGCCTGCCCCAGGGTGGCTCGTTCTGGATCGAAGACATGACCGCGAGCCTCGGCACGGATAATTTCTACGGCTTCTTCATCGACAATCTCGATATCGTGGCCACCGTGATTGCCGCCTTGCTGGTGACTGGTCTGGTGCTGTTTGCACAGTATACCAAACAGGGCCGCGCCATGCGGGCTGTGGCGGATGATCACCAGGCGGCGCTGTCGGTTGGCATCTCGCTGAACTTCATCTGGGTTCTGGTCTGGTCGGTTGCGGGTTTTGTAGCACTGGTCGCTGGTATCGTCTGGGGCACCAAATCGGGCGTGCAGTTCTCGCTGTCGCTGATCGCTCTCAAGGCGCTGCCGGTTCTGATGCTGGGTGGCTTTACCTCGATCCCTGGCGCCATTGTTGGCGGCCTTATCATCGGTGTCGGCGAGAAGATGTTTGAATTTGCCATCGGCCCCATGGTGGGCGGCGCCACCGAGAACTGGTTTGCCTATGTCCTGGCGCTGCTCTTCCTGGTGTTCAGACCGCAGGGTCTGTTTGGCGAGAAGATCATCGAAAGGGTCTGACCCCCTGACAAAGACAGCGCCCCTGCACAGTGTTGGATGGGGGCGCAGCAAGAGACCCCGCAGCCCGCGCCGCCCTGGCGCATCACAAAAGGAGACTATGCCAGATGAAGCTCATCGCCATCATCAATGTGATAGCCTGGTCCGGCTTCTGGGCCTTTGGATACCTGGCCCTCAGCGCCAATGGTTTCTCCGAAGCGCAGGTCGTGACAGCTGCTGTGCTGGCTGCAACGGGTCTCTTTACCGGCATCATCGCCTATCTGCGCCTGGCCCGGTCGGCCGAGCTGAGCGGGTATGCGCGAAAATCCAATCAAATGAGCGCAGTGGACCGTAACCGCGCGCAGCAACAGGGGAGCATCTAACGCATGTTCTATCGTGAAGCCGGGGACTTTAAAGTTTCCTATGAAGAGGACAGCCAGACCTTCCCGATCAAGTTTGATCGCTATCGGTATTACTTTGTGCTGCTGATTGCCTTTCTGGTTATTCCTTTCACCATCAATGACTACTGGGCCAATGCGATCCTGCTGCCCTTTCTGATCTATTCTATCGCCGCGATCGGGCTCAATATTCTGGTTGGCTATTGTGGCCAGGTGAGCCTTGGCACCGGTGGGTTCATGGCGGTGGGGGCCTATGCCTGCTACAAGCTGATGACCGCCTTTCCCGAAGTGAGCATGTTCATTCATGTTCTGCTGGCGGGTGGTATTACCGGGGTGGTCTGCGTGATCTTTGGCCTGCCAAGCCTGCGCATCAAGGGATTCTACCTCGCGGTAGCAACGCTTGCGGCGCAGTTCTTTCTGGTCTGGCTGTTCAACCGGGTACCGTGGTTCTACAACTACTCTGCCTCGGGTCAGATCAACGCCCCCGAGCGCGACGTGTTTGGCATCGTCATCACCGGCCCCAATGCACCAGCCTGGGCGACCTATCTGTTTTGCCTGATTTTCCTCGCCTTTTGCGCGCTGGTGGCCCGCAACCTGACCCGCGGCACCATTGGCCGCAGCTGGATGGCGATCCGTGATATGGATATTGCCGCTGAAATCATCGGGGTGAACCCGCTGAAAGCCAAACTGACCGCCTTTGCGGTATCTGGTTTCTTCATCGGTGTGTCGGGCGCCTTGTTCTTTTCCATCTATCTGGGCGCGGTTGAGGTGGGTGAAGCCTTTGGCATCACCAAATCCTTCCTGGTCCTGTTCATGGTGATCATTGGCGGTCTGGGATCCATTTTTGGCTCCTTTGCCGGAGCGGCCTTCCTGGTACTCTTGCCAGTGGTTCTTAAGGTTGTCGGCGTGGATGTGCTGGGATGGCCCACAGATATTGTGGCGCATTTCCAACTGGTGATCGTCGGCGGTCTGATCATTGTGTTCCTGATCGTAGAGCCGCACGGGCTGGCACAGCTCTGGCGCGTCACCAAAGAAAAACTGAGACTGTGGCCCTTCCCGCACTAGGCGGTGAGGGACCAGAACGGCGGCGGGGATAAGAGCAATACCTAAGCCCCGCCTACGAGACGACTATCGGATAAGACCAAGGGAGGAATAACCCGATGAAACTGAAATTGACTACTCTGGCGCTGGGCGCCATGATGGCTGCGGGCCCTGTAATGGCGGACCTGGTGTTCCCATCGCTGAGCTACCGTACCGGACCCTATGCTGCTGGCGGCATCCCGTTTGCGGATGGCTATGCTGACTATTTCACCCTCGTAAACGAGCGTGATGGCGGTGTTGGCGGCGTGATGACCAAGCTGATCGAATGCGAAACCGGCTATAACACCGAAAAAGGTGTGGAATGCTACGAATCCACCAAAGGCGAAGGCGCCCTGGTGTATCAACCGCTCTCCACCGGTATTACCTATCAGCTGATCCCAAAAGCTGCGGCTGACGGGATTCCTCTGCACACCATGGGCTATGGCCGGACCTCGGCTGCCAATGGCGACGTCTTTGGCAACGTGTTCAACTATCCTGCAAACTACTGGGATGGCGCCTCGGGTATCATCAACTACCTGCTGGACGAAAACGATGGCAACCTCAAAGGCAAGAAGATCGCTCTGGTCTTCCACAATTCTGCCTACGGTAAAGAGCCTATCCGCACCCTGGAAGAGCTGTCTGTAAAGCACGGCTTTGAACTGACCACCCTGCCTGTTGACCATCCTGGTCAGGAGCAGAAATCCCAGTGGCTGCAAATCCGCCGCGAGCGTCCTGACTTTGTCATGATGTGGGGCTGGGGCGTGATGAACCAGGTTGCCGTTCAGGAAGCCGCAAACATCCGTTTCCCAATGGAAAACTTCATTGGTGTCTGGTGGTCCGGTGCTGAGCATGACGTTCTGTCCGCGGGTGCGGCTGCAGACGGCTACAAGGCTGTAACCTTCCACAACGTTGGCCGTGACTTCCCGGTATTTGACGACATTCAGAAATATGTTGTTGATGCAGGCAAGGCCGCCGGTGCTGGTGATCAAATCGGTAACGTCCTGTATAACCGTGGCCTCTATGCGGCGATGTTGGCCGTTGAAGCCGCCAAGACCGCTCAGGAAATCCACGGCACAGCTGACATCACCCCGCAGATGATGCGTGATGGTATGGAAGCCCTGGAAATGCCCGAAGCCCGTATGTCCGCGCTTGGCATGCCTTACTTTGGTCCTTCCTTTAACGTGTCTTGTGAAAACCACGGTGGCCCCGGCCTCGTTGGTGTGACCCAGTGGGACGCCGAATCCAAAACTTGGAGCCTGGTAGCAGACTTCCAGAAAACGGATGCCGATGTGATCCAACCGCTGATCGATGCTGACTCTGCTTCCTATGCTGCGGAAAACAAAATCGAAGCCCAGTGTAAGTAAGACCTTTTCCGATCCTGCATTTTGTGGGGTCGGGCCTTAATCCGGCGCGGCGGCTTGCTGCCGCGCCACCCCGAACAGACCGGGCCGCGCCGTTAAAGCGCCCTGAACCGCATGAGGACAAGCTTTGATGCTGGATGCAGCCAACACCACTGATGTGCAGGCCGAGACCCTGCTAGAGGTCAACAATATCGAGGTGATCTACAATCACGTGATCCTGGTGCTGAAGGGCGTCAGCCTCAATGTTCCCAAAGGGGGCATCACGGCCCTGCTGGGCGGCAACGGAGCCGGTAAGACCACCACCCTTAAGGCGATCTCCAACCTGCTGCGCTCTGAGCGCGGCGAGGTGACCAAGGGATCGGTGAAATACCGTGGCAAGGATGTACACGACGCGGATCCTGCGGATCTGGTGCGCAATGGCGTGATCCAGGTCATGGAGGGTCGCCATTGCTTTGAGCACCTGACCGTGGAAGAAAACCTGCTGACCGGCGCCTATACCCGCTCGGACAGCAAGGCCGATATTCAGCGCGATCTCGAGATGGTCTACACCTATTTCCCCCGTCTGAAAGAACGCCGCAAAAGCCAGGCGGGCTATACCTCTGGTGGCGAACAGCAGATGGTCGCCATGGGTCGCGCTTTGATGAGCCGCCCCGAGACCATTCTTCTGGACGAGCCCTCGATGGGTCTGGCGCCACAGCTGGTTGAACAGATTTTTGAGATCGTGAAATCGATCAACGAAAAAGAGGGTGTGACCTTCCTTTTGGCCGAGCAGAATACCAATGTGGCGCTGCGCTATGCCCATTATGGCTATATTCTGGAATCCGGCCGGGTGGTGATGGATGGTCCTGCAGCTGAGTTGCGCGAAAACCCTGATGTTAAAGAATTTTACCTTGGCATGTCGGACGATGGACGCAAAAGCTTCCGCGATGTGCGCTCATATCGTCGCCGTAAGCGGTGGTTGAGCTAAGGAAGTGATGGTGAGCATATGACCTATTTTGATACCCTAGAAACGCGCTCCGACGACCAGCGCGCCAGCGATCTCGCCACAGCTTTGCCTGCACAGATTGCCCTGGCCCAAAGCGCTGCGGGCTACGCCGGTAGTCTGGCCGGGGTTGACGCAAGTACTATTACTTCGGCGGCAGCGCTGAGCGCCCTGCCGGTACTGCGTAAATCTGACCTCAGCAAAGCGCAGGCGGCCAATGCGCCCTTTGGCGGTTTCACGGTGAAACCCGCCTCTGGCTTTGCCCATGTCTTTCAGTCACCCGGCCCGATCTATGAGCCCGGTGGTGTCGATCATGACTGGTGGCGCATGGGGCGCTTTTTGCACGCGGTTGGCATTGGCCAGGGCGATGTGGTGCAAAACTGCTTTGGCTACCACCTGACGCCCGCTGGCATGATCTTTGAAAACGGTGCCCGCGCTGTTGGCGCCTCTGTGCTGCCCGCAGGCACCGGCCAGACCGAGCTTCAGGTGACTGCAGCACGCGATGTTGGGGCCACGGCCTATGCCGGGACACCCGATTATCTGAAGGTGATCCTGGATAAGGCCGACAGCATGGGGATTACCCTGGGCTTTACCAAAGCGGCTGTTGGTGGCGGGGCTCTGTTCCCGTCTCTGCGTCAGGAATATGCGGATCGCGGCATCACCTGCCTGCAAAGCTATGCCACGGCGGACCTTGGCAATATCGCCTATGAGAGCGCCGCGATGGAGGGCATGATCGTCGATGAAAAGGTCATCGTCGAGATCGTCACGCCGGGCACCGGCACGCCAGTCGCCCCCGGAGAAGTGGGCGAGGTTGTGGTGACCACGCTGAACCCGGATTACCCCCTTGTCCGGTTTGCCACCGGTGATCTTTCGGCGATCTTGCCGGGTGTCTCTCCCTGTGGCCGCACCAATATGCGGATCAAGGGCTGGATGGGCCGGGCGGATCAGACCACCAAGATCAAAGGCATGTTTGTCCGCCCCGAGCAGGTCGCCTCACTGGTTGAAAAGCACGATGAGATCGTCAAGGCCCGCGTGATCGCAGCGCGCGATGGCGAAATGGACACCATGACGGTTCAGATCGAAGCTTCGTCTGGTGATGAGATCAGTTTTGGCAAATCGGTGATCGAGGTGTTGAAACTGAAGGGCCGTATTGAAGTTGTCTCTCCGGGCACTTTGCCCAAAGACGGCTTGGTGATCGAAGACCAACGCAGCTACGACTAGGGCTGGCCGCGTCCTGGGAGCGTCGCTGTGACCCCCAGACCGAAATATCTACCCCCGGGATGCCTTGAGGCTCTCGGGGGTTTCTTTTTGGCAAACGCGCGCCTGAAACTGGGGCCTGCCTTGTCTGCGACAGGTTTCTCGCTGGAGTTTCTGACCAAAATGATCGCATAAGGGAGAAACAGCCAAGAGCCGGACGGATGACTGCCGTGAGCCAAACAGAAGACTACGCCCCAAAGGGCACCCGCCGTGGCCGTAAATCCGGAACCGAGGTGTTTTCTTTTCTGGCCTGGTGCGTGGCGCTCGCCTGTATCCTGCCAATGGTCGCAGTTGCGCTGGCTGCCGTGACGGGCGGCACCGAAACCATCCAACATCTGGCCGAGACCGTGTTGCCCCGCTATGCGCTGACCACCCTTGGCCTTGTGGCGCTGGTCTCAACGGGCACGCTGATGATCGGGGTGGGCGCGGCCTGGCTGGTCACCATGACACGGTTTCCGGGCGTGCGTGTTTTCGAGGTCGCTCTGATTCTTCCAATGGCCTTTCCGGCCTATGTGCTGGCCTATGCCTATACCTATGTTCTCGATCACCCCGGCATCGTTCAAAGCAGCCTGCGACAGGTGACCGGCTGGGGGCCGCGCGACTATTGGTTCCCCGAGATCCGTTCGCTGGGTGGTGCTGCGATGATGCTGATTCTGGTGCTGTACCCCTATGTCTACCTTCTGGCGCGGGCCGCGTTTTTGCAACAAACCGGTGGTGCTTTTCTGGCGGCACGGGCGCTGGGGAAAAGCGCTTTTGAAGCCTTCTGGCGGGTCAGTCTGCCGATGGCACGCCCAGCCATTGCCTCTGGGGTGTTGCTGGCGGTGATGGAGACCATCGCCGATTTTGGCACCGTTTCCTATTTTGGCGTCCAGACCTTTGCCACAGGGATCTATACCAGCTGGTTCTCCATGGGAGACCGCGCTGGCGCCGCACAGCTGGCCCTGTGCCTGCTCAGCTTTGCGCTGATTCTGGCGGTGGTTGAACGGTCCACACGCGGCCAGGCCCGCTATCATCAGGCTGGCAAGCAACATGCAGCGATGGCGCCGGCTGATCTCAAAGGCGCGCATGCAACCGCGGCCTGGGTACTCTGTGCCCTGCCGGTTTGTTTTGGCTTTTTGCTGCCGGTCTTTATCCTGTTCAATATGGGGCTGCAGTCAGAGCAAGACCTTTTTAGCCGCCGCTATGTCGGCTTTTTGCAGAACTCGGTCTCGCTGGCCACGCTGGCGGCGATGGTTACGGTGCTGGCGGCGATATGCCTTGGATTCTATCAGCGTCTGCGTCCGGGCCGGCCTTCGGCGACAGCCGCCTATATGTCGCGGCTGGGCTATGCTGTGCCCGGAGGCGTGATTGCGGTGGGGCTGATGGTGCCTTTTGCCGCCTTTGACAACGCCTTTGACGCCTGGATGCGGGCAAATTTTGAGATCCGCACGGGGTTGTTGATCACGGGATCAATCTGGCTCTTGGTGGCCGCCTATATGGTGCGCTTTCTGGCGGCAGCGCTTGGCGCCTATGAAAGTGGTCAGTCCACGGTGCATGCCAATATGGATGCGGCGGCCCGCTCGCTGGGGCAGGGACCCTTTGGCATGTTGCGTCGGGTGCATCTGCCGATGCTCACGCCCAGCCTTTTGACGGCGCTGCTGATTGTCTTTGTCGATGTGATGAAAGAGCTGCCGGCGACGCTGATCATGCGCCCCTTTAACTATGACACGCTGGCGGTGCAGGCGTATCGCCTGGCCTCGGATGAGCGGCTGGAGGGGGCGGCTGTGCCCTCTCTGGTGATCATGGCTGTGGGTTTGCTGCCGGTGATACTGATCTGTCGGCAGGTGGGGCGGCGTCGCTAGCTAGGCCTCGTCTAGGCTGCTCACAGGGCTCTCAGCAGGGGCGTAGAGATCTAAGCCGCCCCAGTCCACCAGGCGTCAATCTGTTCACGGCTGATCTGGTCGCGTGGGCCAAGGGCGACCAGCTGGGTCTCCTGCGCGTCGCATCGCTTTGCCTCGACATTCTGGCCGACAATATGCAGCGCATAGGCCCCACCAGAGGTGAGAACAAATCCCTTCATGCGATAGAGCCCTGCAGGACGCGCCGCGAGTTTATCTCCCAGGGCGCGCCGGTCCAGCGGGGTGCTGCTTTGAAATTGCCAGGTGGTGAATGCGGGATGCGCGACTGCAGCCCGCCCTTTGGGCAGCGGCAGCAGATCAAACAACATATCCGCCAGAGGCTTGGCATCCAGCAGGCGCAACCCCCGGGCGCCGATCTGCGACAGCTGATGCCGCAAGGCATCTGGCAGCGCATCTGTTTTGCTCACCAGCACCAGATCGGCGCTGTTGATCTGTTGACGCACCAGATCCGCCACAGCCGGATCCGCCAGCAGCCCAGCCGCGTTCTGGGCATCCACCAGCGAGACAATGCCGCCATAGCTGAGCTCGGGCATGTTCTGTATGGTCTGTGCAATGGCAGCCGGATCTGAGATGCCGCTGGCCTCGATCAACAGGTGATCCGGGCGGTCA
>JAWUWF010000116.1:0-25720 GCA_034111985.1 Pseudophaeobacter sp.
CGAGCCCAGAGTGTCGTATGCTGCATCCGTCCTAAATGTCCGCTCTCCAGGAAATCCTCGCGGGCCGCGTTCTCAAACATTACCGTTCCAGCTTTGCGGAGGTCTTTAGCTCAGCCCTTGTCACGCCCTTGCGCCCCACCTAGGTTGACAGAGCGCTTCCGTGGCTTGAACGAGACCAGCAACAATGCGCTGTGATGGCAACACTGGAATTCAGAGGTAGGTCACACCGAGTTTCACGCACGCTGGTTGACAACAAAATGGTTTGATTGATGTTTGAATTCTTCCGAAAATTGACAGCTTTGTTCCTCCCCCCGAGGTATGATCCTAAGAACCCTCCGCTAGGAATGGAGGCAACGGATCTAGACTTAGTGAACCGGACAAACGCCGAGAACGAGCGGATCGAAGACAGAAATCGGCGTGATACACATCGGCGCTAGGAGAGTGAAGTATCCTTAGCCGGAATTCATTGACGCGTTCGGCATGTTCCAATTCAGAAGCCGACTTTGGCGCAGCCGCGGCGAAAGCTCACTTCGTCCGCAGTCCCGCCCTCCAACCCCCAAATTTCGCCGCACCTCTCATCAATGACCGCTTCTCACGCGGCATCGCAGCGGTCGCAGGCTGTGTTCTCAAGCTTAAAGAAGGACTTTGCAAATGTCGCTACCTGCGCATAGCTGCCCATGGTGCGCAGCGCAGCATGTGGGTTTCAGTCTACCAGGGCTTGAATGGCCGCTTGTTCCTCTCTGACACGAAGCTCTCGCAGCTGCGGCGAATGGCCGGAACCCGACCCTTGGGGTCGATCAACACGAACGGCCCACACCAGCCGGTGGCCATATGTCAAAGCGCTGCGTTGCAGCTTCCCCGAAGCAGCCGTTCGACACGTTGTGCAGCATTTTTGTTCGCCGGAGGTCGGCAAAGCGGACATTGCTGCCGTTGGCACTTCTGAACCAGTACGGGTACGTCTTTCCAGATATTCAGCGAGTTCGCGGGTGATCGGTTGCTCGCGCGCTCCCGCCTTGGCCTGCGGAACCCAGATCACTCGCTTCCCGACATCGACGTCTTCGCGACGGATTGCGAGAATTTCAGCATGACGCATCCCTGTGTGCAGTCCTACCATGACAAAAGCGTGGACGTTTTCGTTGTGATCCGATGCTGCCGCTTCCAGCAACGAAACGCACTGATCATCCGTCAGGTACACTATTCGTTGATTGTCTTCTTTGAAGCGAGCGATCTTGACCGACTTGCTCCTGATCCACTTCCACTCGACTGCTTGGTTCAGTAGATGGGAAAGCGTGGCCAATTCCCGATTGACGGTTGCCTTTGCTGCGCCCGCAGAGCGTCGGGCCTTCTTGTAGCGCTCAACGTCGAAGGACTCGATTGCACTCAACGGCTTGGTTGCAAAGAACGGGGCCAAATGCTGTCTTAACTGTCGCTCTTTGATGTCGATGTTTTTCCCGTCACTGTCCCGAAGCCTCTGAACGTAGCGGTTTGCGGCCTCTTCGAAACTCAGTGGTGTCTTACGCCCTTCGGGCAACTCCAAGCGCTGGCGTCTTGCATCTGTTCTGACTTGGGCAATGTAATCTTCCGCTTGCTGGCGTGTTACGCCTTCGGACTCTCGTCCGATCACGCGATGAATGCGCCGACGGTCGACCATGACGTTGACCGAATAAACTCCGTCCCCGTTGGCATCCCGACGAAAGGTGATCCCATGTTCTGAAATGGAAGCTCCCAGCTTCAGAGATCGAATGGCAGGACGTGTGAGCTTTGAAAAGCGAATAGCCATTTGAATGAACCTCTAGAAGGGAATCTCTTCGTCGATGTCTCTAGTGGGTGGCGGCGTACCAACACCGGGAAGGACGTCTGGCTTCTTCTCGCCCATAGCAACAGCAACGAGGTCCTCCCAGTATTCATCTACCCGCTCCCGAACGATGCTGTCCAAACTTACGTTGAATTTCCAATCGTTTCCCCGCCAGTGGCCACGCCAGAAATGTCCGTTCTCTTCAATAATCGCCCAAATATGTTGCTCTTCGAAAGTCAATAACTCCGGAGCGATTATCCCTAGCGATACTAAGCGCTGGCTCTCGCGGACGTGCCAAAGTACATCAGCGCGTTCTCCGAATGTATTCGGTTCATCAAAATCTGAGTTGCGCCATTTGTTGATGACCTGCGTCTGAATATGTTCGGCCAAGGTCGCTTCGATGAAAGACGATTTAGTTCGCCGCTGAGACCTCGCCGCCAACTCGCACAGATAATTTAAACGTGGATCGAGCCGAATCGATACCGTCTCGGTCCTCCCGAGCTTGGAGCCTGCGCTTTTGGGAGCCTTGATTGCCATGATGTCCTCGTGTCGAAACGTTCTGTCACGATCCATTTTGCACGTTATGTATTGGGTTTCAATACATGTCTTGCTTTTCTGTCCGTGTACCTACTGGCAAAACCTTTTGAGCAAGGAAACAAACCATGAAAATCGACACTGACACGCAGCGCGTCTTCATTCACCCAGATGGACGGATGGACCGCAAGAACGCGGCCCGTTGCGTCGCATCATCGGTATGGTCAGGCGCCCGGTGGACAACACGTTTGTCACAGGTCCACCCGTGATGGTCCCGAACATGGCAGAGGAGACAATGGCTGCATGCGCCGGCCCACCCCGCAAATGCCGGGTCAACCGTACGGCCAGCTTGATCAGCGAGGTGCCCCCGGCAGAGGTGCCAAAAAGGGCACCAAGAATGACATAGGGGAAGACCTGGTTGACCACGATGTCCATGAACCGGCCCATGAACCCATCCGGTGATATAAAGACATTTGTTGCCTTTTGGGTGGCCGCCGCAAGCACGTCGCCGCCATCGGCCCCCAGCTTGGTCAGCAGGAAATTATTGTCGGACAGATCAAACATCCAGATCAGCGTGGTGCCGATTGTATAGAGCACCACAATGCTGGCTACGATCACCAGGGGCAGCCCCCAAACACGCACATTATAAAGGAAAAACAACGTGATGATGGTGAACAATAGCGGGATCGTCCAGCCACCAAACCGCGTCTGGCAGGACGGAACTTCAGCGTCAAACGAGATGCCGGGGATGACATCGGATCTCTCTGCCGCCTCGGCGATCAGTCGCGCCCGTTCGCCTGTGATCTGATCAATCAGACAGACGCTGTCGATCTCGACCAGATAGCCGAATGCGCCCAGCAAGAGCCCCAGATCCAAAAGCAGCCCCAGCCATGCCTTGTGCGGCTTTTCCACTTTCCAGGCGCGGTAAATGCTCGCGTCAAACACCACGATGGTCATCATCAGCATGAACACGGGTGGAAAGAAATATTCTGTTGGAAAACCCGAAATGCGAAAGAACTGTTGCCCGGTGGCCGCGCGCGCCCAGTCTTGCAGCCCGGCGATTTCGGGCATGGTGTTCAGCATTCCGACGAACACAAGGACAAGAGCCAGGGTGATGGCAATCGTTTGTCCTGTAGAGCGTCGGGTCACAGCGGCGTTGGTCACAGCGAGGATCCGATCAGATAGAGCGAGGCCCGGCCAAAGCAGCCGGACCTTTTTGTATTAAGGACGCAGACAGTCTGCGACGGCATGGCCCGCGGCCTCATAGGCGCGAATGGCACCGGGATGCATTTTGACCTGCACTGCGCCGCATGCACCTTGGCTGGTGCCGTTCACATCGCCGAATGTCAGTGCAAGGTTGGGCCCGATGGGGGACCCGGCTTCGAACCGCTCCTGACCGGCCAGAAATGCGGTGACAATGTCAAAGACCAGTTGCTCATCCATGCCAGCAGGCACGATCTGGCCAAAGGCGGTGACATAGCTGTCAAAGGTATCGTCGTCGGTCACGATGGTGATGTCATTGCCAGCATAGGCTGCACGGTAGTCCTCTACCGGCATAGAGAAGGGCGCATGACCGGGTGCCGCCACGATTTGCTGGCCCAGTTTGCTGGCCAGAAGATCTGAAGGCACATCATAAAGGGTGGTGCCGCCAGCAGCAGCGATCTGGATTTGGCGCCCCGATGGCAGGCCGTCGGGAGAGGTCCATGCATCGGCCCCACCGCCTGTGATGGTCGAGATGGTGTCCGGCCAAGGCGACTGAATGCCCTCGTATCCTTCTCCGTCTCTCAGGCCAGCCAGCAATTGTACCATTGCCCGCCCCGACGTGAGCGCCGCGTGGCGGTCCGTTCCAGATCCGCAATCCATCAAGGTTGCGGATGTCGGGGAGTGCTGCGGAATTGTAATGGGCGAAAATCTGATGCGATCCGGCGTGAAAGAAAATCACCCGGATATTGGCGGCCAGTTCGGCCCCTTTTTCAGCACCAACACCGCTATAGGGGCCAATGCCGCGCGACAAGAGGAACGGCAAAATCAATGGCGCAGGGGCCATGTCCAGCTGACCTTCGGCGACAGCCTGGACTGAATTGGTCTAAGTTGCGCCTTCGGTGATTTGCACCGTTGCTACACCTGCGCTGTCCAGAACGGCGGCAAGTGTGGTGTCGACGTAATGCGGGGATGAGCCAACGCTGGACGTCTCGGATGTCAGTGTAACCTGTGCAGCCACGGCGAGTGGCGCCACTGCAGCAGCCATCCCCAATAATGCGGATTTGATCATGATATTTCCTCCCTGATGTACGCCCCTCCCGAGACGTTGGGGCCCGTTTCAGAGGCCGCCACCAAAAAGGGTTGCAGAAAATATATGACTTGTCACGTAATTTTATCCGGTGTTTACTTTCATAAAGGGAGACGACCGCCATGCAAAAGCCCAGCGCGCGCCAAACCGAACGGATCAAGCAGCGGCAACTGCGCGAACAAAACAATCTGTTTTCGCGGCTGCCTGCGACCTATGCGGCCTCTCGATTGCAGGGGCAGCGGCTGTTGCAGCGCGCCGGAGGCTTGTCGATTGTGGAGTGGCGCGTGCTGTGGGATCTGTCCGAGGCCGGCCCTATGACCATCCGCGACCTGGCAGAGATTCAGCGCATCGACCACTCGCAACTGAGCCGCGCCCTGCCCGGCATGCGCGCCAAGGGCTATGTCGCCATGGAGCGCAATGAAAAGGACGGACGCCAGGTCCTGGTCTCGTTGACACAAGACGGACAGGCCGCATATTCCGAGAGTGCCCCGGTGATGCGCCAACGGCGTGAAGCCCTGAAATCCACTTTTTCAGCGGATGAAATTGAGGTCTTTATCGGGTTGCTGGACCGCCTCGAGGGCTTCTTTCGCCAACCCCTAGATGCAATTCTTGAAAGCGAGCCTGCCGAATGACCCAGAAACCGAATGTTCTTTGGATCATGGCTGATCAGTTGCGGTTCGATTACCTGAGTTGCTATGGACATCCGCATTTGCACACACCCCACATCGACGCGCTGGCCAAACGGGGGGTGCAATTCAACAAAACATATGTTCAGTCACCGGTCTGCGGCCCGTCGCGCATGTCCGCCTACACCGGGCGGTATGTGCGCAGTCACGGATCCTCGTGGAACGGAATGCCCCTGCGCGTGGGCGAGCCGACCCTGGGGGATCATCTGCGTGAAGCAGGCGCGCGTGCGGTGCTTGTTGGCAAAACCCATATGACGGCCGATCAGGAAGGCATGGCATGGCTGGGGATTGATCCCGCCTCGGAAATTGGCGTGCGCGTTTCAGAATGCGGCTTTGAAGCCTTCGAGCGTGATGATGGTTTGCACCCGGACAGTGCGCGTCAAAAATGGTCCGCCTATGACGACTATCTGGTGAACCTTGGCTACACCTCCGAAAACCCCTGGGAGGATTTTGCAAACTCAGGTCTCGACGCAGACGGAGAGCTGATGTCGGCATGGCTGCTCAAAAACTCGCGATTGGCTGCAAACGTGCCCGAGGAGCATTCTGAAACCGCCTATATGACTGACCGTGCCATTGATTTCATGCAGCAGGCGCAAGCCAAAGCTCAGGCTGGTGAGGGGACGCCGTGGATGTGCCATCTCAGCTATATCAAACCGCATTGGCCCTATATTGTGCCTGCGCCCTACCACGACATGTACGGCCCTGAACACATCATTGACCCAATCCGCTCGGATGCAGAACGGGCTGTAGAGCACCCGCTGCTGCGCGCCTATCAGAACGCCCGCGTCTGCAAAAGCTTTAGCCGGGATCATGTGCGCGAACATGTCATCCCAGCCTATATGGGGCTGATAAAACAGCTGGATGACAACCTGGGTCGACTGTTCGCATGGATGGATGAAACAGGGCTTAGCGACAATACAATTGTCGCCTTCACCTCCGATCATGGCGACTACATGGGCGATCACTGGATGGGCGACAAGGATTTCTACCACGAGGTCGCCGCCAAAGTGCCCTTGATCATCTCCGATCCACGCCCGCAGGCCGACAAGACCCGCGGAACGGTGACAGATGAACTGGTCGAGATGATCGACCTTGCCCCAACCTTTATGAATGCCCTTGGCTGCAAGCCTAAACCTCACGTCCTTGAGGGGCGCGATTTGACACCTCTGCTTCACGGGACTGCGGGGTTTTCACGGCGCTACGCAATCAGCGAGCATGATTATTCCAGCTTCGAGATGGCCCAGGCTCTGGGCGTGGCCCAAGAGGATGCCCGCACCGTGATGGTCCATGACGGGCGCTGGAAATACATCCGCTGCGAGGGGTTTGCGCCCGTGATGTTTGACCTTGAGGCCGACCCGCAAGAGCTCTGCGACATCGGCAGTTCTGACAGCGCCGAACACCAGGCGGTCCGCGCTGAAATGGAGCAAGCCTTATTGGCGTGGTCCCTGCAGCACCACACCCGCATCACAGCCACTCCAGAGGTTTTGGCACGGCAAAGGAAATCGGCCGAACATGGCATTTTGATCGGCTTTTGGGACGAAGCAGAATACGAGGCAAACACGGGGAAACCCTTTGAAAGCCTGCTTCCCGTGGGCCCCGGCGCATCCAAACGTTCAAACAGCTCTTGCGGTACATAAAACCATTGCTCGCCAGATGTCCTGTTTCTGAACATCTGGCGAGAGACGCTTAGGGTACGCTCTCCACCTTTCCCAAAAGATCAAACTGCGGTGTCGCCCCGTTCAAATCTGCTGCTGCAAGCGGCCTGATCCGGGCCTCCTACCCCTCTTGGCTTTTGGCGCGGCATCCCTAAAACTGGTGACGCGGGGCGGTTTCCCAGTCTGGTTTTTCGGCAGAACCTCTGGTTCTTTACCCAAAATCCGCTTACATAGCCCTGCAAGACACAAGCGTACGGAGCCAAGCTTGATGAGATCGAAAGACGGACGCACCACCAAAGACGGCATTCGCATTTACCAAGAGGCCGATTTTGCCGGCATGCATGTGGCTGGAAAGCTAGCCGCCCAAATCCTGGATGACATCGCCCAGCATGTCTTTACGGGCCAGACCACTGGCGAGATTGATCGCATCATCACCAAAATGGTCGAGGACGCGGGGGCCACATCCGCCACCATCGGCTACAAGGGCTATCAGCACGCCAGCTGCATCTCGGTGAACCACGTGGTGTGCCATGGCATCCCCAGCGACAAAAAGCTGAAAGATGGTGATATCCTCAATATTGATGTCACAGTGATTGTCGACGGCTGGTTTGGCGATACCTCGCGCATGTTCGTGGCCGGCAAACTGTCGCGCAAGTCCGAGCGCCTGATTCAGGTCACCCATGACAGCCTGATGAAGGGCATCGAGGCTGTGAAGCCCGGCAATACCTTTGGCGACATTGGCCATGCCATCCAGTCCTATGCAGAAAGCCAGCGCATGAGTGTGGTGCGCGATTTCTGCGGTCACGGTCTGGGACTGGTCTTTCACGCGCCGCCCAATGTGCTGCACTATGGCCGCCCCGGCACCGGACCCATGTTGGAAGAAGGTATGTTCTTCACCATCGAACCCATGATCAATCTGGGGCGCCCCGAGACCAAGATCCTCGCCGATGAATGGACTGCGGTCACCCGCGACAAATCGCTGACCGCACAGTTTGAGCATTCCATTGGCGTGACCTCGGACGGCTGTGACATCTTCACCCTGTCGCCCGGCGGCAGGTTCCATCCGACCTACGGCTAGGCAACGGCCCATAGCCAAGACGCAAAAGCCCCGGCCATTGGTCGGGGTTTTGTCGTTTCACCAGATCAATCTGGGGACAAAATCAATCAGGATCCCGCAGGCCAATCAAGCCGGAAACCTCTGACATCGCCCGGAAAACTTCGGCGCCCTCCGTTTCCAGTTTTTGCCCGCCGTCTTCGGGCGCATAGCCAAGGCAGCGCATCCCGGCCCGTGCCGCCGCCAAAGCGCCCGTGGCGCTATCCTCCACCACGAGGCAGTCGCGGGCCTGCAGGCCAAAATGGCTGGCCGCTGCCAGAAACAACCCCGGATCAGGTTTTGCCACGCCCAGCGCATGCGCCGAGAACATCGCGTTTGGATGAAACCGCTGCCACAACCCGTTTTGCCCCAGGGTTATGCGCATCTTGTCCTCGCTGCCATTGGAGGCAACACAGCTCGGGATGTTATGTTGATCCAGCAGGGCCAAAAGATCGCTCACACCTGCGATCAACGCAACACCCGCTTCCAGCGCAGCGTAGATCTCGCCATAGATCTCAGCAACCCAGCCGTCCGGCAGGTCCGCGCCCAGCGCAATCGCCTGCTGCATCACCCCGGTCATGGTGCCGCCAACAAACAGCTGCATCGCCCGTTCCAGAGTGAGGTTCAGCCCGTGCCGCGCCAGGTTATCAACCATCACCTGGTTCGAGAGCCGCTCGCTGTCGACAAGTACCCCGTCGCAGTCAAAGATGATCAGTTTTGGCGTCGGAAATGTCACTGGCATGGCGCGGTATCCTGTTGCAAAGCCCCCGCACCCTGCCCCGACCCCAGCAGGGATGCAAATCCCGCCCGGGCACAATCCTGCCGACTCTGTTTCATTCTGAAACAGCGCGCAACATCAAGGTGATATGGCTGTCACCATATTTGCGGGCATCGCGCAGCATATAGCCGTCTGGCGCCGACATCGGCGCGTTTTCTTCCCAGACAATCAGGGCATCCCCGGCAATCCAGCCCCCTTCTTCGGCCACCTTCAGGGCTTTTTCGCCCAGGGCCTTGCCATAGGGTGGATCCATAAACACCACATCAAAGGGCGCATCGGGGTTTATGCCCAGTTTCAACGCATTGCGACTGATCAAGGTGCAGTGCTCAGCGGCGCGGCACAGGTCGATATTTTTGCGGATCAGCCCCTGTGACACACGGCCATCGTCAACAAAACTGACATGTTCCGCACCGCGCGACAGGGCCTCTAACCCCAGCGCGCCGGTGCCGGCAAACAAGTCCAGCACCCGCATGCCCGCAAAATCGACCTGATGCGCCAGCACATTGAACAGGCTTTCGCGCACCCGGTCCGTGGTCGGGCGCAGATGCGCGCCTGCGTCGCCCTTCCCCAGCGCCGCCAGGGCGCGACCGCGAAAGTCTCCGGCAATGATCCTCATGCCTTAAGCAGCGGTTTCAGATCCGCCGCAGGATCCGCCACCACGGATTTGTCCGCACTTTTGCCCATGTCAATCAGGCGCTTGCCAACCATATAGGCGCGCGGATCATTCATCGCGTCTACCGCGACCAGCTGATCGCCCTTGTAGTACCAGAACGAGGCCGTGCGCCCGTCACCGGCCCGGGTGACAACACTGTCGTAGCCCGTGTTGAGCCCGGCAATCTGCAGTTTGACGTCATATTGGTCGGACCAGAACCAGGGCGTCGCCACATAGTCCTTGGCCGCGCCCATCATGTTCTGCGCCACCACCTCGGCCTGATCGATGGCATTGGGCACGCTTTCCAGCCGGATACGACCGCCTTTGTAGGGGAAAGAGGCGCAATCGCCCGCCGACCAGATCGCCGCATCCGAGGTGCGACACTGTGCGTCGGTCTTGATGCCATTGTCTAGCTCTAGCTCAGCCATTTCGGCCAGCTGAGAGCCCGGCGTGATGCCAGTGCCAACCACGACAAAATCGACCTCCACCGCAGAGCCATCACTCAGAATGGCACGCCTGACCTGACCACCTTCGCCTTCCAGACGTTGCAGCCCGGTGCCTTCAAGGATGTCCACCCCGTGCTCTGTATGCAGGGCGCGAAAGTAATCCGAGGTCTCGGGGGCGGCTACCCGCTGCAGAATGCGATCGCCCATCTCAACCAGCGTGACCGTGACGCCGCGCTTGGCGCAGACCGCTGCCGCCTCTAGCCCGATATAGCCGCCGCCCACGATCAAGGCGCGCTTGCCTTCGGTCACATGTGGCGCCATGGCGTCTACATCGCCCAGACTACGCACCACAAAAACTCCGCCAAGATCGCCGCCAATGGCAGCAGGCAGATGCCGCGGATCCGATCCCGTGGTTAGCGCCAACTGATCATAGGCAATGACCTCATCCCCGATGCCGACGGTCTTGGCCACAGGATCTATCGCGGTCACGCGGCATCCCAGGCGCAGGGTAATATTGTTGTCAGCATAAAACCGTGCCGGGCGCAGGAACAGCCGCTCCAGCTCCATCTCGCCCAGCAAATAGGCCTTGGACAGCGGTGGGCGCTGGTAGGGCAAGGCCTCTTCGGCGCCAATCAGGGTGATATCACCGTCAAACCCATCTTTGCGCAGCTTCGCCACCAGCGAAGATCCCGCCTGCCCTGCTCCGATCACAACGATATGGCTCATTTCGCCCCTTGCCTCCCGCGTATATTCTGCTCTGCTGTTGCGGTGACCCTATAGGGGCCAAGAACCAAAACGCAATCACCACAACAAAGGAAACGCGCAATGATTTCAGCAGGAGATAAACTGCCCGACGCCACCCTGACTCAGATGGGCGCTGAAGGCCCCGAGCAGGTCCAGATGGCGGACAAGGTAAAGGGCCGCAAGGTTGCGATATTTGCCGTGCCCGGCGCCTTTACGCCCACTTGCCATTCTGCCCATGTTCCCAGCTTTATCCGCACCAAGGACCAGTTTGCAGCCAAGGGCGTGGATGAGATCATCTGCATCTCGGCCAATGACCCCTTTGTAATGCATGCCTGGGGCGAGGCCACCGGCGCCAATGCGGCCGGCATTGCCATGCTGGCAGATGCCGAAAGTGCCTTTACCGATGCCATCGGCATGCGGTTTGATGCCCCTCCTGCAGGCCTGATCGGGCGGTCGCTGCGCTATGCGATGCTGGTTGAGGATGGCGTGGTGACGCTGCTCAACAAAGAAGAAAACCCCGGCCAGTGTGAGCTGTCTGCCGGTGAAGGCCTGCTTGATTCGATGGGCTAATCTGCCAGGGTCTAAATCCCATGGCTGCTCAGGCACCTTCTGAGCAGCCATGGGGGTACAGGCAAGGGCTGACAGGCATCAACCCCTAGGTCAGGCTGTCCATTTTGCGGGCCAGTTTGGCGTCCAGCGCCGAGAGGCCGTCAACGTCATGGGTGGTGAGCAACACCGTCACCCGGTTGTAAACATTACTCCATTCCGGGTGGTGGTCCCATTTTTCTGCCCAGATCGCGGCGCGGGTCATCCAGCCGAAGGCATCGACAAAGCTGTCAAATTTAAAGGTCTTGGAGATGGCATCGCGCCCCTCGACCATGTCCCAGCCGCTTGCAAACAAGGGGTCCAGCAAAGGACCCCGGGTGGCATCTGATAGTTTCTCGGTCATTCTTGTTCCTCCACATCGGCCCTACGAAAGGGGCCATAGCTGGTGAGTATTTCGACGTCTTGCGCAACGGCTTCGCGCTCGGCCTCAAGGTAGTGGGCCACCGCATCGGCAAAACCCGGATCCCCCAGCCAATGCAGGCTATGGGTTTGCACCGGCAGATAGCCGCGCGCCAGTTTGTGCTCACCCTGCGCCCCGGCCTCGACGCGGGCAAGACCCTGCGCAATGGCAAAATCAATCGCCTGATAGTAGCACATCTCAAAGTGCAGACAGGGGTGATGTTCCAAACAGCCCCAGTACCGCCCAAATAGCGCCTCACGCCCGATGAAATTCAAAGCACCGGCAACCGGATAGCCGTCACGTTCGGCCAGGATCAGGTGCAGATCATCGGCCATGGTCTCATGAATGATCGAAAAGAACTCCCGCGTCAGATAGGGCGTTCCCCATTTGCGGCTGCCGGTGTCCTGATAAAAAGCCCAGAAGGCATCCCAGTGCTCTGGCTGGATCTCAGCCCCCGTGTAGCAGCGGATTTCCCCGCCAAAGCCCTGCGCCTGGGCGCGTTCCTTGCGAATATTCTTGCGTTTGCGTGACGAGAGCGCCGCCAGAAAGCCATCAAAATCCTGATAGCTATCATTGACCCAGTGAAACTGCTGGCTCACCCGTGGCAGCAGGCCCATCTCGGCACCGATCCGGGATTCTTCCTCGGTGCAAAAGGTCACATGCAGCGAGGAGACCTGATTATCAGAGGCCAGCTGCACCGCGCCTTGTACCAAAGCGGACTGGCCAATCCCCTCATAGCCGGGCCGCACCAGCAGGCGCCGCCCCGTAGCCGGGGTAAAAGGCACCGCGATCTGCAGCTTGGGATAATAGCGCCCTCCCGACCGCTCAAACGCCTCGGCCCAATTGTGGTCAAAGATATATTCGCCCTGGCTGTGGGACTTGGCATAGAGCGGCGCGCAGGCAATCAGAGTGTCGTCCAGATAGGCGGTCAGATATTGCGGCTGCCAACCAGTGCGCGGCCCAACCGAGCCGCTTTGCTCAAGCGCTATGAGAAAGCGGTGAGTGGTAAAGGGATCAATCGCACGCGCGCTGTTGCCATCTGCATCGCTGAGGGCCTCAGGACAGGCACAGGCATCCCAGTCCTGAGCCGCAATCTGCGACAGCGATGCAAGTACGCGAATTTCAACCGGTTTCTGGTCCATCATCTCTCCCTGTCTTGGTGATACTTGGGCAGAGCAGCAGGGGGATCAACCCGGTAGCGGTGAAAGATATTGTTCAAAGGTCACATTATCCACCCATTGCCGCGCGTCTGCCTCAACCGCAGGCGATTTCACGGTCCAGCACAGAACCGGCACCCCCGAGGCCCGCAGCGCCTGCACCCGTGGCCGCGTCAGATCCCCGACCTCATGGCTGATAAAGCTAGACTGACTGCTGGTGACATCAGGGATTTCACGCAGGCGGGCGCAGATATCTGCAGGCAGCGGCGCCCAGTCTGTGGGATCATAGGCGCTGGTCACCAGACCCCGGGCGATTTCTGGCGCATAACCCGCCAGCGCGGTGACAGAATGCGGGTTGAACGACATCAAGGCCACGACACCGGTATATCCTTGCAGGGCCTTGGCTGTGGCTTGTTCCAGCGGGCCAATATCGGTGCCCAGATTGCCATCCTGATCCTTGACCTCAATCAGCAAAGGCACCTGACCCGCGACCAGATCCAGCACCTCGGCCAGGGTTGGGATACCTTCGCCGTCGCCGCCTTTTAGCGCAATTGCAGCCAGCTCGGCCGCGCTGCGGGTCTTGATTGGCCCCTGGGCCTCGGCCAGCCGGTCCAACATGTCATCGTGAAACACCATTGGGCAGCCATCTCTGGAAAGCTGCAGATCGATCTCTATGGCATAGCCTGCCTTGATCGCCGCGCGGAGGGCCGCGCGGCTGTTTTCGGGTCGCCCATCCGTCACATCATGCAGGGCGCGATGCGCAACCGGCAAGGACAGAAACTGGCGCGGCAGGGATGGCGTCATTTGATCTGGAATACCGCATCGATTTCAACCGCAACGCCCAGGGGCAGCGAGGGCGCGCTGACAGCAGAGCGCGCGTGGCGTCCGACATCTCCCAGGGCGGCAACCAGGAAATCGGACGCGCCGTTTACCACTGCGGGCTGCTGGGTGAAATCAGCGGTGGAATTGACAAACGCGCCAAGCTTGACCACCCGCACCAGACGCTCAAGATCGCCACCGCAGGCGGCTTTCAGCTGCGCCAGCAGCGCAATGGCACAGCGCTTAGCCGCGGCCTGCCCGGCATCCACATCCATATCCGCCCCAAGCGTCCCGGTGATCAGGCCGTTTTCATCCGCGGAAATCTGCCCCGAAACGTAAACCATGTCACCCGCGACCACAAAGGGCACATAGTTGGCGGCTGGTGCCGGTGCCTCTGGCAGGGTGACGCCCAGATCTTTCAGTTTTGCTTCGATGCTCATCGCCAGGTTCCTTCAAGCCAAGTTTGACCGCGACGCTAGCGCCGATGAGCGCTGCCGAAAAGAGCAAAAGCAAGCCAGAAGAGCCGCACCGATGGACAAGACCCTCTGCGCGCCCGCGACAAGCCCAGAGCCCCGGACCCAGCAACCGGAACAGCAACCCGGGTTGCACAAAACTCAGCAAGAGCAGGCGTTTTGACCGGATTTCATAGCGATTCAGGGTAATGACCGGCCAGGACCCGCCTAAATACGCGGATTTCAGCGGAAATATTTGCAGCCTTACCGGTGCATGACCTGTTCAATCGGGCTGCGACATATTAAACCCTTCGCCACATAGCGCCCTTTTGGGGCATCCTGTTCCGAATCTGTCACAAACCTGCAAACAATTTTGCTGCTTAACTGGGAAACCGCCGGTTTCTCCCTAAATAGAATGCTCGTGTTTCTGAAATAGCGACTGCAAGTGGATCACACTCCGAATGCCAATTTTTACCAAACCTCGTTCTGTCTTTGCTGCATTGGCTGTGATCTTGTCCCTTGCAGGCTGTGCCACCCAAAGCCCCGAGGCAAAGGCTTCTGGTGAGATGTTTGATCCCTACGAGAATACCAACAGAGCTGTACACAGCCTCAACCTTGCGGTGGACCGCTTTGCGTTCCGGCCGGCCTCAAAAGGCTATGTGGCGATTGTCCCCGAGCCAATGGTCAACAGCTTTTCCTATTTCGCAGAAAACCTGTCGCTGCCCGGACAGGCGATCAACGCCTTGCTTCAGGGCAACCCTAAAGAAGCTGGTGAGGCTATGTTCCGCTTTGCTGTGAACAGCACCGTCGGCTTCTTGGGCCTCGCGGATCCGGCGTCTGAATTCAACATTCCGGTGGTCGACACCGACTTTGGGGAAACCCTTGCCGTTTGGGGTGTGGGCGAAGGCGCCTATGTCGAGCTGCCGGTTTTTGGCCCCTCCACTGCCAGAGATGCTACCGGTATTGTCGTAGACTTCTTTACCAATCCCATTGGATATGCCCGGAACAATCCCGCCAAAAACATCAGCCCAATCGCTGAAGTGGTACGTCGTATGGGCGATCGTGGCAGATATTCCGATACCGTGGACTCGATTCTCTATGAGAGCGCTGACAGCTATGCTCAGGCCCGCCTGCTCTATCTGCAGAACCGCCGGTTCGAGCTGGGGGAAAGCGCAGAAATCAGTGAGATTGACCCCTTTGACCTGAATACCGAAGGATTTTAAATGATGTATCGTCGTAGCTTTTTGACCGGTCTCACCGCGAGTGCAGCCCTGGCCCCCGGCGCCCTCTGGGCTTTGAACGAAAACGGAGCCAGCGCGCTGATCAACGGCCTGGTCACCGACATTAATGGGGTTATCGCATCGGGCAAATCCGAGAACGGCATGTTCCGGGAGTTTGAACGCATTTTCCAGCGCTACAGCGACACATCCTATATCGCGGCCTATGCCCTGGGTGTTGATGCGCGGCGCGCGTCCTCGTCGCAGAAAAGAAACTTCTCCAAGGCGTTCCAGGCCTATATTTCGCGTAAATATGGCAAACGCTTCCGGGAATTCATTGGCGGCAGCCTCGAGGTCAGGGGCGTGAAGAAGGTGAAAAAGTGGTACGAGGTGAGCACCATCGCCCACCTGAAGGGCCAGTCTCCCTTTGAAGTGACCTTCCTGGTCTCGGATCGCTCAGGCAAGGACCTCTTCTTTAATATGTATATCGAAGGGGTGAACCTGCTGCTGACAGAACGGACCGAGATCGGTGCTATTCTGGATCGCAGCAAAGGCGACATCGACACCATGATCGCCGAGCTAAAGCGCCAGAGCTGAGGGCTGGATGTCTCGCGGGCCAGCTAACCCTGCGAGAGAGACCCTGAATGACACATCAAAAGGCTCCCCTGCGGGAGCCTTTTTGTCGTTGCGAGGGGAGCGAGATCCTATACTTGGCCCACACCTAACCCCTACTTGCCTGGCTCGCATCTGGCCGGATCAATTCCGGCCAAATATGTTCCGCAGCAATCCGTCAACCGCGCGACCCAGCTCTCGTCCTGGCTTGTCCCGTTCGCGGCGCGGCGCGGCAGGCTGTACCGGAGCGGTAATTGGGTCTGGTGCCAGCATCGGCAGCGGGGTTGGGGTCAGACCAGCGTGCACGCGCACCATGGCCTCCTGCCAGATCTCGGCCGGAAGACCTCCCCCGGTGACCCCACTGAGAGGGGTATTGTCATCGTAGCCCATCCAGACCCCGGCAACATACTCTGCAGTAAAGCCGATGAACCAGGCATCCCGCGCCGCCTGCGTGGTGCCGGATTTTCCTGCGGCTTGCCAGCCGGGGATCTGCGCCCGCCTGCCGGTGCCCTCGGAGATGACTTTCTCCATCATCCAGACCAGCCTCTGTGCGGCTTCTGGCCGGATAACCCGCTCTCCCATACCGCCGCTGCGGCCCATCAGGGCGACATTATCTGCCACCAGACGCAGCTCGTTCACCCCGTATGGGGTCACCGAAGAGCCGCCATTCAGAATGCCGGCATAGGCACCGGTCATTTCCAACAACGTGCTCTCAGAGGCGCCAAGCGCCAAGGCAGGCCCCTCGGCCATGGCATTATCGATGCCAAAATCGCTGGCGACGCGGCGCACCAGATCGCGCCCGACCGCTTCGGAGATTTTTACCGCCGGAATATTGAGCGAGTCCCGCAGAGCGCGGGTCAGGGTGACCTCGTCATAATATTTGCGGGTATAGTTCTTTGGGCACCACTCGCCTGATCCCGGGACATCCAGACAATATGGCGCGTCCAGCACCAGATCGAGGGGAGAATAGCCCAGTTCAAGCGCTGTGGCATAGACAAAGGGTTTAAAGGCCGAGCCCGTCTGCCGTTTGGCCTGAGTGGCGCGATTGAACACGCCCGAGACGCGGGTTTTGCGACCGCCAACCATGGCCCGGACGGCGCCATCCGCGCTCATCACCACAATCGCCGCCTGGGCCTTTGAGCCCTCACGCACCTTGTTTTCAAACACATAGCTCACCGCCTCTTCGACGGCGGTCTGCAGGCGCTGATCCATGGTGGTGCGGATCACCACATCTTCGGTGGTTTGCACCCCAAAATAGTTCGGTATGCTGTCCATCACCCAATCGGCAAAATAGCCGCCCGCACGCGCCTCCGCAGCCGAGCTGAGACGTGCAGGGCTGTCCTGCCCCACCCGCGCCTCAGCGAGACTCAGATAGCCCTGCTCCTGCATCAGGCGCAGTACAGTTGCGGCACGATCCTGCGAGCGTTTCAGGTTGTTGGTCGGTGCCAAAGAGGAGGGGGCGGTCAAAAGCCCGGCCAGCATCGCGCCTTCAGCCGCGTTCAGCTGGTTGGCGGATTTGCCAAAATACCGCTGCGCCGCCGCCTCGGCCCCATAGGCGCCACCGCCCATATAGGCGCGGTTCATATAGATAGAGAGGATCTCATCCTTGCTGTATTTGGTCTCCATCGCCAGCGCATAGATCGCCTCTGTCGCCTTGCGCCAAAGCGATCCCTGACGGCAATCCTTCTCATAGGCCGCCTCATTGTCCCAGTCATCCGGATCATAGACCCGCCCAAGACAGAGCAATTTGGCGGTCTGCTGCGTGATTGTAGAGCCGCCATGACCAGACAAAGGACCGCGCCCTTCGCTGAGGTTGATCCGCACCGCCGAGGCCACGCCACGTGGTGAAATGCCAAAGTGGCGGTAAAATCGCTTGTCCTCGGTGGCCACGATGGCGTTCTTCAAATGCGGTGAGACAGTCTCTGCCGTTACCACGCCACCAAACTGATCCCCGCGCCAAGCAAATACCTCACCCTCGCGGTCCAGCAGGGTGACAGAGCCGCGTGCGCGCCCGTCGAGCAGAGCGGCAACCTCGGGCAGTTTCAGGTTCTGATAGCCCACAGCCATGGCAACCAGCGTGATGCAAATCATCCCCACCCGCCAGGTGAAGCCCCAGATCAGCCGCAACAGCCAGCGAAACGGTGCCAGCAGGGTGCCAATCAGCCCACGGGGCTTGCGCGCGGGCGATCTGCGGGATTGTCCCGATGGCTTGGATCTGGTCTGGGATCCGGCCTGTGATCTCGGTTTAGAGGCGGGTTTGGCTTTGGCCTTGCCGGAAAAAAGACCAAAGAAGCCGCCAGAAGATTTGGTGCCACGCCCTTTGGCCGGTGCCTTCTTGCTGCTTTTTGCATAGCGTTTGTCCGCCACCAGCGGCCGCCGCCCTGATCCCTGCGCCATCTCGAAAATCCTGCTCGGTTTGCCCGTTTTGCCCAGTCTAACGCCTTCCCCTGCCTTTGTAGAGAGGCGGTTTATGGGGAATTTCCATTTGCTGAGCGCCCATAATTCGGGCGAATGCCCAAAATTAAGCATCTTTTTTAGCCCTGACGCCAAATGCTGCAACTGCAAAGCGTCCCCTGCGGTTCCCCCGACTCTGCCCGTCCGTTTTTCTGCAACTGCAAATACGCGGGTGCCCCCTAATTCTTTCGCTGACAGGTGCCCCCCAGAAAGGATGTCGAAATGAAAATGATCATCGCAGCCATCAAACCCTTCAAACTGGAGGACGTCCGTGAAGCACTGACAAGCATCGGCGTCTCGGGGTTGATGGTTTCCGAAGTCAAAGGCTTTGGCGCCCAGGCCGGCCATACCGAAATCTACCGCGGCGCTGAGTACGAAGTGAACTTTGTCCCCAAGCTGAAACTGGAAATCGTGGTGCCCGCCAGTCTTGCAGACCAGGTGGTTGAAACCATTTCCAGCACCGCCCGCACCGGCAAGATCGGTGACGGCAAGATTTTTGTCATCGACGTAGAGCACGCCCTGCGGGTGCGCACCGGCGAAACCAATCAAGACGCGCTTTAAGCGCCGCATTTGGAGGAATACTGATGCGTAAACTCTCTCTTTCTTTGTCAGCTCTGACGCTGACCACCCTGCCGGGCCTGGCCATGGCACAGGAGGCCGCAGCCGCAGCCCCTGCTGATATCACTCCCTATATCTTTACCACGCTGCTGTTCCTGGTTGGCGGTTTTATGGTGTTCTGGATGGCCGCTGGTTTTGCCATGCTCGAAGCCGGCCTTGTGCGCTCAAAGAACGTCACCATGCAGCTGACCAAGAACATCGCGCTGTTTTCAATCGCGGCCATCATGTACTGGCTGGTTGGCTTTAACCTGATGTACCCCGGCGACGCCTGGTCGATCTCCGGCCTGCTTGGCGCCTTCTCGCCAACCTCGCTAGAGCCTGTCGGCCTGGCAGCAGCAGATGCTTCGCTGGACTATGCTTCTGTTGGCTCTGACTTCTTCTTTCAGCTGATGTTCTGTGCCACCACCGCCTCTATTGTGTCGGGTACTCTGGCTGAGCGTATCAAACTGTGGCCCTTCCTGATCTTTGTCGCCGTGCTGACCGGTGTCATCTACCCGATCGGTGCATCCTGGCAGTGGGGCGGCGGCTTCCTGTCTGAGATGGGCTTCTCTGACTTTGCCGGCTCTACCGTGGTACACGCAGCCGGTGGTTTTGCAGCCCTGGCAGGTGCCTTGATCCTGGGCCCACGTATCGGCAAATACAAAGGCGGCAGGACCATCCCGATGCCCGGCTCTAACCTGGCCCTGGCGACATTGGGTACCTTTATCCTGTGGCTCGGCTGGTTCGGCTTTAACGGCGGCTCGCAACTTGCGATGGGCACCGTCGGCGACATCTCCGACATCTCTCGCATCTTTTCTAATACCAACATGGCAGCGGCTTCTGGTGCCATCACCGCGCTGATCCTGACACAAGTTATGTTCAAAAAGCCCGACCTGACCATGACCCTGAACGGCGCGCTGGCCGGTCTGGTCTCGATCACCGCAGGCCCGCTGGACCCAACCCTGTTTGGCGCTCTGTGGATCGGTGCTGTTGGTGGCGTGATCGTGGTCTTTGTTGTGCCACTGCTGGATAAACTGAAGATCGATGACGTTGTTGGCGCCATCCCGGTTCACCTGGTTGCCGGTCTCTGGGGCACCTTTGCGGTTCCCTTCTACACCGCCGACACCTCCTTTGTGACCCAGATCACTGGCTTTGTTGCCATCGGCGCCTTCACCTTCATCGTCTCCGGCATCGTCTGGCTGATCCTGAAGGCAACCATGGGCATCCGCGTCAGCGAAGAAGACGAGATCACCGGTCTCGACATGGCTGAGCTGGGCATGGAAGCCTATCCAGAGTTCAAAGCGGGCTGAGCAACAATCCGAAATGACGAGCAGAACGACCGAAGAACGCGGCCCCTCGGGGTCGCGTTTTTACGTTTCACATCACTGGCTGCACCAAGGTTGGGCCAAAAAAAAACGCGCCGTGGAAAGGCGCGTTTCTGATTGTCAGATATAGAGTTCCAGGTTCCTAGACGCCGGCGTCGATAATCGCCTTGGCCAGAATCGGAATGGTCGCTTTGTTCAAACCGGCAATATTCATCCGACTGTCGCTAACCATATAGATGCCGTTGTCGACACGCATTTTCTCTACCAGATCCGGCGTGGCCCCCAACAGCGAGAACATGCCACGGTGCTGCGCGATAAAGGAAAAGCGGTCAGAGCCAGCCAGGCGTTGCAGCTCATTGGCCAGATCCTGGCGCAGACCCAGCATAGCCAGCCGCACTTCTTCCAGCTCGGCCTTCCAGTCGGCAAGCAGCGCATCATCGTTGAGGATCATGGTCACAAGACGCGCACCGTGGTCCGGTGGGAAGGAATAGTTCTGCCGGTTGAGGAAGGCCAAAGTGCCCTGGTTCACAACCTGCAGGCCCTTGTCCTGCGCAACCGCCATCAGCAGGCCGGTGCGTTCGCGGTAGATGCCAAAGTTCTTGGAACAGCTTGCCGCAATCAGAACCTCGGGACAACTGGAAGCCACCAGACGAACGCCCAGCGCGTCTTCTTCCAACCCGTCGCCAAAGCCCTGATAGGCAATGTCGATCATCGGGATCAGGCCGCGCGCGTTCATCAGGGCAATGACGTCCTGCCACTGGGCCTCGCTGAGGTTGGCGCCGGTGGGGTTGTGACAGCAGCCATGCAGCAGCACCACGTCGCCTTTGGCAGCCAGTTTCAGGTCTTCGATCATGCCATCAAAATTGACGCCACGGGTCTCGCGGTCGAAATAGCGATAGGAGACGGTCTCAATGCCAAGGTATTTCAGGATCGACAGATGGTTGGGCCAGGTTGGGTCCGAGACATGCACCTTGGCCGCGGGATTGGCCATCTTGATCATCTCAAACGCCTGACGCACGGCACCGGTGCCGCCGGGGGTCGCGGCCGCTGCGATATTTTCGCGTGCCACAGCGCCGCCCAGGATCAGCTTGATCATGGCATCAGAATAGGCAGGATCACCGGCCAGACCAACATAAGACTTGCTGGTCTGCTCTTCCCAGAGCTTATGCTCGGCAGCCTTGATGGCCCGCATCACCGGCGTGAGGCCGTCGGCGTTTTTGTAAACACCGACGCCGAGGTCGATCTTATTGTCGCGTGGATCTTCGCGGAATTTCTGCATCAGGGCCAGGATCTTGTCAGCTGGCTGCGGCTTCAGGGTTTCGAACATCAGTTCTCTCCGGTTGCAACGGGAAGGGTCGGGAAGGCACCCCATTCCGACCAGGAGCCATCATAAAGCGCATGATCGGTTTTGCCGATCCGCTCCAGCGCCAGGCTCAGGACGGCGGCGGTGACGCCCGACCCGCAGGTGGTAATCGCAGGTTTACTCAGATCAACGCCGGCGCCAGTGAAAATCGCACGCAGCTCTTCGGCCTCTTTCAAGGTGCCGTCAGCGTTCAGAAAATCGGTGTATGGTGTGTTCTTGGAGCCCGGAATATGGCCAGCACGCAGGCCTGCACGTGGCTCTGGTACCTCGCCGCGAAAACGGGCGGCGGCGCGGGCGTCAAGGATCTCGTGGTCGCCAAGCTTGGCCGCAGAGGATACCTGTGTCACGTCACGCACCAGATGGTTTTGCACCCGCACCGTCATGTGGCGATCCCGGATCACCGGCGGCAGATCCTCGGTCTCGCGGCCTTCCGCGACCCATTTGGGCAGACCTCCGTCCAGGACCGCGATATTGCTCTGTCCCATCAGGCGAAACAGCCACCAGACCCGGGCGGCGGATTTCAGACCAGCGCCATCATAGACCACCACCTGATGACCATCGCCGACGCCCATAGCGCGCAGACGCGACATGAATTTCTCAACCGGTGGCACCATATGCGGCAGCTCTGAGCGATGATCAGAGATATCGTCAATATCAAAGAACCGCGCGTTAGGAATGTGAGCGGCGTCATATTCCGCTTTGGGGTCACGCTCCTCCTGCGGCAGATACCATGAGCCATCCAGCACCCGCAGGTCCGGATCTTTCATATGAGCGGCGAGCCACTCGGTGGATACAAGTGTTTTTGGATCGTCGCGCATCAGAACCTCCCCGCACATGCCAGTGCGCCTATGCGTACTACCCAGAGTTCAGAGTCGCAAGAGAGGCCGCGCGGGTTGCGGGCATTCCGTCGCGCCTCTGTTGCTATGTGGGCTCCAGGGCCCTTTTGGCCTAGCGCACCACCTGCAAATGCGGCCGGCCAGGACTGTACCTGGGGGCGTTTTGACCGGCAGGGAAACGATCCGCAAAGGACAGTCCCGCACGGATCACATCCGGGTCCATGGTACAGCCGGTCACATCGGCCACAGCCTCACGGGCGCGGGCGGTTTCATCGCGCCGCATATGGTGCAGCATGCGCAAAAAGGCCCGCTCGTCCCGGGTGACAAAGCCGCGGTCCGCTAGCGCCAGCGGGTCAATGGCGTTGAATTGCACCCGGCGCGCCTTGGTCGTGAACTGCACCAGTTTGAACAGCGCATTGGCTACGGTCAGGCCAAGGGTCTCGCCCCAACGTTCACCGGCAATTTTATAGGCAAATTGCCATGTCTGTCTCTCAGGCTCTGCCAGGGCCATCATAAAGTGGCGCAAAACCGGCAAAAGCCCCTCTTCAAACTCATCCAGATCGCAAAAAGACAGCGAAATTCTGTCGGCCGCCTCTGCTGCCTGTGTTTTTGCGGCGTCCTGCGACCGGGAGCTGGTCGCGCTGATCAGGGTACTCGTCATGGGGTGTCCTTTGGCCCGGTGGCGCAATTTGGTCTCAATATAAAACTGGGCCGGGCGGGATCACATGGGATCAGTCTGACTGGGCTGCGCTGTACCTGACAAAAACAATCAGAATACGCAACCCCCCTTTTTGTCCCACAGGCACCTGGCCTGCGCCGTCACGCCCTGTGTCCTCAGCCACGCGCAGCCTCGCAATGGCAGCTCGGGACTTGCACAGGGTCTTCACAGGACCACATCAGGGACTGTTGGCAGGATTTGAGGGGGATACAAAAGGGCTGGCCAAACAGGGGCGGCCACCGGGCAGCCCTTGTCAGCCTCTTCCATGGGAAAGATCGTTCAGGTTTGACGAATAAAGATCCGGGCGTTGTGCCGTCTCAGACCGAGGGCTGGATCAGCGGTTATCTTTAAGCAGGCGCTGCTTTTGACGTGACCAGTCACGCTTGGCCTCGGTCTCGCGCTTGTCGTGGGCTTTTTTGCCCTTGGCGATGCCGATCTTGATCTTGGCGCGGCCCTTGTGGTTGAAGTACATCACGAGGGGCACCAGCGTCATTCCCTTGCGCTGTGTCGCGTTCCACATCTCAGAGAGCTGTTTGCGCGAGACCAACAGTTTGCGGCGGCGCCGTTCTTCGTGCTTGAACATCTTGGCCTGCGAATAGGGCGGCACATAAGAGTTCACCAGCCACAGCTCGCCATCCTCAACCGCCGCATAGCTTTCGGCAATATTGGTTCCGCCCTCGCGAAGTGCTTTCACCTCCGAGCCTTCAAGAATGATGCCGCATTCCACGTCATCTTCGATTGCATAATCAAACCGCGCGCGGCGGTTTTCGGCAATCACTTTGTAATTCGGGTCTGATTTCGTCTGGGCCATGGCTGGCAGATGTAAGCGCCTGTGCGGGCGGGCGCAAGATGACTCAGCCCTTGGAGCTGCGGATAAGGGTGAAGAGGCCACTGCATACAATCACCGCACTGCCCAGCAGGGTCCACGTATCAGGCCGTTCGGCAAAGACCACAATGCCCAACGCCATGGCAAAGACCAGCCGGGTATAGCGAAACGGCGCCACAACCGAGATCTCTCCGTGTCGCATGGCACCCGTGAGCGCGTTATAGGCCATCACACCGATGCCCGTCGCCAGCCCCAGATACAGCCAGGCCGCGCCACTTGGCCAAACGGCACCGCCAGTCCAGGCCAGCGCAATACCCCCGGCGATCACCAGCATGGCAAAGCCAAACAGCCCCAATTGCAGATTTGTCATTGATTTTGGCGCCGCTCGCGTCGCCAGATCTCGTCCGGCAAACCCCAGGGTGCCAACAATGGCAAACAGTGAGGTCAGCTCAAATCCGCCGACCCCGGGGCGCAGGATCAGCAGTACCCCGACAAAGCCCAGCGCGATGGCCAGCCACCGCCGCCAGCCAACCCGTTCACCAAAAAACACCACTGCACCGCCCGCGACCACCAGCGGTGTGGCCTGCAGGATCGCCGAGGCCGTAGAAAGCGGCGTCAGGGCAATCGCCAGGGTATAGCCGAGCCGCCCCGTCACCTCTGCCAGCGCACGCGCCACCAGCGGGCGCGTGCAAAATCCCGAATGCCAAAGAGACTGCCCCTGCGCACGCGCCAGAGCAGCAAAGACCGCCATGCCGCCAAGCCCAAACAAAATCAACACCTGCCCCACGGGCATCTCCCGCGTCACGATCTTGATAAACATGTCTTCCAGAGCAAAGGTCGCCATGGCCAGAACCATCAGCAGGCTGCCGCGCAGTGTCTCCATCCAGTCTCTCCTTGCGCGTTTCCATGGGCTATCAGATCTTGGTAGGCGGCCACGCCCCGGCCGACAAGGGGCAGGCAGTTTGCCTGGCAAAACTGCGTAGGCTATGTGGTTTCAGGGGTCCCCACATGACGCGGATAGTGGTGCATATTGAGAAAGGCCGCGCCTTGGGCCCCAGCGCGGTAGCCGTGCAGCTGATCCGCTTTGAACCTTATCCCCTCCCCGGTTTTCAGGGCGATCCAGTCCCCTTGGCGCAACACCTCCATCTCCCCCTGCAGCACAAAAACCTCTTCACAGACCCCGGCCTCATGCGGTTGCGAAACATGGCTCTGGTCCGGTTTCAGACTGATCTGAAACGTCTCCGCGCCAAGATCTGGATCAAAGGGGAACACGATTTTGACAGCAATACTGCCCGGAAACTGCACCGTCTTGAAAGGGATATCCTCTGCTGCCTGCTCCTGCCCAGAATCGCCAATAAGCCGGGAAAGCGGCAGGTGAAACCCCTTGGCTATTTTCCACAGCGTCGCAATGGTCGGGCTGGATTCGCCCCGTTCTATCTGCCCCAACATGGCTTTGCTGACACCGGTTGCCTCGGCTGCCTTTGACAGACTCATGCCCGAGGCGGCGCGAATTTTGCGCAGGTTAAGCGCGATGGCGTCTTGGGGCATGTCATAGGCTCCACTGGGTCCAAACCGGGCCAAAACCCGCCCTGAGTTAGAAGCTTCAAAAAACACTTGTGCGTTATAGCGCGCAACGCCTAACGTGCGCTATTTCGCACACCCCCC
>JAWUWF010000117.1:0-8669 GCA_034111985.1 Pseudophaeobacter sp.
CTTTGTGGTAGATGGTGGCATCTATCGACATGATTTTGTGGCGCAATCCGTGGTGGACGGGCTGATGCGTGTAGGGCTGGACACTGGCGTGCCGGTGCTTTCGGTCTCGCTGACACCGCATCAGTACCAGGAAACAGACCATCACAACGCCATCTACCAGGCGCATTTTGTCGACAAGGGCCGCGAAGCCGCCCAGGCGGCGCTGATGATCGCCAAGTCGCGGCAAAAACTCGCTGCTGTCGCCTAGATTTGCCAGCGGCGGTGGGCCTGAGTGCCCGCCGCCCTAGCCAAGATACGCCTTCAGCGCCGGGGGTGGGTTGTCCAGCACTTCCGCAGTGGCCAGCGGCGCATGCGCTTTGCCATCGGCCACGAGAATAGCCTGATCCGCAATGCGACGGGCATCTTGCGGATCATGGCTGACCATTAGCACCGTGGCATGCGTCTCGGCTGCAATCTCAGCCACCAGATCCAGCATTTCTGCCTTCAGCGCCGGGCCAAGGGCAGCAAAGGGCTCATCCAGCAGCAAAAGATCGCGCCGCTGCAACAGGACCCGCGCTAGGGCCACCCGGCTTTGCTGCCCACCAGACAGCGCTGCCGGTGTAAGCTCCGCCAGATCCCCCAACCCAACACGCTCCAGCGCGTGCTGCACCTGCGCTTGCTCTTGCGGCGAGAGGTGCAGATTGGCCCGCAGCCCCAGCCCCGCATTCTGCGCCACAGTAAGATGTGGAAACAAATTGCCGTCTTGAAACAGCATCGCCACGGGCCGCTTGCCCGGCGCCATCGCGCTCAGGTCCCTGTCTCGCCACAGGATTCGCCCCTGTGTCAGCGGCAGAAAGCCCGCAATGGCCTCGATCAATGTGGACTTTCCCGCCCCCGATGGGCCGATGATAGCTACTTTTGAGCCCGGTTTGATCTGCAGGTCAGCCTGCACCGTGAAGGCCCCGTTCTGGATATGGCAGGTCTCAAGCCTCAGCATGCCAGCGTCCTCCGCGGTCCAAAATCCAAAATACCCCCATCGAGAGAGCCAGCAACAGCAGTGCCGCACCCGCCGCAGCCTGCATCTGATAGGCGCCCATCAGGCGGTAAATCTGCAACGGCAGGGTTGCCACCTCAGGATCCGCAAACAGGGTGATGACGCCAAGATCCCCCATCGACAGCGCCGCTGCCAGCCCGGCGGCAAAGCCGATCTGCGGCCGCATCCGGGGCAAAAACACCTGCCACAAAAACGGCCAGCCCGCCATATCCAGCGAGAGCGACAGCTTGCCGTAGCGCGCCGTGACCTCGCGCGCGCGCGGCACCAGAATACGCAGCGCAAAGGGCAGCGCCATGACCGCATTGACCAGCGCCGTCACGGGCAGCGCCAGCGCAAAGGGATCGGCAAAGGGGTAGATCACCACGAACAACCCAGTGCCAATCACCAGCGGAGAGGCCGCCAGTCCCAAAATCCCGGCAACCTCGATCATGGCACTGCGCCCCAGCGCCACGGCGGCCGCCATCGGCAGGGCCAAAAGCAACAGGACCAGCGTGCTAAGTGCCGAGACCATCACAGAGGTGATCGCCGCCATCCAGACATTGGCCTTTAGCAAAAACAGCCCCGAGACCCCGGAACTGACCACCGCAGCCAAGGGCAGCATAAGAAACAGCGCTGCCGACAGGATCCAAAAGACATCAAGCCCCCGCGCCAGAGAGCTGTCGCCATCCCAGCGACGCAGGGCCCGGTCCAACCCGGCGCCAACCCCGTCTGCGGCAGAGACCCGCAGCGCCACAAAGGCGGCAAGCCCGGTCAGAACCAGCTGCACCGCAGACAGCAGGGCCGCCCGCCCCAGATCAAAATCAAACCGAAAGGCCTGATAGATCGCCAGCTCTATCGTAGTGGCCCGTGGCCCGCCGCCCAGCGTCAGCGCCACCGCAAAACTAGAAAGACAGATGGCAAAAACCACCGCCAGCGCCCCCGGCACCACGCGCATCAGCATCGGCGCTTCCAGCAGCTGCCAGATCGCCCGGGGCCCCGCGTTCAGCTGCGCGGCAAGGCGAAAGCGCTCGGCCGGGATTTCTTGCCAGCCCTGCAGAATCAGCCGCGTCGCCAAAGGGAGATTGAAAAACACATGCGCCAGCACCACGCCATGCAGCCCATAGATCTGCAGCGGCTCAAAGCCAAAGACGCCCAGCGCCTGACTGACCCAGCCCGCACGACCAAACACCGCCAGCAGACCGAGAATCGCCACGATCACCGGCAGGATAAACGGCGCGCCCAGCAGCGCAATCAGCACCGAGCGCCCAAAGAACCGCCGCCGCGCCAGAGCCCGCGCCAGCCCGATGGCCAGTGCGACGCTCAAAGTGGCAGACAGCACCGCTTGTATGAGCGTAAAGCGCAGCGCCGCCCAGTCGCTACTGCCAAAGCCACGCCCGGCTTCGGCCCGCAGCGCCACGGCTGCAAGCGTCCCAAAGATCAGCGCAGCCACCAGAAGGGCCGCGCCAGCGCCCGGGAGTGCGCTTATTGGCTGAGCGCGTCGAGCCATTCGCCCAATGCGCCATCGCGCAGAGCTGCAGCCTCATCAGCTGACAGGAGCAGTGATTTCGCCGGAGCAATCAGGGTTTCAAAACCGGCAGGCAGGCCAGCGGCAGGCGTCACCGAGGGGTACATCCAGTTGGTGGTGGGAATGATTGACTGAAATTCCTCAGAGACCATGAACCGCATGAAACTGCGCGCCAGCTCTGGCTGATCGCTGCTGGCCAGAATTCCGGCAACCTCAACCTGCATGTAATGCCCCTCATCAAAGGGCGCTGCAGCTTTGCTCGCGTCCTCTTCGGCAATCAGATGATAGGCCGGCGAGGTGGTATAGGAGAGCACCATATCGGCCTCGCCTTCGAGGAAGAGCCCATAGGCCTCGGACCAGCCCTTGGTCACGGTGACAACGTTGTCAGCCAGATCGGCCCAGATCGCAGGGGCCTCATCACCGTAGGCCGCCTTAACCCACATCAAGAGGCCCAGACCGGGGGTCGACGAGCGCGGATCCTGAATGACGATCTTCATATCGCTGGCGCCCAGTGCCCTGAAATCTGTCGGCACGACCGCGTCGGCGTTATGGACAAAGGCAAAGTAGCCCCAGTCATAAGGCGCAAAGGTTGCGTCTTCCCAGGCCACGGGCAGACTGTAATCCGCCGAGCTCCCGTGATCAGCAAACAGGCCGGTGGCCTTTGCCGCCGCGGTGAGGTTGGTATCCAGTCCCAGCACCACATCCGCATCAGAGCGCGCGCCTTCCAGCCTGATGCGCGCCAGCAGAGCTGCACCGTCACCAGCGCCCACCAGCTTCAGATCACAGCCGCACTGGGCCTCAAAGGCTGTTTCCACTGCAGGGCCAGGGCCCCAGTCGGAAACAAAGCTGTCATAGGTGTATACAGTCAGCTCGGGCGTTTCGGCATAGGCTGCCGTTGCGCTCAACAGTGCCGCTGCAAAAACAGAATACTTCATGGCATCCTCCTTTGCGGCATCGGGCAAGGGTGGAGGAACTCCGAAACCTTCCCTCCGCCGGTTCTAGCCGGTTCAGGTTCTACGGGTTCGCCAGACTGATTTTCCAGCCCTGACATCTCAGCGTAACAACGCTCCCCGAGGTGTGGCGAACCTAAGTGTGGGCCCCGGCAAAGACAAGCGAAACCGCAATAGCCCTTGAGCCATGGCCACCGTCTCGCTAAGCACATCTCGCAAAGGAGATCTCCCGATGTCGATGAACAGCTTTGGCCATCTTTTCCGCGTCACCACCTGGGGCGAAAGCCATGGGCCCGCGCTGGGGGCAACCGTCGATGGCTGCCCGCCCAATGTGCCGCTGGAGCCCGAGATGCTGCAACAGTGGCTGGACCGGCGTCGCCCCGGGCAGAACAAGAATATGACCCAGCGCAATGAGCCTGATGCGGTAAAGATCCTGTCGGGTGTGTTTGAGGGTAAATCCACCGGCACGCCCATCCAGCTGATGATCGAGAACACCGACCAGCGCTCAAAGGACTATGGCGATATCGCCCAGACCTTCCGGCCCGGTCATGCCGACATCACCTATTTCCAGAAATACGGCAATCGCGACTATCGCGGCGGTGGGCGCTCGTCAGCCCGCGAGACTGCAGCGCGCGTTGCCGCGGGCGGCGTGGCACGCGCGGCGATTAAAACCCTGGTGCCGGGTCTAAAGATCACAGGCTACATGACCCAGATGGGCGAGATGGAGATTGACCGGGCGCGCTTTGACTGGGACGCCATTGGTCAAAATGATTTCTGGATCCCCGATGCTGGCGCGGTGCAGGACTGGGAAGTCTACCTGCAGGCCCTGCGCAAGGCACATGATTCTGTGGGCGCCGTTGTTGAGGTCGTGGCCCGTGGCGTACCTGCCGGCATTGGCGCGCCGGTCTACAGCAAACTGGACACAGATCTGGCCGCTGCGATGATGTCGATTAATGCTGTCAAAGCAGTGGAGATTGGCGAAGGCATGAATGCCGCCCGCCTGAAGGGATCACAAAACGCCGATGAGATCTTCATGGGCAATGATGGCCAGCCGGTTTATTCATCCAACCACTCTGGCGGCATTTTGGGGGGTATCTCGACCGGTCAAGACGTTGTTGTGCGCTTTGCGGTCAAACCCACCTCCTCGATCCTGACGCCGCGCCAGTCAATCCGCAAGGACGGCACTGCCGCCGAAGTGATCACCAAGGGGCGTCATGACCCCTGTGTTGGCATCCGTGCGGTGCCGGTGGCCGAGGCGATGATGGCCTGCGTAATTCTGGATCACCTGCTGCTGCATCGCGGCCAGATTGGTGAAAATCAGGGCACCATCGGCGCATGAGCCTGAAACAACTTCAGTCGCAGTTGCGCCGTATATCAGAAGTGCAGATGGCGCAGGATCCGGCGCATGACATTGCGCATCTTGACCGGGTCTGGGCCAATGCCCATCGCATTGCGCGTGACGAAAACAAGGATGATCCCAATCGTGCCAACCTGCGGGTTCTGATCGCCGGCGCCTACCTGCATGACCTGGTAAACCTGCCCAAGGACCACCCCGAGCGCGAGACGGCCTCGCGGCTGTCAGCAGAGAAATCAGCGCCTATTCTTGAGGGTTTGGGCTATAGCACCGAAGAAATCACCGCCGCCCAGCACGTGATCGAGGCCCATAGCTTTTCCGCCGGGCTGCCCGCCAACAGTCTCGAAGCCTTGATTTTGCGCGATGCCGACCGGCTGGATGCGCTGGGAGCGGTTGGTATCGCGCGTACATTCATGGTGGCAGGGACGATTGACCGGCCTCTGTGTGATCCCGATGATCCCTTTGCCGCCAACCGGCCGCTGGATGACCAGATTTGGTCCATCGACCACTGGCATCTCAAGCTTTTGAAACTGCCCGGAGATATGGCCACCGACAAGGGCCGCTCAATTGCGCGCAAACGCGCCCGCCTGATGCTGGCCTATCTGCGGCAGTTGGCCAAGGAAATGGATACCGAACTGCCGGACCACTGGGCTGACCTGTTGAAATGATCGCCATTCTCGGCATTACTTTTCCGATCTATGCGGCGATGGCGCTGGGGTATTTTGTGGTCTGGAAGGGCTGGTTCAGCGCCGCCGATATGCGCGTTCTGGGCCGCTATGTGCTGAACATTGCGCTGCCCGCGCTGATCTTTTCTGCGCTGGCCTCGCGCAGCCCGGCCCAGGTGTTTCAGCCCGGTTATGTCTCGGCCTATGCCCTGGGCGGGCTGGCGACAATCACCCTGTCTTATCTGCTGTTCACCCTGCGCGGCACCGATCCGCAGCGGCGCGCGCTTGGGGTGATGGGATCAACCTGTCCCAACAACGGCTTTATCGGCTATCCGGTGATGCTGCTGGCCTTTCCCGATCTGGCGGGCGTCATTCTGGCGCTGAACCTGCTGGTTGAGAACCTGATCCTGATCCCAATCTGCCTGCTGCTGGTCGAGCTGGCAGGCCGCGGCCCCGGTGTGCCGCTGCTGCCGCGTCTGGGACGTATCCTGCTGGATCTGGCCAAGATGCCAATGCTGATTGGCCTGGCGCTGGGGATCTTGGTGTCGCTCACCGGCCTGTCGCTGCCCGGCCCCTTCCTGCGCTTTGTCGACATGCTGGCGGGTTCTGCCGGGGCGGTCTCGCTTTTGGTGATTGGCGGCTCACTGGTTGGGCTGCCGCTACATGGCAACCGCTCACTGGCGGCGCAGATCAGTGCAACCAAACTACTGCTGCATCCGGCACTGGTGGCCCTGTCGGCAGCTACTCTGATCGCGGGGGGGCTGATCAGCCTTAGTCCCGCGCTGCACAGTGCCCTGATTCTGTCAGCGGCAATGCCAATGTTTGGCATCTATACCGTGCTGGCCCAGCGTCAGGGGCTGGAAGGTGCTGCCAGTCTGGCGATGCTTACCGCTACCAGCTGCGCCTTCGTCAGCCTCACTCTGCTGCTGTGGCTTTTGACGTGATTATGTGGCGCAGGCTGGGGTGATTGCTCCGTTTCGTTCGGATCTGATGGCCCTTTGAGGCGCGCTGCAATTGAGAAATCTAGGGGTTGGCATCACACAACTGCGGGCTGCCGCAATTTTGACGGGATGCGTGTCACAGGCTGCAGCGAAATCAACCCATTGATCTTTAGGCTGCAGGGGCGCAGGGTCCGTGCCATGGAAAAACCGTTAACATCGCATCGACCCATGCTGGCCATCGGCCTGAAGGTGGTCGCTATCGGCTTGTTCACGGCCCTTTCTGCGCTGATAAAGGCCGTGTCCGAGACGGTGCCTGCTGGTGAATCGGTGTTCTTTCGCTCGTTTTTTGCCATCCCGGTCATTGTTGCCTGGCTGGCGATTCGCGGTGATCTAAAGCACGGGTTGAAAACCCAGAAACCTATGAACCATGTCTGGCGTGGGTTGGTTGGCACCTCGGCTATGGCCATGACATTTATGGGGCTGGGCATGCTGCCGCTGCCCGAGGTTACGGCCATTGGCTATGCCACTCCGATTTTCACCCTGATTCTGGCGGCGATGTTTCTGGGAGAACGCATCCGTCTGGTGCGGATCAGCGCTGTGGGCATTGGCCTGCTGGGGGTTCTGATCATGATCTATCCCCGCCTCACTGGCAGCGCTGATATGACCAGCACAGCCTTTATGGGAGTCTTGCTGATCCTTGGCGCCACCATCGCGCGGGGCTTTGTGCAGATCCATATTCGCCGCATGGTGATGACAGAAAACACTGCCGCCATCGTGTTTTACTTTTCCATCACTGCCTCAGCCCTGTCATTGCTGACCCTGCCCTTTGGCTGGGTTGTACCGGATGTTCGGGAATTGACTCTCCTAGTTGGCGCCGGTCTGGTTGGTGGCGTGGCACAGATCCTGGTGACCTCCTCTTACCGCTTTGCGCCGGCCTCGATGCTGGCGCCCTATGACTATGTCTCGATGCTGTTTGCCATTGCCATTGGCTACATCTGGTTCGCAGAACTGCCGACAGCTGTCATGCTCGCCGGGGCGACGCTGGTGATTGCCGGCAATATCCTGGTGATCTGGCGCGAAAGCCGTCTCGGCCTGGTGCGCGGCAAGGCGCGATCCCTTACCGATCCCAAAGGGGGTTGAGGCGGGTGCGCCCTGTTAGACAGTAATCTAGCCCAATAGACTGGAGATCTAGTAGACTGGAGATCTAGCCCGAGGCGTTGAGCCGCGTTGCCAATTCCTGGATCTTGCACCGCAACTCGATCAGGTCAGCGACATCATCGCCTGCAGCCGCCAAAATACAGCGAGAGATCCCTGCCGCCTCTTGCTGCAAGACCTGTCCCTTTGGCCCCAAGGTGACGATCACACTGCGCTCGTCCTCGATGTTACGCCTACGCGAGACTAATTCCGCAGCCTCCATACGTTTGAGCAGCGGCGTCAGGGTGTTTGATTCGAGGTTCAGCGCCGTACCCAGATCATTCACCTTTTGCCCGTCCCGCTGCCAGAGCGCCACCAGGACCAGATACTGCGGGTAGGTCAAACCATGCTGCGCCAGAATCGGACGATACAGCCGACCCATCGCATTGTTGGCGGAATAAAGCGCAAAGCACAGAAGTTCATCAAGGGTGAGGGCACGATCAAGCATGTTGGTAAAATAAATCGCACGCGATTAAATCGCAACCCCTTGTCACAAGGCACCTCATTGTGTATTTAAGTCGCACGCGATATAATCGCCTGCAATTCAGCACTCAAGTCGAGGATCCACCGATGAGTATTTCTCCTGTCTACACCGCCAAAGGAACCGCTACCGGAGGTCGCAATGGCCGCGCCGTTGTAGCTGAATCAGGACTTGATCTGGTTCTCGCCACGCCACCCGCGATGGGCGGCGACGGCAAGGGCAGCAACCCCGAGCAGCTTTTTGCCGCTGGATATGCCGCCTGCTATATCGGCGCCATGCAGTTTGCCACCACGCAGGATGACAGCCTTGCCAAAGTTCCGGCTGATGTCTCGGTAGAGGCCAGTGTTGGTATTGGCCCACGCGCTGAGGGCGGATTTGGTCTGGTCGTTACCCTGTCCGTGACCATGCCCGGCGTCGATCAAGCTGAAGCCGAGCGTATTGCAGAAGCCGGTCACAAGATCTGCCCCTATTCCAACGCGGTGCGTGGCAATGTCGAGGTCACAACTCAGGTAAACTAAGCCGGAACCAGGGGTTTGCGAGGCTCTGC
>JAWUWF010000118.1:0-7963 GCA_034111985.1 Pseudophaeobacter sp.
CGCTCCCATGCGCTCGATCAGATCATCAATGCGACCAAAGGAGGCAAGTGCCTCATCGGGCCGGTTGCGGTTCAGCAAAAGCCGCGCCCCTGCAAGATAGGTTTTCATCGCCGCCAGAGGCTGGTTCAGCTCATGGCTGACGGCGGCCGACATCTCTCCAAGGGCGGCCAGTTTGGAGCTCTGCGCCAGGCTTTGTTCGGCCACGGCGAGGGTCTTTTGCATCCGCTCACGCTCGGCAATTTCCCGCTGCAGGCGGGCGTTCAATACGCGAAGCTCCGCCGACTCGCGCTGAAACAGCGCCATCCTCAGCGCCGTCTTGCGGCTGAGCGCATAAAAGGCCAGCGCCAGCAAGATGGCGAATCCCATGATCTCAAGCGCCAGAACCGCGTTCACCTTCTCGCGGATCGAGGCATAGGTGGTAAAAGAGGTCATGCGCCAGCCCTGAAACGGCACCCGGTTTTCCAGGCGCATCACCGCCTCGCCCTGCAGATAGGCATCCGGCGGCAGCGTGCTCCAGTCTGCCGTGGCGCGAATGGCCCGCTGGATCGCCCCTTCGGGGGTCTGCAGCTTAACCGCGTCGCTTTCTTTCAGCCCGCGCCACCGCGCCTCGGTGGCAAGCACGATATTGCCAGTGCTGTCAGTGACCAGAACCGCATCAGAAACACCGGCCCAGGCGCGTTCGAACTTGCGCAGATCCACCTCAATGACAATGACGCCCAACAGGCCAGAGGTGTCGATAACCCGTCGCGAATAGGTAAAGCGGTAGCCGCCCACCTCACGCTTGATCACCGAAAATACCGTGGATTTGGCCCGTGCTGCATCGACAAAATAGGCTGCATTGCGGTGGTTTTCCCCCAACCGGTTGCGATTGGTCGCCGCAACCGTGCGCCCATCGCTGGCCATCAGCATGATCGAGGCGGCCCCAATTTCGTCAATAAAGGAGATCAGCCGCTGGGTGGAGAGCGAGAAATCCTGACTTTGCAGCGCCGCAATGAGGGCCTGATCCCGCGCCAGAAGCTGCGGCACGATGGCATGGCGGCGCAACTCACTCACCAGATTACCAGAATAGAGCGCCAGCCGCAGCTCACCACGATTGCGGGTGCTGTCGGTAAAGCGATGGGTCAGTTGTTGATTGGTCACCCAAACAGTGGCCGTAGCCACGGCCATAAACAGCACCAAGGCAAGGCGCGCCTGCCAGGGAATAGTCCCTGACCGCGCCGGTTTGGCAAAGAGGTGTTTGGTGTCCTGCGGGGCAATCATCGCAAAATCCTAGTCTTGCCGCCGCAGGAGCTCAAGTCACGCTGCCGCGACAATCCCGGCCAATGCGCGAAACACTGCCGTTCCATCGGTGCCACCATGACCTTCATCCGCCGCCCGTTCGGGGTGCGGCATCATGCCCAGCACCCGGCGGTTTTCCGACAGGATACCGGCAATATCATCAATAGAGCCATTTGGATTTTGCCCATAGGTAAAGGCGATGCGGTCCTGGTCTTTCAGGGCGGCGATGGTCTCGACATCGGCAAAGTAGTTACCATCGTGATGCGCAATTGGAATGCCAATGACATCACCCTTGGCATAGCCCTGGGTAAAGACGCTGTCAGCGGTTGCCACCTCCAGATCAACGGTGCGGCAGATGTATTTCAGCCCGGCATTGCGCAAAAGCGCCCCCGGCAGAACGCCGGTTTCGGTCAGGATCTGAAAGCCGTTACAGACGCCCATGGCATAGCCACCGCGATTGGCATGTTCCACCACGGCCTGACAGATCGGCGACTGCGCTGCAATGGCGCCGCAACGCAGATAGTCTCCATAGGAGAAACCACCAGGAACACCCACGATATCAATGCCTTCGGGCAGCACACTGTCCTTGTGCCAGACCATAGAGACATCAAAACCGGCCCGTTCAAAAGCCACGGCCAGATCGCGATCACAGTTTGATCCGGGAAATACGACGACAGCTGCTTTCATCACTGCATCTCGATGCTGTAGGATTCAATCACAGTATTGGCGAGCAGTTTTTCGCACATCTCGGTCACGTCTGCCTCAGTGGCGCCTGCGGCCAGATCTAGATCGATCACCTTGCCCTGACGCACACCTTCGACCTTGTCGAATCCCATGGCGCCCAATGCGTGACGCACTGCCTCGCCCTGCGGATCCAGAACCCCGTTCTTCAGCATTACATGCACCCGTGCCTTCATCGTGTCTTTCCTCAGGTTCGATGGGGCCAGACCAGCGGCCGCGCCCTTTGCAGAAATAGATAGCCCTGCCTCACCTACGTCAAAAGGCGCGGGCCAGAGTGTTTCACCAGATCAGTTCACCAATGTTGGCTTGCTGGGTGCCGGTGGATTGTTTGGCATCACGCCAAGGCGCCGTGCCACTTCGCTATAGGCATCTGTCAGGCTGCCAAGATCGCGGCGGAACACATCCTTGTCGAGCTTTTGCCCGCTTTCAATGTCCCACAGACGGCAGCTGTCGGGGCTGATCTCATCGGCCACAACAAGGCGCTGGAAATCACCGTCATAAACGCGACCGATCTCGATTTTGAAATCTACCAGACGAATGCCCACGGCCAGCATCACGCCGGACATAAAGTCATTCACCCGCAGCGCGAGGCTGAGGATATCGTCCATATCCTGCTGACTGGCCCAGCCAAAGGCGGCGATATGCTCTTCCGTCACCAGAGGATCACCAAGCGCGTCGTCTTTGTAGCAGTATTCCACAATAGGGCGCGGCAGCTGGGTGCCCTCTTCGATGCCAAGACGCTTGGACATGGATCCGGCAGCATAGTTGCGCACGATCACTTCCAGAGGAATGATTTCGCAGGACCGCACCAGCTGCTCGCGCATGTTGAGACGTTTCAGGAAATGTGTTGGAACCCCGATCTGACCCAGACCCAGCATGAAATACTCGCTGAGCAGGTTGTTCAGAACGCCTTTGCCTTCGATCACTTCGCGCTTTTCTGCGTTGAAAGCGGTGGCATCATCCTTGAAATACTGCACGATGGTGCCCGGCTCGGGACCTTCATACAGTGTTTTGGCTTTGCCTTCGTAAATCTTTTTGCGACGTGCCATGAGGAGCCTTTCGAGGTAAAGGCCGGAATCCCGACCCGGTTTCTTGTCGCTCTCATAGTGCAAGGGGTGGATTGCTGCAAGCACAGCAGAGCAAACCGAGGCAACACAATAGGGGTAATGTGACTGTTTCAGTCGGTTTGCCCACCCTTCCCCGTCGCTCTGTAAGACGACAGCCCGAAAGAGCCTGATTTATTTTGCGCAGCGGTTATGTTCATTACGCCGCTCCCAATCGCCAGTCTCGGTCGCCAGAGCGCCACAAGACACCTTACGGGCCAAGGAAAAACTCGCATATTCATTTTCAAAGGTCTTGCATCGCCGGAATTGGTATCACACTCCCAGCACAAAAAGGCCGCCGCATTCCTTGTTACAGCACCGCTGCAACCCCATATTAACAGTCACGCATCTGTTTAAAGGGAAGGAATGACATGACGACATTTAACGACCGCGAGCAGGCTTTTGAGGCCAAATTTGCCCATGATGAAGAACTGCGTTTCCGGGCGCAGGCCCGGTGCAACAAAATCCTGGGTCTTTGGGCGGCTGAGCTTTTGGATCTTAGTGGCGATGCGGCAAAAAGCTACGCCGCAACTGTGGTGTCCGCAGATCTGCAGGAACCTGGGCACGAAGATGTGGTGCGCAAAATTTCCGCAGACCTGAAAGGAAAAGCCACTGACGATGTGATCCGCGAAAAGATGGCTTTGTTTTTGCGCCAAGCTCAGAAAGAGATCCTGGCAGAGGTTTGATCCGGGACCAATTGGGGCGCCACGAATTCGGCTCTTAAACTGCGCTGCAATTAACGCCACGAAAACCTGCGCTTGGTAAGCTGACCTTTCTGCCCCTATCGGGCCAGCAAAAGGATCAGGATGCAGAGCCTCAAACACCCAACCGCGGGACAAATTGTCCAGCTCGCCCGCCTGTCCGCCCCTTTTACGATGGCGGCCCTGTGCCTTTGGGCGCTTTCGACGCGCATAGACCTGCCTTCGGCCTCTGAAATCTGGGCCTTGTTGGGCGGGCTGAAGCTGTGGCAATGGCTTGCCGCCTGTGTCGCAACGGCTGTCAGTTTCTGGGCTCTGGGGCGCTATGATTCCGTGGCGCACCGCCACCTGCAAACCGGCCTCGATGGCCCCCAAGCCCGCAGAGCCGGCATGGCCGCCATCGCATTTTCCCAACTGGTTGGCTTTGGCCTGTTCACCGGCGCCTATGCACGCTGGCGTTTGGTTCCGGGGCTAACGGCTATGCAGGCCGCGCAAATGACCGGGCTGGTGGGCCTCACTTTCATGGCTGCTTTGGCAGTGATATGTGGCCTGGCGATGCTGATGGTTCCCCTGTCGCCCTGGTTCACACCAGTAGGCGGGCTCCTCGTGGTGACTGCGCTCGGGGCGACGGCCCTCAGCTTTTTGGCGCCAACCCTGTCCCTGGGACGGCTCAGCCTGCGCTGGCCCTCGCTGACGGCAATGGTCGCCCTGTCTGTCTGGGCGCTGATCGATGTTCTGGCGGCGGGATCTGCCCTGTGGGTTTTACTGCCCGCAACGCTGGATATCCCGTGGAGCACATTGGTTGTGGTCTATCTTATCGCTTTGGCCGCAGCGATTCTATCCTCGGCGCCGGGGGGCACTGGCCCATTGGAATTGATGGTCTTCACCCTTTTGCCGGCGCAGGACAGCGCCGGGTTGCTGGCAGCGCTGCTGGCGTTTCGGCTGGTCTACTATGCGCTGCCTGCTGCGCTCTCATGTACCATGATGCTGATGCCGCAGCGCCTCAAAACCATGCGCGCACCTGTCATCGACCCCGACCTTCTGGGGGCACGGCGCGCGGCAGCATCCGCCCTGCAACACCAGCGCCCCTGTGCCGAAACCGGCGTCATTCGTCAAAACGGCGGTCACGTTCAGACCTTTGGGTTTAACCAATTGGCCCTGCTGGACACACCGCAGATTTCTGTCGCGCTGTTTGACCCCCTGGTAGGAGGGCTCAAGGAAACGCTCGCGCCCCTGCAACGCTATGCCCAACAACGCAATGCAACCCCCTGTATTTACAAGTGCTCGGCACGCAGCGCCCTGGCCGCGCGTCAGGCAGGCTGGGCTGTTCTTCGCATCGCAGCTGAGGCGGTCCTCTCCCCGGCAGAATTCAATGAGGCCGGCTCAAGTCATCGCCAATTGCGGCGAAAGCTTCGACACACTGAAAAGTCCGGAATTACAGTGCTGCCAGCGCCCGTCAATCTGCCGCTGGCGCAGATGGATGCGCTGGACAGACTCTGGCAAGACCAGCACGGCGGCGCCCGTGGCACCACCATGGGTCGGTTTGAAGCCAACTACCTGGCCACGCAACGCGTCTTTCTTGCCTGGAAAGGTGACCGCATCATCGGCTTTATCAGCCTGCATGTGTCAGAGGCAGAATGGTGCCTGGACCTGATCCGCATATGTCCAGATGCGCCCGACGGCACCGGTCATGTGCTGCTGCGCGCGGCCATTGCGGCTGGCGCCGAAGACGGCATTGCCCGCCTGTCATTGGCTGCTGTCCCCGATCACCGCTTTGCTGCCCGGCTGGATCCAGGACTGCGTCGGTTCAAAGCCTGCTTTGCGCCGCAGTGGGAGCCGCGCTACATGGCCTGCCCCAGCTGGAGTCATATGATCATTGCCGGGCTTGAAATGGCTCGCCTGATCAATCGCCCCGGAAAAGTTTTGCCTGCATCAACCGCTCTGAACCAAAGCACCGTCACTGCGGGCCACTTCGAGTCGCCGTCTGCCGAGGCCGATCTTGAGGACGCAGGCTGGGACGTGCCTTTGCAATCGCCAGGCGCACGCGCCTCATAACATTTACGCAGGCGGCTCATAATGAAGTTGAGGATTATGCATTTGCCCTCATGGCCCTCACATGACACAGCACGTGACAACTCGCTCTCTGCCTTCGGGCCAGTCTTAATGACCAGTCTTAGGGCCAGTCTCCGGCGCATCAATCGCCTCCTCTTTCTGACAGGACACACCCAATGAACACTTTCTTTGCCGAGTTTCTTGCGCAAAAAGACGTATTGCTGGCCGATGGCGCCACAGGCACCAACCTTTTTAATATGGGTCTGCAGTCCGGTGATGCGCCCGAACTCTGGAACACGGATGAGCCAAAAAAGATCATGGCGCTCTACCAAGGATCAGTGGATGCAGGCAGCGACCTGTTTCTGACCAACAGCTTTGGTGGCACCGCCGCCCGCCTCAAACTGCATGACGCCCAGGGACGGGTGCGTGAACTCAACCGCGCCGCAGCCGAGTTGGGCCGCGAGGTGGCAGATAAATCCAGCCGCAAGATTGCCGTTGCGGGCTCTGTCGGGCCAACCGGTGAAATCATGCTGCCTGTTGGCGAGCTGAGCCATGCGCTGGCGGTCGAGATGTTTCACGAACAGGCCGAGGCTCTGAAAGAGGGCGGCGCTGACGTGCTTTGGGTCGAGACCATTTCTGCAGCCGAGGAATTCCGCGCTGCAGCCGAGGCCTTTGCCCTGGCGGATATGCCCTGGTGCGGCACCATGAGCTTTGACACCGCCGGGCGCACCATGATGGGGGTAACCTCAGCAGATATGGTTAAGCTGGTCGAAGACCTGCCCAATCCGCCCCTCGCCTTTGGCGCCAATTGTGGCACCGGGTCGTCAGACATCCTGCGCACCGTTCTGGGATTTGCCGCCCAAGGCACCGAAAGGCCGATCATTTCCAAAGGAAACGCCGGCATTCCAAAATACGTTGATGGCCACATCCACTACGATGGCACGCCTGAACTAATGGGGGAATATGCGGTTATGGCGCGGGATTCCGGCGCCAAGATCATCGGTGGCTGCTGCGGCACCATGCCAGAGCACCTGCGCCACATGCGCGAGGCGCTGGACAGCCGTGCGCGCGGCGACCGCCCCAGCCTGGAGAAGATCGTCGAGGTTCTCGGCCCCTTCACCTCAGCTGGTGATGGCACCGGTGCTGATGCAAAAGACGCCAGCGAACACCGCACACGTCGTGGCCGCCGTCGCGGTTAATCCAGATCGTCCTTGCCATCTGCCCTGATGGCAAGGCGCCTCGCGAGAGGCCACAGGCGCCAAAAACAGACAAAAGCGTGCTGCATTCTGCAGGTCAGTCAAATAGCCCCAGCTGGTCCCCCCGCTGGGGAGGCCGCTGAAACAGATCACAACGCAGCTCAGTCGCCCCCTGCGTCAGCCCCAGGCGCTTGCAGGCCGCCTCAAAGCGTCGCCCGATCATACCGGCATATTCCCCTTCGCCGCGCATACGCTGCCCCCAACGGGGATCATAGTCGCGCCCGCCATGCATTTCGCGCAGCCGCGCCATCACTTTTGCCGCCCGACCCGGCTCATGCTCGGCCAGCCAGGCCTGCCACAGCTCTGACACCTCACGGGGCAGACGCAACATGATCCAGCTGGCGGCATCCGCCCCCGCAGCAGATCCCGCTGCCAAAAGCGCCTCCAGCTCATGATCTGTGAGCCCGGGAACCACCGGCGAGGTCATCAGCCGTACAGGTACTCCAGCCGAGGACAATCGGTTGATCACAGCAAGCCTGCGGGCAGGCGTTGGGGCCCGTGGCTCCATCCGGCGTGACAGATCCGGATCCAGCGTGGTGACCGAGATGCCAACCCGCACCAGTCCCCGACTGGCCATATCAGAAAGGATGTCCAGATCCCGCTCAACCAGCGTGCCTTTGGTGACAATGGCCACCGGATGGTTGAAATCCTGCAATACCTCCAGACAGGCGCGGGTGATCCCGTAATCGCGTTCGCAGGGCTGGTAGGGATCGGTGTTGGTGCCCATGGCCAGGGTTGCCACCTTGTAGCGCGACATAGAGAGCTCTTTGCGCAAAACCTCTGCCGCATTGGGACGCGCAATCAGGCGTGTTTCGAAATCCAGACCCGGAGACCG
>JAWUWF010000119.1:0-14089 GCA_034111985.1 Pseudophaeobacter sp.
GCCGTGCTTCGGCTTCGAGCTGCTGCATCAGGGCGCGTCCCAGCCCGGCGCGGCGGGCATCCGGGTGGACCAGCAGCTTGCCCCCATCGGCGCGATGGGGCTGGTTGGGTGGTAAGGCCACTGACAGCTGCACCGTGCCCAGCAGCCGCCCTTCTAGGAAGGCACCAAACAGCAACACGTCACTGCGCTGAACGGCGGGAAACACTTTGTCTTGCCAAAAACTGGCGGCTTCACCGGGTGGGAAAGGCAGGACAAAGCCGACACTGGCCCCGGCCTCTACTGTTTTGACCAGAATATCTGTTAGCGCCGCAAGGTGCCCGGGCAGCTCTGCGCTGGAGAGCTGGCGAATTTTGGCTGACATGGGCAAAGCTCCGCGAAAAACAGGTCATGAAAATCTACCAGCGGGGGGCAGGGCGCGAAACAAAACACGCAGAAAAGGCGCGAGTTTCCCCGCGCCTTGCCTGAAATTTAAGCAGTTCTTTCGATCCGGAGGATTATTCCCAGCCTGCTTCGTTAAAGATTTTTTGCGCTTCGGGGATGTTCTTGGCGACCTCAGAGAGATTGACATCATCGGGTTTGAAGCTGCCCAGAGCGGCGATGCTTGGGGCGAGACCTACGCCGGGGACGGCGGGGAACTCGTCATTGCCGACCGAGAAATACTGCTGCGCCTGATCAGATGCGAGGTATTCTAGGAACTTCACAGCGTTGTCGCGGTTTGGCGCATGCGCGGCCACGCCACCACCGGAGAGGTTCATATGCGCGCCTTCGGCGTTCTGCGACGGGAAGATCCAGCCGATCATATCCCGGTCAGCGGACAGGCCTTTGACCTCTTTGCGGATCGAACGGGCAAAGTAATAGCTGTTGGCGACCGAGATTTCGCATTCGCCTGAAATGATGCCGCGCAGTTGGTCGGTGTCACCGCCCTGGGGCGCGCGCGCCATGTTGTCGACCATTCCGACGGCCCATTCTTTGGCCTTTTCGGCGCCGTGGTGGGTGACGATCGAGGCCAGCAGGGTCTGGTTGTAGGTGTTGGACGAAGACCGGATGCAGATCAGGCCTTTGTAGGCAGGATCGGCCAGCTCCAGATAGGTGCGCGGCGGGTTGGCGACATCGGCTTTGTCATAAAAGATGATGCGGGCGCGCTGTGAGAAGCCAAACCACTGGTTGTCGTCGTCCTGCAGATAGCTGGGAATGTTGTTTTCCAGCACGTCACTGTCGACGGCTTGCAGGATCCCTGCGTCTTTGGCGCGGGCCAGACGCGAGGTGTCTACAGTCAAAAGAATATCCGCAGGCGAGTTGGCACCTTCAGCCGACATCCGGGCAATCAGCTCATCTGCCTTGCCTTCGATCCGGTTGATGGTGATGCCGGTGGCCTCTTCGAAATCAGAGTAGAGACGTTCGTCTGTGTCGTAGTGGCGCGATGAATAGAGGTTCAACTCACCTTCGGCAGCGGCCGAGGTTGCAAGAGCGGCGACAAGGCTGCCGGCCAGGATTGTGGTAGCTTTTAACATAGCGATTCCGATCTACAATTTTACGTGCGGAGTTTCTGACTTAATTAGTCAGTTATAGAAAAAAACACCGGAGGGAAATAGAAACTGACAAAAACCATCTGAAAAGGCGGTTGGCGTCTCTGTCAAAAATGTCTCCGGCGTCAAACCGGGGCGCGATTGTACGTGTCAGCAACCGTCTCTGGCCAGCAACATACAACAAGTGAAGAGGGGGGGCGGACGCGAGCGCGGCTTTGCAGGCACATTTGAAATTTTAACGCAGGCCCCACCTCAGAGAGAGGGCGCAGCGGGCTTTGCGCCGGCGCATAACTTCTGTGCATAAAACACAAAAAAACCGCACCCAGAGGATGCGGCCTTTTCATTTAGAGCGAGATCTTAGTCTCAGCCCTGACGTGCTTTGAAGCGCGGCTGTGTTTTGTTGATCACATAGACGCGGCCCTTGCGACGCACAATGCGGCAATCACGGTGCCGGTTCTTGAGCGAGCGGAGCGAATTCTTGACTTTCATAGTCATTCTCCTGTTCTGCGGCGCGAACCAGCGCCTGGGTTTGCGGACGTTCCGACCGAATGGCCAAAACAATGAATTCATGGTGGGCACTACAAGGTTCGAACTTGTGACCCCTTCGATGTCAACGAAGTGCTCTACCGCTGAGCTAAGCGCCCATGAAACCCTTGCGACCTCTTGCCCCAAAAACGATTGGGACGCTGAGAGACGCGCCGGTGAAGGGGTCTATAATCAGAGTCGCGAAGGGGCGCAAGAGCTTTTGGCGATAGAATTTTCGCTCTATGGTGATTTCAGGAAACCAAGGGCAGAAGCACCGATGTCAAAGCACGCATTTTCCGTCAGTATGCCAGAAAACCTTACCTCACCGGTGGTTTTTGCCTCGCCGCACAGCGGGTCTGACTACGATTCTACCTTTTTGCAGGCCTCGATTCTCGACGGCCAGCAGATTCGCAGTTCCGAGGATGCCTTTGTGGATCAGCTATTTGCCGATGTTCCCAGATTCGGCGCCCCCTTGCTGGCGGCAGTAAAGCCGCGCGCCTTTCTGGATCTCAACCGGGCGGTTGAAGAGCTGGACCCGGCGCTGATCGAAGATGTGCCACGCCGGAGCCAGAACCCGCGGGTGGCCTCGGGGCTGGGGGTGATTCCCCGCGTGGTGGCCAATGGCCGCGCGATTTACCGGGGTAAGTTGCCAAAACAGGAAGCGCATCGGCGGATCGACCAGTTCTGGCATCCCTATCACGATGCCTTGCAGGGCTTGCTCAATCAGGCGCAGGACAGATTTGGTCAGGCGGTTCTGGTCGATTGTCACTCGATGCCGCATGAAGCCGTAGCCACAATGCCTGCGCGCCAGACGGAGCTGCCGGAGGTGGTTTTGGGTGATAGGTTCGGCTCTTCGGCGGGGGCGGCAGTGATGGACCAGATCGAGGCCGCTTTTGTCAGGGCTGGACTGCGGGTTGTCCGCAATGCGCCGTTTGCCGGGGCTTATATTACCCAGACCTATGGCCGCCCATCGCGCGGTCAGCACGCGGTACAGGTGGAAATTGATCGCTCTTTATATATGGACGAGGCCCGGGTGCGGCCAAACAGTGATTTTTTCGCCTTCAAAGCGTTGTTGGGGCAGGTGGCGGCTGAAATCGCCATGATTGACCAGGAGGAGATGCCCCTGGCTGCGGAATAAGACTGGCTGCTGAGTAGCGTGGGCTATTCAGCGGTATAGCTAGCGCAGGGCGCGGCCCTTGAGGATGGCGCTGTCGCCGAATCTCTTGCGGATGGCATCTGTGGCGCGTTCCGCCTGGGCGCGTTTGCCGGCCTCAGGGTCCAACAGGTCGCCGCTGGTGTCGGCTTGCGATTCGGGCACCAGATCAGAAATGCCGCAGCCCAACAGACGATAGGCGCCCTGCTCTCCGACTTGATCCAGCAGCGCCCGGCTCTGGCGATAGATGGTGTCGGCCAGCTGGGTGGGGCTATGCAGCGAAATCCGCCGGGTCAGCGCCGAGTGATTGGCCCGCTTCAGTTTCAGCGTTACCACCTTCCCGGCCATGGCTTTGGCCTTGGCGCGATCTGCCACCTGTTCGGCCAGTCGCCAGAGGTGGCCGTCCAGCACGTCCAGACTGGCGGTGTCCTCCATAAAAGTGGTCTCTTTTGAGATCGACTTTACCGGTGCATTGGCAGAGACGCGGCGGCGGTCCTCGCCGCGCGCCAGGTGCCACAACCGGTCTCCAGTGCCACCAAAACGGCTGTTGAGGTCCTGCCGTTCCCAGCGCAACAGATCGGCAAAGGTGCGTATGCCGGCCTTTTCCAGCGAGGCCTGGGCGGCAGGGCCAATGCCCCAGATCAACCCCACCGGTTTGTCGCGCAGAAAGTCATTGGTCTCGGCCTTGCCGATCACAGAAAAGCCGCGCGGCTTGTCCAGATCAGAGGCCACCTTGGCCAAGAATTTATTGTGCGACAGCCCGATGGAGCCGGTGATGCCTTGTTCGTCTTTCATACGTTTGACCAGCCGCGCCAGCATCACCGCAGGCGGGCAGCCATGCAGTTTTTCGGTGCCGGACAGATCCATAAAGGCCTCGTCCAGCGACAGCGGTTCAATTTCCGGCGTCAGCTCGTTCATCATTTCACGCACCGCCCGGCTGACCTCGACATAGACCGACATGCGCGGTTTGATCACCACCGCATCGGGGCAGAGTTTCAGGGCCTGAAACATCGGCATGGCCGAGCGCACGCCCCGAATGCGCGCCACATAGCAGGCGGTAGAGACAACGCCGCGTTTGCCGCCGCCGATGATCACCGGTTTACTGGCCAGTTCGGGATTGTCGCGTTTTTCAACGCTGGCATAAAAGGCATCGCAGTCCATATGGGCGATATGCAGCGAAAACAGCTCGGCATGCTGCTTGATGCGCGGGCTGCCGCAGTTTGGGCAGCGCCGCGTTGGAGGGATCTGACTGAGGCAATCTCGGCATAGGGCTTGCATGGTGTGGTGGGAGCTATATCTGTTTGAGAGGGCTTGGCTGCATTTTACGCGCGGTGGCCCTAATTGTCTGTAGGGCTCGCAACAATCAAGTGATGTAATATGCCGTTTTCCGGTGCAAAACTGGCTCTGTTCCTGGGGCAGGACCTTTTGGTCATCAAACGCGATGACAAACCGGATATTCCGTATCCGGGCTATTGGGATCTGCCGGGCGGCGGGCGCGAAGCGGGCGAAAGCCCCGAAGACTGTGCGCTGCGCGAAACCTTGGAAGAGGTCAGCCTGTCGATTCCCAGGACGGGTCTTAGCTGGTCGAAAAGCTATCAGCGCGCGCGCGGAACCGTCTGGTTTTTTGTCAGTCACCAGCCGCCGGATTTGGTATCACAGGTGAGGCTGGGTTCAGAAGGGCAGTGCTGGCAGTTGATGGATCCGCGAGACTACTGCGCTCATCACCTTGCCGTGCCGCATTTTGCCGAACAATTGCAGCAGTATCTGGATCAGATGCAGGGATGACACCCATCTGCGGATTTGGCGCTGAAAAAAGCCTGCCGGAGATAAAAAATTCCCCCGCTCAGTGGCGGGGGCAGGAAGACGAACCTCAGGAAGAGGAGTTCGTCAGGGGAGTGTCTCTGAGGTAGAATCACCGATCTTGCTGGTTTTCGCAAATTGCATCGTGCATCCCTATGGGCGCTAAGCCGCCGCATGTGGTTTTCGCGTCACGTGACGATTTGGCACAGAGTTGTGGTGGGAGAGGGGTTTATCATCTGAATACATGTGCTTGACGCTAGGTCAGGCGGCGCGCGGTTGATTTTACGCCTCGAAAAAAGGCGCATCCAAAAGGTTAAGTTATTAATTAACCTTTTGGTAAGCAGTTGGGTAAAAATGCTGCAACTGACTGTTTTGTAGGCATTCCGCGCGAAAAACACGGATCTAGCCGGAGAATGCCCCAAACTGTCGCGCCTGGGGTCACTGCAGCCTTACAGGGATTTCAGCTCGTCCAGAATGGCAAGAGCGGCTGCGCGGGGATCAGTTGACTGCCAGACGGGGCGGCCAACGACAATGTGGTCAGCCCCATCGGCAATTGCCGAGGCCGGGGTCGCCACCCGCTTTTGATCGCCAAGGTCGGCGCCGGTGGGGCGCACGCCGGGGGTGACGATCAGCTTGCCGACAGACTCGGGCAGGGCGCGGATGAGCGCGGCCTCCTGCGGGCTGGCGATGACCCCATCGGCGCCGGCAGCAAAGGCCTTGCCCGCACGTTCCTGCACCAGATCGCGGATCTCGCCTGTTTTGATCAGTGCACTGTCCAGATCAGCCCGATCCAGCGAGGTGAGGATGGTGACAGCGAGGATCTTCATGTCCTTGCCCGCAGCGCCTTCTTTGGCGGCACGCACCACATAGGGATCCCCATGCACGGTGAGAAAATCCAGATCATACTGCGCCAGTCCGCGCACAGCGTTTTCAACCGTGGCGCCGATATCAAACAGCTTCATGTCGAGGAAAATCCGCTTGCCCAGCTCCTGTTTCAGCTCATTGGCCAAGGCCAGACCGCCACCTGTCAGCATGCCAAGGCCGATCTTGTAAAAGGAGACAGTATCGCCCAGCTGCTCGGCCAGCTTTAGCCCTGCGAGGGCATCTGGCACATCCATGGCAACAATCAGGCGGTCGTCGGCTGGGGTCTGGGACATGGGTATCTCCGGAATCAGGGCTGAGGGAATGCCGCTTTCCTACTGCGCTGCCCCTGGCGGGGAAAGCCCAAAATACAAGGCATCCGTGCATGATATTGACCTATATCAGAGTTTTTCAGAAAATTTCAGCCAGTATGATCTTGAAGAGGCCGCAAGACCTCCCAAATTGTTCATTGAGGCCTGAACCGGGGCGTGCCGCAAAGCGGGCGCAACCACATCTATTCGGGCGCTTGTCATAAGGAGAAAGACATGGACTTAAACAAGTTCACCGAGCGGGCACGGGGATTCGTGCAGGCGGCACAGACCATTGCGATGCGCGAAGAGCATCAGCGGATGATGCCGGAACACCTTCTTAAGGCACTGATGGACGATGACCAGGGGCTTGCGAGCAACCTGATCGGCAAATCCGGCGGCTCTGCTGCCCGGGTGCTTGAAGCTGTCGATGCCGCTGTTGCCAAGCTGCCCAAAGTGAGCGGCGATGTTGGTCAGGTCTACCTCGATGGCCAGACCGCCAAGGTGCTGGATGAAGCCTTAAAGATTGCGCAAAAGGCTGGCGACAGTTTCGTGCCGGTTGAGCGCGTGCTGATGGCGCTGTGCATGGTGAAATCCAAAGCCAAGGATGCCTTGACCGAAGGCGAGGTTTCGGCACAAAAATTGAATGAAGCGATCAATGACATCCGCAAAGGCCGCACTGCTGACAGTGCCACGGCCGAGGAAGGCTATGATGCGCTGAAGAAATACGCCCGCGATCTGACCGAGGCGGCGCGTGAAGGCAAAATTGATCCCATTATTGGCCGCGACGAGGAAATCCGCCGCGCCATGCAGGTCTTGAGCCGCCGTACAAAGAACAATCCGGTTCTGATTGGTGAGCCGGGTGTGGGTAAAACCGCCATTGCCGAGGGGATGGCGCTGCGCATCGTCAATGGTGATGTGCCGGAATCCCTACGCGACAAACAACTCTTGTCGCTGGATATGGGCGCGCTGATTGCTGGCGCGAAATACCGAGGTGAGTTCGAGGAACGCCTGAAGGCGGTTCTGACCGAGGTCACCGAGGCCGCTGGCGAAATCATCCTGTTTATCGATGAGATGCACACTCTTGTGGGCGCAGGTAAATCGGATGGCGCCATGGATGCGGCCAACCTGATCAAACCGGCTCTGGCGCGCGGTGAGCTGCATTGCATCGGGGCCACCACTCTGGATGAGTACCGCAAATATGTTGAGAAAGATGCCGCTCTGGCGCGTCGGTTCCAGCCTGTTATGATTCAGGAGCCAACGGTAGAAGACACCATCTCGATCCTGCGCGGCATCAAGGAAAAGTATGAGCTGCATCACGGGGTGCGCATCGCGGATGCGGCGCTGGTGGCGGCTGCGACCCTGTCGAATCGCTATATCACCGACCGCTTTTTGCCAGACAAAGCCATCGACCTGATGGATGAGGCCGCCAGCCGTCTGCGCATGCAGGTGGACAGCAAACCCGAAGCGCTTGACGCGCTTGATCGTCAGATCCTGCAGATGCAAATCGAAGAGCAGGCCCTGAAGGTTGAGGATGACACAGCGTCCAAGGACCGTCTTGAGGTTCTGCAAAAGGAGCTGTCGGATCTGCAGGAAGAATCCGCTGAAATGACAGCCAAATGGCAGGCCGAGCGCGATAAACTTGCGGGTGCACGGGACCTGAAAGAGCAGCTGGATCGGGCGCGTGCCGATCTGGAAATCGCCAAGCGCGAGGCAAATCTTGCCCGCGCCGGTGAGCTGTCCTACGGCGTTATTCCAAATCTGGAAAAGCAACTCGCAGAGGCTGAAAGCCGCGAAGAGCAGGGCGTGATGGTTGAAGAGGCCGTACGTCCCGAGCAGATCGCGGGTGTTGTTGAGCGCTGGACCGGTATCCCCACCTCCAAAATGCTGGAAGGCGAGCGGGACAAGTTGCTGCGTATGGAAGATGCGCTGCATTCGCGCGTCATCGGTCAGAATGCGCCAGTGACAGCGGTGGCCAATGCGGTGCGCCGGGCGCGTGCGGGTCTCAACGATGAGAACCGCCCTCTGGGTTCGTTCCTGTTCCTTGGGCCAACCGGTGTGGGTAAGACCGAGCTGACCAAGGCTGTGGCCAACTTCCTGTTCGACGATGACAACGCCATGGTGCGGATTGACATGTCGGAATACATGGAAAAGCACAGCGTGGCTCGTCTGATCGGAGCACCTCCCGGCTATGTCGGCTATGAGGAAGGTGGCTCTCTGACAGAAGCGGTGCGCCGTCGGCCCTATCAGGTGGTGCTGTTCGACGAGGTCGAAAAAGCGCATCCGGATGTCTTTAACGTGCTGTTGCAGGTGCTGGATGACGGGATGTTGACCGATGGTCAGGGACGGACTGTGAACTTTAAGCAGACGCTGATCATCCTGACCTCGAACCTTGGGGCGCAGGCCTTGAGCCAACTGCCCGAAGGTGCGGATGCCTCTGATGCCAAGCGCGACGTGATGGATGCGGTGCGGGCACATTTCCGCCCCGAGTTCCTCAACCGTCTGGATGAGACGATCATCTTTGACCGTCTGGCACGCAGCGACATGGATGGGATCGTCGATATCCAGCTTGGTCTGCTGACCAAACGTCTGGCGGGTCGCAAGATCACTCTGACGCTGGACGACGGTGCCAAGACCTGGCTTGCAAATGAAGGCTATGATCCGGTGTTTGGCGCAAGACCGCTAAAACGGGTGATCCAGCGTGCCTTGCAGAACCCATTGGCAGAGCTGATCCTGAGCGGCGAGGTCAAGGATGGCGACATCATACCTGTATCCGCAGGGGGTGAGGGCCTGATTATCGGCGACCGGCTGGGCACCACCGACCGGCCCAAGCCGGATGATGCGGTCGTGCACTGATTTCCCTGGTGAGATCTTGCCCAAGTTGAAAAAGCGAAAGCCTGCCATTTTGGCAGGCTTTTTTTATGCAGGGCGTAAATCTTGCAATAAAATAGGGCCCTCGTGTCGCAACTTGACACTCTTCTTGGAACTCCTTTAGGGGGTATTCTCTGTGATAGATAAACCCTGAAGGAATTGTACGTGAAGATTTTTGTATTGGCTGCTACCGTGGCTTTGACCCTTTCTGCCTGCGCAACTGTGACCAAGGGGACCAGCGAAGATGTGCAATTCACCTCCAACCCAGCCGGGGCGAAGGTGGAAACAAGCAATGGTATGCAGTGCACCACACCCTGCATTCTGCGCATCGAGCGGAAACAAAAATTCATGGCGACCTTCCGGCATGGTACGGCCACGCGGGCCATTAGTGTTTCGACCCAGGTGCGCGAAACTGGCGGCGCGGCTTTGGCGGGCAATATTCTGGCAGGCGGCGTGATTGGCATTGGGATCGATGCGGCCACCGGCTCGTCCCTGGACCACATCCCAAATCCTGTGCATGCCGATTTTTCCAAATCGCAGGCCGAGCAGATCAATGCTGCTGAGTTTATGCGTCTTGAGAAAGAGAAAAACGCCGCCAGCAAAGGCTGATTGCACCGATACGGTCAGCGTGTTTCGTTGCTTAAGTACAAAAAAGGCCCGCCAGTTTTGGCGGGCTTTTTCGTTTAGGGTGCTGCTTTTTGGGATGAAGCGTTGAGAGCCTGTTTGTACTGCTTGAAATACATAGAGAGCAGGCTCTTTTGCCCCACTGAGATACCGCCCCTACTGTGATACCACCGTACTGCGATAGCGCCGTACCGGGATCCCAAAGCGCAGCTTACTCCTCGATGGCTTCTTCTGCGATCTCGGTCAAAAGGCTTTGGATGACCTGCATCTCTCCGGCAGGGAAGGCGCGAAAGCCGACGGTGACGTGGTCTTCGCCCGGGCGCTGGGCGACAAAGATGTCATAGGGGCAAAAGGTGATGTTCATCGGGTCGGCCTCCATCACTTGGCGCGACAGCGTGGCCGAGCAAAAGGAGTAGACGTCAGCCTGCTGGAACAAAACCACGTCAGAGCCGACATCGGCGCGGGTGCGCTCGAGCATTTCGCCCACATGGCTGATGTGATCCACCACAAAGCCCCGGTTGGTGATGGCGCTTTCCAGCCCAAAGGTGACATCGTCATAGGCCAGCCCGGTTTCAAAGCTGACCATTTCCTGCGCCGTTTCCTGCGCCTGTGCCGGAGACAACAGCAGGGTGCCTATGGCACAGGTGGCGGCAATGGTGAAATATTTCATCTGACTTCTCCCAATGTGATCTGCAGTGGCTTGCCCAATCGGGGCATCCCCCCCAGTTTGGGGGTAAGAGACGGGCAGCGCTGGGCCACCTGTCAAAATATATATAGGAGTTTCTGCATGGGTTTTGCAGCAAAGGCTATCGAATTCCTTGCCGTTGGCTTTGTTTTCCTTCTGGGGGCTCTGGCGCTATTGGCACTGGTGCTCTTTGTGGTGGACCGCTTGCAGACGCAGGACGCCATCCGGCGGAACTACCCGGTTTTGGGACGCTTCCGGCACCTGTTTAGTACCATGGGCGAATTCTTCCGTCAGTACTTCTTTGCGATGGATCGCGAAGAGATGCCCTTTAACCGGGCGCAGCGCGAATGGGTGGGGCGTGCGGCCGAAGGCGCGGGCAATACGGTTGCCTTTGGCTCGACCCGCAACACCTCGCTGCCGGGCACGGCGATCTTTGTCAACGCGCCCTTCCCGCCGCTGGATGATCAATACGCAAGTAGTGAGCCACTGATGATAGGTGCGCGCGCGCGGGTGCCCTATCTGGCGCCGTCGTTTTTTAATATCTCAGGTATGAGCTATGGCGCGCTCTCAAAACCTGCGGTGCGGGCCCTCAGCCGCGGCGCGCGGGAGGCCGGGGTCTGGCTCAACACCGGGGAGGGGGGATTGAGCCCCTATCACCTGGAGGGAGGCTGTGATGTGGTGTTTCAGATCGGTACCGCCAAATACGGCGTGCGCAATTCCGAAGGTGGACTAAGTGACGCAAAACTGCGCCAGATAGCGGCTAACCCCACGGTGCGGATGTTCGAGCTGAAGCTGTCGCAGGGCGCCAAGCCGGGCAAGGGCGGCATTCTGCCGGCCAAAAAGGTCAGCGCCGAGATCGCCGAGATCCGCGGCATCCCCGAAGGTGTGGCCAGTATCTCTCCCAACCGTCATCCGGAAATGACGGATTTTGACGATCTGCTCGATATGATTGCCCATGTGCGTGAGGTCACTGGCAAGCCGGTTGGCATCAAGACCGTGGTGGGATCCGAGGCGGTGACGCGCGAGATGTTTTTCAATATGGCGGCGCGTCCTGATGATGCGCCGGATTTCATCACCATTGATGGCGGTGAAGGCGGCACCGGCGCCGCACCAATGCCCTTGATTGATCTGGTGGGCATGTCTGTGCGCGAGGCCCTGCCGCTGGTCTGCGATCTGCGCGATGAATACGGGTTTCGCGACCGCATCCGCCTGATCGCTAGTGGTAAGCTGGTCAATCCCGGGGATGTCGCCTGGGCGCTGGCGGCGGGGGCGGATTTTGTCACCTCAGCACGTGGCTTTATGTTTTCGCTGGGCTGTATTCAGGCGCTCAAATGCAACAAGAACACCTGCCCGACCGGCATCACCACCCATGATCCACGGTTCCAAAAGGGGCTGGTGGTCGAGGACAAATACAAACGGGTGGCGCGCTACGCGAGTGAGATCATCCACGAGGTCGAGACCATTGCCCATTCCGTTGGTGTGACCGAGCCGCGCAAGCTGCGCCGTCGTCATGTGCGCATCATGCAAGAGAACGGGCTGTCGCGACCGATGAATGAGATCATGCCAAGTTACAGTGCCGTCGCGCAGACGTGACAGGATATGTTTTGGCCTGACGTCCAGCCTGCGGTAAGCCATTTGAAACGCCAATTTCTAGGAGAGTGCCATGGCCCGCCGTTGGACCAATACCCTGACCCCTGCTGATGTGACGCCCAAAGCCGCCTTTCTCAACCGTCGTCAGATCATGGCCGGGCTTGGCGGGCTGGCGGGGCTGGCCGGGCTTGGCGCTCTGCCGCAGGCTGCACGGGCCGAGGCGCTTGAGCCGAACTCTTGGGAAGATGTCACCACCTACTGCAACTACTATGAGTTCGGCACCGGCAAGGGCGACCCGGCCAAATACGCAGGCCAGATGACCACCTCTCCCTGGAGCGTCAAGATCGACGGCCTGGTAGATCGCCCCGGTGACTATGCCTTTCAGCAGATCCTGGGTGAGATGACCCTGGAGGAACGCATCTACCGCTTTCGCTGCGTAGAGGCCTGGTCAATGGTGGTGCCCTGGACCGGGTTTGAGCTGGCAGACTTGCTGAACCTTGCTGGTGTGCAGGCGGGGGCAAAATACGTTGGCTTTGAAACCCTGTATCGCCCGTCCGAGATGCCCGGCACCGCCTATCGCGCGCTGGACTGGCCCTACCGTGAAGGCCTGCGTCTGGATGAGGCACTGCACCCCTTGACCCTGATGGCGACTGGGATTTTTGGCAAAGACCTGCCCAACCAGAACGGCGCACCTCTGCGTCTGGTGGTGCCATGGAAATACGGCTTCAAATCGATCAAATCCATTGTGCGCATCACTCTTACCGATACAGAGCCACAGACCAGCTGGAATATGGCAAACGCCCGCGAGTATGGCTTTTACAGCAATGTGAACCCCGAGGTCTCGCATCCGCGCTGGAGCCAGGCCACTGAACGCCGTATTGGCGGCGGGCTGTTTGCCAGCCGCGCCGACACCCTGATGTTCAATGGCTACGGGGATGAGGTTGCGTCACTCTATGATGGCATGGATCTGGCGAAACACTTCTGATCACCAATAGCCTGATCAACAATACACTGGCAGGCGCCCTGCGCTGAGCGCGCCTGCCGGTGTATTGTTGATCTTTTGCGCGTCGCAGGGTTTCGTTTGAACAGCAGGGACACGCAGAACAGGACCAAAGCCGCGATGATCAACCACATCAACCAAAGCCTGCGTCGGCTGCCAGCTTGGGTGCTCTACCTGTTGGGGGGAATCTATCCTTGCTGGCTGTTGTATCTGGGTTTGACGGGCGGTTTGGGGCCAGATCCGGTCAAGGCGCTTGAGCACGCGTTGGGAGAGCGGGCCCTACAACTGCTGATCCTTGGCCTGGCGGTGACACCCCTGCGCCGTTTTACCGGGCTGAGCCTGCTAAAGTTTCGCCGTGCCATTGGTGTTCTAACCTTTTCCTATGTGGCACTGCATCTGTTGGTCTGGCTGGTGCTGGATGTGCAGATCCTGTCACAGATCCTGACAGACATAGCCAAGCGTCCCTATATCACTATCGGCATGGCAGCCTTTGTCCTGATGCTTCCCCTGGCGGTGACCTCCAACAATTTCTCGGTGCGCAAATTGGGGCGTCGATGGAAGCGGCTGCACCTTTTGACCTATCCGGCGGCCCTTCTCGGGGGGCTGCACTATGTGATGTTGGTGAAGGGGTTCCAGATTGAACCGCTGATCTATCTGGCGGCCATTCTGGGTCTTCTCGCTCTTCGGGTCTCTTTTTCACCGCGCCGCGCCACAGCCTAAGGTCCGGTTGCGAGTCGGGTTCTGGCCGTTTTGCCGGTATTGCTGCAGCGCAGTATCAGGGGGCAGGCTTTTGCGGCTTGGCTTTGCATTTCGCGGGCATCCAACGGCTAAACTTTTCGACTAAAGTGATGAAACTAAGGGGAAAGTGAATTGTTTGAGAAAAACGACGATTTTGTGAATTTATGTCTTGCGGCTTTGCTGAGTTAACACTAGAACCCCCTCTACCGGCAGCGAGGATATGCAGCGGGGAGGGAGTGGAGACGCTCTGGACGGGTTGGAGAGACAGCCGAGACGGGCCGGAGAGACGGTCGGGACAGCTCGGAGAGACGGGTGAGACGCTCAGGAGAGACTGGGGCATTTGGAAGTTTTGATTGAGGCGGGCGCGCTGATGAATTGGCGAATCGGTCTTGTATTGGCCTTCTGGAT
>JAWUWF010000120.1:0-15620 GCA_034111985.1 Pseudophaeobacter sp.
AGGGCGTGTTCCACGGCGTGATGATGCCCACCGGGCCAATCGGCACCCGGGTTGTGATGTTCATCAGGGTCGGCGACTGCAGCTGTTTGCCATCCCGCGCCGCCGTGACCTGATCGGAAAAGAAGCGAAAGTTCTCGGCGCCGCGCAGGGCGGCCTTTGACATAAAGCGCAGGGTCTGGCCAGTGTCCCAGCATTCACACAGGGCGATTTCTTCGGCGCGGGCTTCAATTCCTTCGGCGATTTTGATCAGGATCTTTTTGCGCGCTTGTGCGGGCATGTCGCGCCAGGCCGGAAAGGCGGCTTTGGCGGCCTCGGCGGCGGCATCGATATCCGCAGCAGTACCCTGGGCCACGGGACAGATCACACTTTTATCCACCGGCGAGCAGGTATCAAACGTGGCACCAGAGGCGGCGGGCCGACTTTCGCCGTTGATCAGGTTCTGGATGCCGACGTCTTTGAAACGGGCCAGATAGCCGTTCAGCTTTTCGATGTTGTCGGTCAATGCCGTCATTTGGATACCTCCAGGGGAGCCGGTTCAGGGGGTCACGGATGGTGCCGGTTGGTAGGAACCAGTCGACAGCCTCCTTCAGGTATCCTGAATGGGTGATCTCTAACTGGTTCGTATCATTTCGTTCACTTGTTAAGTAAATTACATTAGCGCCAGGCATGACACTCCGTCAATGCTTTATTTAACACAGCAACGAAGGCGCGCTGCGTCGGTTTCCAGAAGGAACGCCAGTGGTCCTAAGGGCGAGGGCCTTTACGCCCCATCCCACGTGCCGGGTCATAGCCATAAAGGCTGGCCGCCATGAAACAGATAAAGGCCAGCGCGACCCATATCAGGGCTGTGATGTTCAATTGGCCATACATCGCAAAACGCAGCAGTTCGACCGCATGGGTAAAGGGATTCACCGCGCAGATGTCGCGTAGCAAAGGTGAGCTCTCAGCCATTTTCCACAGTGGATACAGAGCGCTGGACATGAAGAACATTGGAAAGATGACAAAGTTCATCACCCCGGCAAAATTCTCCAGCTGCTTGATGGTCGAGGAAATCAGCAACCCCAAGGCGCCCAGCATCAGCCCCGTCAGGATCAGCACTGGAAAGGCAAAAACATAGCCCCAGACGGGCAGGGTAATGCCAAAGCCGGCAGCGATGGCAAGAAAGACATAGACCTGCAGCAGCGATACCGCCACGCCTGCCAGCAGCTTGCAAAACAGCAGCCACCAGCGGGGCAGCGGGCTGGTCAGCAACAGGCGCATAGAGCCCATTTCCTGATCATAGACCAGACTCAGCGAGGACTGCATGCCGTTGAACAGCTGGATCATACCGCACAGGCCCGGGACGATGTAGACCTCATAGGTGATGTAGGTTTGATAGGGCGGGATGATCGACAGGCCCAGGGCGGCGCGAAACCCCGCCGCAAAGACCACAAGCCAGACCAGAGGCCGCACAAGGGCGGCCAGAAAGCGCGACCGCTGGCTGACAAATCGCAGGGCTTCGCGTAGCACAATCGCCCTGAGGGCAACCAGATAGGCCATCACGCGGGCTCCTGCTGTGTCGCGGTCATGCGGATGAAGGCGTCAATCAACGCGCCACCGCCTGCAATATTTGCTGCAGTGTCATGCGCCAGCACGCGGCCTTTATTCAGAACAACCACGTCGTCGTCGGCGCGGATTTCATCCACCAGATGCGTCGCCCAGAACACCAGCAGGCCAGAGTCAGCCAGATCATGCACATGCGCGGTGATGGCCTGACGGCTGGCGGTATCAAGCCCCACGGTAGGCTCGTCAAGCATCAACACCTGCGGTGCGTGGATAAGGGCGCGGGCGATCTCCATCCGGCGGCGGTGACCGCCGTTCAGACTGCGGGCCTTCTCGCCGCTTCGTTCGCGCATCTGCAACCGGTCAAGCGCCGCGTCGATGTTGCGTTGGGCCGCTTTGCCAGACAGGCCCTGCAGGGCCGCAAAATACCGCAGGTTCTGCATCACGGTCATATCCAGATCGAGGGTCTGTTGCTGGAACACAACGCCAATCTTTGCCAGCGCGGCGCGCGGCGCGCGGGCCAGATCATGCCCCGCGACAGTGATGCTGCCTTCCCGCGTCACCAATAGCCGGGTCAGCAGGGAAAACAGTGTTGATTTCCCCGCTCCGTTTGGCCCCAGAAGTGCGCAGAACCGACCCTTCTCAAGAGAGAAACTGACATCATCCAGCGCCAGTTTTGCGCCGTAGCGATACGTTACATTCGAGAGGGTCAGGGTGCTCATCTGCTATTGGATCACGATCTCAACACGCTGCCCCTCGCCGGTGGATCCGGGCTGGCTCAGTTGGTAGCGGCCGGGCTTGATGGCGATGAACTCCATTTCCATGGTCCCTTCTTCGTCGAACTCAAAACTGTCGATGCCAAGCGGACGGATCTCAAGCCCGTTGATCACGATCTCATTGATCCAGATTGCGCGGAAAAACCCCGCCCCTTCAAGGGCCAATTCACCGGTGCCATCGGCGATGATCTCGATCTCATAGGCGGTGCCGGATTTGAGCATAAGCGGCGCCTCGGCGATGGGTTTGCCAACCGACAGGATCAGCGGCTCCAGGTCTTCTTTGTTGTTGCTGGACAACAGCCCGGCAAAGCCAAGGTCATGGGCCTGCACCGGCAGGGCAAGGGGCAGGGCAAGGGGCAGGGCGGTCAGGAAGGCTGCAAGTTTCATAAGGTATCTCCTTTGGATGACACTGATTTGGGTGACATAGGGGGAGCCAGGGTTGCAGGGGATCCTGCCAGGCTCAGGGTACGCGTGGCTAGGCGCTTGGCCTCGGCTGCGGCATGGGTGACGAAAATGGTCGCCGGGCGGCTTTGGGCAATCAGGGCTTCGGTCAGTGCAATCATCTGATCCGCGGTTTCGGCATCCAGCGAAACAAAGGGCTCGTCCATGATCAAAAGCTCTGGCTGCCCGGCAAAGCCCCGTGCCAGCGCCAGGCGGCGCTGCTGACCAAGCGACAGCTGGCCGGGAAACAGATCTGCCTTATCGACCAGGGCCACCATCTCCAGCGCGTCATGGGCCTCTGCCCTGGACAAGTGCGGATGAATCAGGCGGATATTATCAAGCGCTGAGCGCCACAGCATCAGGGTTGGCTCCTGAAATACCATGGCGATGCGTTTTGGCCGGATGATTTCACCCTCGAACTGGTCATCAATACCGGAAATCAGCCGCAATAGGGTCGATTTTCCAATCCCCGAAGGCCCGAGGACGGCCAGTGTCTCTCCGGCACTGACGCTGAAATGAATGTCCTGCAACACGCGTGTTTCGCCATAGGATTTTGAGGCGACATCAACCTGGATCATGCGGTCCTCCAGCGGTTGACGCGGGCTTCCCAGGGCTGCAGCAGGGTCCATTCGATGATCAGCATCACCAGAATGAACGACAGGCTATAGACCAGAACCATACCAACATCGAAAAGCTGAAAATACAGGTGGATCTGAAACCCTACGCCGTCAGAGCGGCCAAGGAATTCAACCACCAGCACGATTTTCCAGATCACCGCGAGGCCACTGCGGGCGGCGGCGGCAATAAAGGGCGCCATCTGCGGCAGAATGATATGGCGCAGCCTGCGGGTCGGCGACATGCCAAAGATCTGCGCCATGGCCTTTAGCTGTGGGTCCAGCGCTCGTGCGCCTTCACGGATCACCGTGGTGACATTGGGCACTTTGTTGAGAGTCACAGCCACGATCGCGGCCATCTCATTCAGCCCTATCCACAGATAGCACAACACGATTAACACAAGGGCGGGCAGGTTCAAAAAGACCACAAGCCAGGGATCCAGCCAGAGATCCACCCGGCGGTACAGCCCCATGACCAGCCCGAGACACAGCCCCAGGCTCATCGCGAGGCCAAAGGCCCAGAGCACCCGCATCAAGGTTTTTCCAAGATGATAGGGCAGGGTGCCTGTGGTGGCCTCGTGCCAGAACGGTGCCAGCAAAGACTGCGGCATCGGCAGCACCTGTGCGTCATCTGTGAGCCAGGCCGCAAAGACCCAAAGCGCTGCAAGACCAAACAGAGAGGCGATGCGGATCAGCATAGAGGCAAGGGTCCTGGGGCTGTCATTTCACCGCCGCAAACAGTCCGGCAGGCAATGTGGTGGCAGCTCCTGCCAATTTGTCGCCGCCCAGTTCAGCCATCAGCCGCAGCATCTGGTCGGCACTGCTGGCATCAACCGCACCGCGCGCGGGAATACCGGCGCGAAAACCCTGGCGCAGGGCGTCAAACTCCAGATCGCTCTTGGCGTTCATGCGGGGGCGGATCTGCTCCCATGGGGCGTCGCTGCGCAGCATCTCCTTTGCGGCGCGCGAGGCCGCGTAAAACCCCTGCGCCAGATCGGGATGTTGCTGCAAAAAGCTCTCTTTCATCACATAGCCCAGCAGCGGCACCTCGGGGTCGAGCCCCAGTGCCTGCGAGGCCATCTCGACAGAGACCAGTTGCCGCATGCCCGAGGCTTTCATCTTGGCGAGAAAGTGCCAGAAATTTACTGCGCCATCGACCTCACCCGAGAGCGCGGTCTTATAGATCAGCGGCGGCGCGGCAAAAACCTGTTCGGTTTCCGCCTCTAGATCGATGCCATATTGCTGCTGGGCATAGGCGCGCAGGATCAGCCAGCTTTTGTCCAGCGGCCCGCCTGCAATGCCGATCTTTTTGCCCACAAGATCCCTGAGGCTCTGTGCCGGGCTGTCCTGCGGCACCACCAGCCCGCCAACCGCCTTGGAGTAGGGGAGAAAGACGTAATCTTTGCCAGCGGCGCGTTGCCGCGCCACCCAGATCCAGTCGGCCACCGCCACATCGGCGGTGCCGCCAGCCAGCGCCACACGGGTGGCACCATTGTCGGCATAGGGCTGGACCTTCAGCGCAAAGCCGTTTTGCTGATCAAGCCCGTTTTGCATGATGGTGTCCAGCTCCCAGTTCACCGTGCCAATGCTGAGCACGGCGGCGCGGATCACCGGTGTTTCGCAAAACCCCGCCGAGACTGAAACCAGCAGGGCGGCACTGGCCGCCAGCAGTTTGCGCAAAATCATTGTGACCCTCTTCCTGTTGCCTCGTCCGCTGCGGCGCGCCTTAGTCTGGCGAGACGACAACACCCCAGGGCTGCTGGCCGACCTGAATGGATTTGATGGCTTTTTGACGCTTCACATCAATCACGGTGACATCGTTCGAGTTGCCATTGGTGGTGATCAGGTAGTCCTGGCCCGGCGTGAAGGCCATCTGCCAGACACGCTGCCCCACCAGAATGTAGTCCTCGACCTCGTGCGTCTTGGCATTCACTACCGCGACGCGGTTGGCGGGCCCCAGCGCCACAAACAGCCAGTTGTGATCAGAGGTGACCTTCATTCCAACGGGCTGCAACCACTCGGGCTGCACGCCTGCTACCTGAAATTCGATCTTGTCTATAAGCTTTGGCGCCCCGGCGCTGGTGTCGATGACGCTGACGGTGCCGCCAATCTCCGAGCTGACAAACAGCCGGCTGCCATCGTCATTATAGGTGGCATAACGGGGTCGCTGATCGACCAGGATATTGTGCTTGATCTTGTAGTCAGAGGTATCAATGAAATGCGCCATATTGGTCGTCTCGGAGGTATTGATCACCCATTTTGTATCGGGGCTGATCGCCATGCCTTCGGGCTCTACCCCGACCGGAACCTCGGCCAGAACCCTGTGGGTCTCGGTGTCGACGATGGTCACCAGATTGTCGTCCTCATTGGCGACATAGATCGGATTTCCCGTGGGGTGCATGGTGAAAAGCTCAGGATCCGGCCCGGATGGCAGGGTATAGAGCTCCTTGTAGGTTTCGGTGTCAAACACCCGGATGGTGTCATCATCCGAGGCACAGACATAGAGCAGGCTGCCATCGGGACTAAGGCCAATACCGCGCGGCCGGTTGCCTGCGGGAAACTCCACCAGAACCTCCCAGCTGTCACTGTCGATCACTGTGACGGTGTTGCCTTTCTCATTGCTGACATAGACCTTCCCCGCCTCAGCAGGCGCGGCGAGGGTCAGGCTAAGCGCGCAGAACCCGGCAAAAAGACTGGAGTGACGGAGCATGGTATACCTCTTTATGTCAGAATGCGGAGCAGGTGGTTTCGGGCTGATCCAGCCCAAGGGTGTCGAGGGTGGAGCGTTGGTGCAGATAGCCGTCTTGTGGTGAGACGCTGACGGTCAATTTGCTATCAGTCAAAAGGATCGGCTGGCGCATCTGGCCGTTCCAGCTGCGAAAGCTCACACCACGGCCTTTAAAGGCCGCCAGTTCAAAATCCTCGCTGAGAATATAGTCGCGCAGGGTTGCGGGATCGGCTGAATTACTGCGGATGACGGCCTCGCCGATCACCCGCAGGGCCAGCCAGACCTGATAGTCGGCCTCTTGCACATAGCGGCCTGACAGGGCCTCAAACCGTCTTTGAAACTGGGTGGCGCCCCAGGCCTCATGGGCGGGGTGAAAGCTGACAGGCCGCAGCCCGCCGGATCCCATCACCGGGCGCGGCGTCCAGCTGTGAAACGGCAGGTAGAGCCCAAAGACATCCGAGGCATCGGCGGCAATCACCAGGTCATGCTCTGCGGCGCCTTGGGTAAAAACCGGCATCTGGCGCTGCACCAGCACATGGCCTGTATCTGTGCGACGCGAGCCACCCGTGTCCTCAAATTCGCGCTCCTCGACCAATTGCGCGCCGAATTTTGTGATGGCCCGTCGATATGCGTCCCCAAGGGCGCGATCGGCGGGGTTAGAACCTTGAATGAGGAAGATGCGGCGCCATTGCTTCCACATGGCAAATTGCACCACTGCATCGGCCATCATCAAATCACTGGGGGCCACATGCAAAAGATTTGCCCGGCATTCCGCATCGCGCAGGGCAGGGTCGCGGGCGGTGGCATTGATCACCAGGGTCTTTGAGCTGGCCGCGTCGGTAATCTTCAACATATCCGGCGCACGGGCCATCACCACCAAAAGCTGCGGTGCTTCCGTGAGGACCTCTGACAGGGTCTGTTCCAGAGTTTCGGGGGTCGTGGTCACAAAATCGGTTGCAAAGCGCATGCCGAGGAAATTGCCGGTGGTTTGATTGTCTTCATCCGCCAGGGTCGCCCCGGCCAATCCCAGATCATCTGGTTTCAGATCCAGTCGGGACACCGGCAAAACGCCAGGGTAGTCCACCCGCAGCACTGTGGTCGCCACCTCCAGAGCCCGCGCCGGTATGGCCGAAATTACCGCAAAACAGATCCCAAAAACGAGATACGAGACCAACAAACAGGTGAGACGCATCAGACCCAGCATTGTGTTGATTTTCCTCCGTGATTTCCCCTGAAAGATCACTATGCAACGCAAGGAAGAGTCGCGGAACCGATACTTTTGGCGCATTGCGGTATGAGGCGGGGCCTCTACGATAGCGCTGCCTCTTTCCTTCAAAATTATGGATTTTTCTATGCAGCTCCACAGACGTTCCATTTTTGCAGCTCTTGCCGTTTCTGCCGGGCTGGCCAGCCTGCCTCTGGTAGCCCATGCCCATGGCCCAACCCGGCAAAAGGTGCGCCTTACGGCAGAGGTCAGCGCGCCGCCTTCTGAGGTCTGGGCGCTAATTGGCAACTTCCAGGATATGAGCTGGCATCCGGCTGTCCATAGCAGCAGTGGCGCGGGCGGTAATGAAATAGATGCAACCCGGCTTTTGGTGCTGGGGCAGGAAAACGGGCCAACAATCGCTGAGGTTCTGTACAAATTTTCTGATGAAAAGATGAGCTATTCCTACCGGATCACCGAAGTCGCGGTAGAGGTCCTGCCGGTCACCAATTATTCATCGCACCTGACGGTAAAACCCGGCGCTGACGGTGGATCTGTGGTCGAATGGCGTGGTGCTTTTTATCGCGGCTATCCAAACAATGACCCGCCCGCCGAGCTGAACGACGAGGCCGCGATCGCAGCGGTTTCCGGGGTCTATCAGGCGGGATTGGACGCCCTGGTGGCGCAATTTGGCGGCAACTAGGCGCCTCTCCAGACGCTCCTGTCGGGCCTTGTGGCCCGGCCTTGCCTCAGCCTTGTCGCCCTTGTTATTGGCGACAGCGGTTACGGCCGCCGACTATGCCTTTGTGACCAACCAAAATGGCAACAGCCTGTCTGTTATCAATCTTGAGACCCGAACCGAGATCGCCCGAACGGATCTGCCCGGCGCGCCTGCCGGTGTGGCGGTTGATGCAACACGCGGCGTCTTTTACACCGTCAGCGCCGGCAGCAAGGTGGTGCGCAAGTTTGACCTTACCCGCGCAGAGCTGCAGGCCGAAGTAACACTGGACGGGGGACCAATCGGCATTGCGGTCAGCCCGGATGGCCAGAGGGTCTTTGTTTCCGACTGGTATAATGCCCGCATCTGGATGTTACATTCCGAGGGGCTGACCGCTGCAGGCACGCTTGTGACTGGTAGCGCACCTGCCGGGCTGGTTGTGGCGCGCGATGGCAGCTGGCTCGCCTCGGCGGACCGCGATGCGAACCAGATCTCAGTCTTTGATCTGGCCAGCAGTCAACTGCGCCACAGAATCCCAACTGGACTGCGTCCCTTTGGCATATCTCTCGGCCCCGGTGGGCGCCTGTTTACCGCCAATGTGGGGTCAGACAGTGTTACCGTGGCCGACCCTGTCACCGGAGAGGTTGAGGCAACCATTCCGGTTGGCGCACGCCCCTACGCAATTTCCTTTGGAGCTGGCGCGGGATTTGTTACAAACCAATATGCCGATACGGTCAGCGTCTTTGATCTCAAGAGCCTGAGGGTGACTGCGACCATCGATGTTGGTGAATACCCCGAAGGCATTGATGCGACGCCAGATGGCAAAACCCTCGTGGTGGCCAATTGGTTTTCCAACACGCTCAGCCTGATTGACGCAGGCACGGCCAGCGTGATTGCAGAAATAGAAACCGGAGATGGGCCGCGGGCCTTTGGGCGTTTTATCGCAACCGGTTATGCAGAGGAGAAGTGACATGAAGAAACCTGTTCTGACGGCCCTGCTCTTGGGGTCTGTGCTCGCATCTCCGGCCCTTGCCTTTGAGCCGAGCTGGCCGGATCTGCGCGATGCCCTTTATGAGGATCAGACCCTGACCGAGGCCGGGGATCTGATCCGGATTGATGCGCCCTACCGATCACAGCTGGATGCGCGTACTAATATTGGCGCGCGGGTTGTGGCCCCTGAGGGTCGCATGCTGCAGAGCGTCACGGTGATTCTGGACGAAAACCCGATGCCGGTTTCGGCGGTTTTTACCTTTGCGCAGCCGGTGGCGCAGTTTGATTTTGATGTCACCATGCGCGTCAATGGCCCAACGCCGCTGCACATGGTGGCCCGCACCACCGAGGGGCAGTTGCTGGCAAAATCCGGCTTTGTAAAAACCTCGGGGCAGGGGGCCTGCGCGGCCCCTCCCGGGACAGATCCCGCGCTGGCGCTGGCCACATTGGGACAGATGGAGATCGCCTTTGCGGATACTGCCAAGACGAGCAGTATTCTTCCAGCCTCATTAAGCAGCCTGGCCTCTTCCACGGCTGGCCCTGGCCCACATATGCAGCTTGATATTCAACACCCCAGCCATTCGGGGATGCAGATGGATCAGATCAGCCTGCTCTATCTGCCCGCGCGCTATATCGAAACAGTTGCGGTGGATCTGGATGGGGTTCGGTTTGTCGATGTGACGGGCAGTATCTCGCTGAGCGAAAACCCAAGCATCAGCATGACGGTTCCGGCCTATACCCGCGTCGCTGAGATCACCCTGACCGATACCGATGGCACTGTCGCCACGGCACAACAGCAGATGACCGGATTCTAGCCGCCTAAATCTAATATCCGGGTTCCGGGTCGAGTTTTTCGACTGGGTAGTCTTCAAACGCCCAACCGTCTGTTCCCTCGGGGAACCAGAACACATGGGTGTAGCCATATTCCAGCGCACGTTTTGCCGCGTTCCAGGACATCCAGCAGTCGGCCAGACAGAAAAACACTAGCGGATAATCACTATCGCCTGCGCTGACCTGTTGCAGACCGGCACGAAAATAGGCCTCTGTCACATCCGCCAATCCGCCATAGCCCACATTGGGCAGCCAAATGGCGCCGGGAACAGAGGTGCGGGGTTTGTCGCGCCAAATGGTGCCTTTGGGCAGGTTTTCCGGCTTGGGCGCGCGCGGCAGCACATCAACAAAAGCCACCCGCCTGGTTTTCCACAAAGCATAGGCCGCATCCGCATCCACCACAGTGGCGCCTGACAGCGAGGCTGGTACGGCACCGCGATAGTGATCGGTTTTGTAGGTCTGTGGCTCAGCCACCGATTGCGCCAGTGTCGCAAAAGGGGCCCAGATCGCCAGAGCCAGCGCCGACCAAAAAGGGTGGCGATGGCCCCGGCGCATCACAGTGCAGGCTCTTCTAGCAGCGCTGTGCCGGCATCATTCACCAGCGGCACGCCTGCATTGCGCAGGAGTGCGTTGATTTCCTTTTGATTGCGGCGGATCAGGGAGTTCAGCTTGCGCTGCCAGACTTTCTCCCCTTGCCGTACCCCCATGGTGATGCGGAAAAACAGCCGTGGCGGCAGAGTTTCCTTTAGCAGGGGGGTCACCTGCAGCGCGGGGTAATTAGATTTGACCAGAGGCCCCGAAATCGGTCCCCACAGCAAAGCCCCGTCTATTTCTCCTGATACCAGATCATCTAGCATGTTCTGAATAGGAGATTCATGGCGCCGGTCCACCACAAGATTATAGGGGCGCGCCTTGGCAATCAGGCCGTTGCGGGCCATATGCGTGGCGGGTGGAGAGCCCGCAACCACGCCCAGTTTCAACCCTTTCAGCCGGGCATCCGACAGCTGATCCACGCCCGCCGCAGGATTGTCTGCCCGGGTCACCAGCGTATAGGCAGAGGTGAAATAGTGATTGCTGTTCAGAACCATCTCATGGCCCTGCGCATAGCCAATCACCACATCACATTTGTTCGCCCGCAGTGTATTGCGGATAAAGCCGGTGGCCATCGGGTACCACTCATAGCTGACAGGCAGGTCCAGTTTGGCGGCAAAAAGTTCCGCCAGTTTGTTTTCAAACCCGCTGCCATCGCGGTGCGACATTGGCGCATTGGCCGGATCGGCACAGACCCTAAAGCTGGATTTTGACACCAGATCTGAGGTCTGCGCAAAAACTGATCCGGCGCAGAAAGCCAAGGCCAGCAGCGTTATCAGTCTAGCCCAGGCAGGCATTTTCGTCCTCACGGATCACGTCGGATTTGGATTCTTTCAGACGGGGGCGACCGCGTGGAATTGCGTCGGTGCCGCGTGCTTTGAGGTAGACATAGATATCGTTCAGATAGCACATCACATTGGGATTATCGCCAAAGCCAGGCATCACAGAGGTTTCTGCCGAGTTGATGACTTGCCGTCCGTTCACCACCACATCAAAGAAGTCATAATAATCCATTTCGAGCGCAGAGTTCTTGAGCGCGGGCGCATAGCTCGACCCTTCGCCCTCGGGGCCGTGACAGACGTGGCACTCTGAGTGATAGCGACGAAAGCCGGAATACGAGGGCCAGTCGATGGTTCCGTCCTCGGCAACATTGTAGGTGGGAATATCGTCTTCGGTAAAATAGCGGCCGTCTTCCATATAGGCGACGTCGATATTTGCAGCGTCAACAGGGCCTTCAGCCCAGCCAGCCTGTCCGAATAGTAAAATGAATGCCGCTCCCAGCAGACCTGCGGAATTTCGCATATTTCTTCGACCTTATTTGCTGTGAGAACTGGCGCAGAAGAGAGGTCTGCTGCGCCAGTCCGAACATTTTTTGGTACTCTGTGCCGATTAGTTTGGCAGAGCGAAGACGGTCATTTGACCCCCAAGTGCGGTATAGTCGCTGAGCGCGGCATAGCCGCCCACGGCACCCAGACCATCATTCGGGTTTGTCAGACCAGCTGCCAGACCGATGCCAGCCCAGCCGCCAATACCTGACAGGATCGCAACATATTGCTTACCCTCATGGGTATAGGTCATGAAGTTACCGATGATGCCGGAAGGTGTTTTGAACTTGTAGAGTTCTTCGCCGGTTCTGGCGTCAACCGCCTTCATATAGCCTTCGAGCGTGCCGTAGAAGACAATGTCACCCGCGGTTGCCAATGCACCGGACCAGACCGAGAACTGCTCGGGCAGGGACCAGGCGATTTCGCCCGCTTTTCCGTCCCAGGCGATGAAGTTACCCATGCCGCCGTGGCTTTCGGGAGCAGGATACATCGCAAGGGTCGCACCAACATAGGGTTGACCAGCAGTATAGCTGACGCGGAAGGGCTCATAATCCATGCAGACGTGGTTGGTCGGCACGTAGAACAGCTCGGTGTCAGGCGAATAGGCAGCAGGCTGTTGGTCTTTTGATCCCAAAGCCGCAGGGCAGATACCAGTCGAGTTCACGTCTTCGCCGTTTTGCTCGGTGGAATACTGCGCCACAACCTGTGGTCGGCCGTACTGCTCGCTGTTTTTGTCCATATCAACGCCAGTGGTCCAGTTGACAACGGGGTCGAACTTTTCGGCAACCAGCAGCTCACCAGTCACACGGTCCATCGTATAGCCCAGACCGGTGCGATCAAAGTGGGTCAGCAGCTTGCGCATCTCCCCGTCGATCTCCTGCTCGGTCAGGATCATCTCGTTGATACCGTCATAATCCCACTCATCATGCGGGGTCATCTGGTAGAACCATTTGGCAATACCGGTGTCCGCATCGCGGGCCATGATGGTCATCGACCAGCGGTTATCACCAGGACGCTGTCCGGGGTTCCATGTCGAAGGGTTGCCGGTGCCGTAATAGACCAGGTTTTCGGTTTCATCATAGGAGTACCAGCCCCATGTGGTGCCGCCACCGATCTTCCACTGATCGCCTTCCCAGGTATTGGTGCCCGAGTTCTCGCCAACAGGTGTGCCCAGATGGGTGGTGTTGACCGGATCAATCAGAATATCGCTGTCCGGACCCATGGAATAAGCACGCCAAGCCTGGCTGCCATCGGCGGTATTATAGGCGGTGACGTGGCCACGAACACCAAATTCACCACCGGAAATACCGACAATAACCTTGTCGCCAACTGGCAGAACCGTCGCAGTATTGGTTTCTCCAATAGCCGCGTCGCCATTCTTGACGCTCCATTCCACTGCACCCGTCTCAGAGTTCAGCGCAACCAGCGTTGTATCCGCCTGATGCAGGAAGATCTTGCCATCTGCATAGGCAACACCACGGTTTACGGTGTCACAGCACATGACCGGAATGACATCCGGGTCCTGCTTGGGCTCATACTTCCAGACGATCTTGCCTTCATCGGCCAGATTTAGCGCGTATACGATATTGGGAAACGGCGTATGCACATACATCATGTCGCCGATCACCAGCGGCGAGCCCTCATGGCCGCGCAGAACACCTGTCGAGAACGTCCAGGCCACCTGAAGATCGCCAACATTGTCTTTGTTGATCTGGTCAAGTTTGGAATAGCGCTGGTTTTTGTAGTCCCCGGTCTGGATCGCCCATTGGTTGGGATCATCGATCAGAGCCTTCAGACCGTCGTTGGCCATGACCATACTGGTCGAGCCAAGCAACAGAGCTGCGGTAAGTGTTAATGTTCTTCTCATCCTGTCCTCCCTAGAGTTTTGGTGCAGGAGGCCAAGATTTGTGGCGGTCCCGCTGGTGCCCTTTACGAGCCTTTCCCTCTGACAATTTTCACTGCCACAGGGGGTATCTAACTGGCCGGCTGAACCTCCTATTCAGTGAACCCGGCCAGATAGGCGATGACATTTGCGCGGTCTTTATCTTTGCGAAGTCCGGCAAAAGACATTTTTGTTCCTTTGATAAAAGTCTTGGGTTTGGTCAGAAACGCCTCCAGCGTCTCAACATCCCAGACCAGTGTCTCGGCGGATGCTTTTTCCATCAGCGCCGCGGAATATTTAAAATCGTCAACGGAGCCTGCCGCCCGTCCCACGATATTGTTCAAAACGGGTCCCGCTTTGGATTGGGCGCCGTCGCCAATTTCGTGGCAGGCTTTGCATTTGCGAAAGACCTTGGCACCCGCGCCAGCATCTCCGGTGATCTCGGCAGCCGCGATTTGTGTCTCCGTGCTTTGTGTAACTGTGCTTTCTGCAACAGCGCTTTGCGCCACAACGGCAGAGCCAGCCAGGGTGTTCAGCGCCAGCGCGATACCAAGCTGTGCGATACAAAGAAGAGGCAGTCTTTTCATAGTGTCGGTGGTCCTTTTGTCAGTCTGTCTTGAGCCGGTCGGCGTGCCATTTCACGTGATCCCCGGCAAAGCTGGACACAAAGAAATAGCTGTGATCATGGTCGGCATGGGTGCGCAGAGTACAGGGTTGCCTGCGCTTGCTGGCGGCTTCGGCAAAGGCCTGCGGTCGCAACAGATCAATGAACTGATCGTTTGCGCCCTGATCGATCAGAATATCGCCATGCCAGCCGTTTTCAGCCATCAGGATGGTGGCGTCATATTGCGCCCAGGTGGCCTCATCATCACCAAGATAGGTGCTGAACTGTTTGCGGCCCCAATCGGACTGCGTCGGGTTCAGGATGGGTGCAAAGGCAGAGACCGAGCGGAACAAAGAGGGGTTGCGCATGGCAATCGTCAGCGCGCCGTGCCCGCCCATGGAATGGCCGGTAATGCCATGGTTGTCGGTGATCGGCAGCGCGCCCTGCAGCATCGAGCGTAGCTCTTTGACCACATAGTCATACATCTGAAAATGCGGCTGCCAGGGTTGTTGCGTGGCGTTCAGATAAAAGCTCGCACCAACCCCAATATCATAGGATTCATCGTCAGCCACACCCTCGCCGCGCGGTGATGTGTCGGGAAACACCAGCGCCAGACCGTGCTGAGCCGCGTGCTGCTGCAAGCCGCCTTTTGTCATGGCATTGTCATGGGTGCAGGTCAGCCCCGAGAGGTACCAAAGCACTGGCACAGACCGGGTTTTGGCCTGTGGCGGCAGGTAGACCGCGAATGTCATATCCACACCACAGACCTGCGAAGCATGCCTGTAGACAGCCTGATCGCCTCCGAAACATTTGCTGCGAGAAACGATCTCCATTGCCTCAGAACTCCACGACGGCGCGGATGGATTTGCCGGCGTGCATCAGCTCGAAACCCTCGTTGATCTGGTCCAGCGTCAGCTTAAGCGTGATCATCGGGTCGATCTCGATCTTGCCGTCCATGTACCAGTCGACGATCTTGGGCACATCGGTGCGGCCGCGCGCGCCGCCAAAGGCGGGGCCGCGCCAGCTGCGACCTGTCACCAGCTGGAAGGGACGGGTGGTGATCTCGGCTCCCGCGGGCGCCACGCCGATGATGATGCTCTCACCCCAGCCTTTATGGGCCGCCTCAAGCGCTGTGCGCATTACGTTGACATTGCCAGTGGCATCAAAGGTATAGTCGGCGCCGCCGCCGGTGACCTCAACCAGATGGGCGACCAGATCGCCCTCCACCTCGGCCGGATTGACAAAATGCGTCATGCCAAAATGCGTCGCCATCTCGATCTTGCCGGGGTTGAGGTCAACACCAACAACCTGATCGGCACCCGCCAGTTTCAGCCCCTGGATCACGTTCAGCCCAATGCCGCCAAGACCAAAGAC
>JAWUWF010000121.1:0-11937 GCA_034111985.1 Pseudophaeobacter sp.
CTGCCGCAGCTCAGTGCCAGCAGCGCGCCCCCCAGAATTGTGATAACGGCGCATTGCAAAAAGACAGGCCATTCCCCCCGCCCCTCCAACAGGTCAGCCAGGAAGGGGAACACCATCATGGCGCCCAGGATCACAACCAAAAGGCCGATCACATATCCAACGGGTCGAATATCCAACATGCGGCGAGCGTTGGCCTGCCTTGCAGAAACTGTCAAGTCAAAGACGCCGCGAGGGACACCCCAGTGTCTCTCACGCGAGCCCGCAACAACCGAAGACAGAAGTGCTGCACGTTTGCCTCAGGCAGAGCATCACCCCCGGTGGATCAGCGAAGAAAACAGCCCCGGGTCCAGACTCTTATTTGCAAACAATGGCCCCTGGGTCAAAACACTGATGGCATCATGGCTGTGCAGGCTTTCCTGATGACTGGCCACAATGCGGAAATCTCCGATTCTGGGGTCATTCTGCAGCGATTCGCAAAACAGACGCGCCGCGTCTTCCACAAAGATTGGATTGGCCGCGTTCAATTCGGCAAAGGCCTGTTCATCTTCGCGTTTTACCATAACCTGCGTCTCTGTCGGCACCGCCTGGCGACAATGGGCAATCAGATCCTCAAACCACAAACAGTCCCCCTCTGGGTCCACGGCGACCGAGATCCGCGCCACAGAGCGCTGCGAATGCGGCGTTGCCAACTGGCCCCGTGTTTGACGGGCATGCTCGCTCAATTCCAGTGAACAGGGGCAGGTTGAAGAATAGACATAGTCCAGATGGATGATCTTATGCCGCTGACCTTCCGAGTGCAGCAGTTCCAGCGCGATATCATAGTACTGATAGCCAGCCAGACCAGAGCGCAGGCTTTCAATGCGCATCGGAAAGGAAAAGCGCATCTGGATACGCGCATCCATACTATCGAGGTCAGTGAGATAGTCGCTAAGTGCGGCTTCTATCACCTCAAAGCTAAAGGTTTTTTCGGCGTGTTTGTAAAAAGAGCGCATGATCCGGGACATGTTGATGCCTTTCTTGTCGGCCTCAAGGCTGACAGATCCGGTAATGCTGGTCTCCAGTGTCTGATCGCCGCCTTCGCGGCTGTGAAAGCGGATCGGCAGGCGAAAATTTGAAATCCCCACATGCTGGATCTGCTCATTGGCGCCGCGAATGAGGCTGGCAGGACCGTTCTGCAAATCTGGCAGCGTTGCGCGGTAAGCCTCGTCTGATTTGAAATCCTGCGGATAGTCACGTGACAAATCGGGGTAGTTGCGCACAGCGCCGCCCGGAAGCAGCCGTGCAATGGCCGGATCCAGTTGCGCCACTTCTGTCGGTGTCGCCGCCCCGGCCCAGTGCCGCAACAGGCTCAGGGCTGCTTCGGCCTCTTGCCGGTCGGGGGCTTGCCGGTTGGGGGCTTCTGACACATCACGCGTAGGAATGTTCATTGCACAAAGGTCTCCGTTTTTGCCGCTCGGGACTGGCAGCAGCCTAACTGGTTTAGACGTTTACGCTGCAAAGCTCAAAATGGATCAATCAAATACGGCGGGATCTGGCCCGGATCTGCCATTTCGGTCAGAAGATCCGCACCAGATCCTGTTCTGAGGTCCACGGCCCCAGAAAACAGCTGAAACCTAGCCCTGCGCAGCGGCAAGGGCCTGGGTAAGGTCAGCAATCAAATCCCCGGCATCCTCCAGACCAACCGAGAACCGCACCAGCCCCGGCGTAATCCCCAGCTCAGTCTTTTGCGCATCCGGCAGGCGTTGATGGGTGGTGGTCGCCGGATGGGTGGCGATGGATTTGGCGTCACCCAGATTGTTTGAAATCACCGGAATGGTCAGCGCATTGAGGAAACGGAATGCTGCCTCTTTGCCTCCCGTGATATCCAGCGACAAAACAGTGCCGCCTTTGCCCTCCAGCTGGCTTTGCACCAGGGCGTGCTGCGCATGGGTTTTCAGCCCGGGATAGATCATCCGATCCAATGCCGCGTGCCCCTGCAACGCCTCGGCAATCTGCAAGGCGCTGTCCACTTGGGCCCTGACACGCAGATCGATGGTCTCCAGCCCCTTAAGCAGGGTCCAGGCGTTAAAGGGGCTTAGGCTGCCGCCGGTGTGTTTCATATAGGGCTCAACCGTGCCACGGATGAAATCGCGCGTGCCAAGGATCACGCCGCCAAGCACCCTGCCCTGACCGTCGATATGCTTGGTGGCCGAATAGATAACAACATCGGCGCCCTGTTCGATGGCCTTGGAAAACACCGGCGTCGAAAACACGTTGTCGACCACAACAGTAGCACCAACGCCATGGGCAATCTCAGCGACCGCCGCGATGTCGATCACTTCCAGCGTCGGGTTCGACATGCTTTCAAAGAACACAGCCTTGGTGTCCGGGCGCATCGCTGCACGCCACTGGTCCAGATCGGTGCCATCGACATATGTCACCTCAACCCCAAAGCGGGTCAGGATATTTTCAAGAATATACAAACAAGAGCCAAACAGCGCCCTGGCCGAGACCACATGATCCCCAGCTTTCAACATTGCGGTCAGTGCGCCACTCACAGCTGCCATGCCAGAGGCCGTCGCAAAGGCGTCCTCGGCCCCTTCCAGCAGGGCAATCCTCTCCTCGAACATGGCGACCGTCGGGTTGCCGTAGCGGGCATAGATGAACTCATCCGGACCGGTCTCGATAAACCGTGCCTCGGCCTGTTCGGCTGTGTCGTAGACAAAACCCTGGGTCAGGAAGATCGCTTCACTCACCTCGTTGTACTGGCTGCGGCGTGTGCCGCCATGCACCAGCTTGGTGCGGTTGTTCCAGCTCTCACTCATCTCATGTCCTCCTGCGCGCTTTGCGCAACAAAAAACCCCCGTCCGGCCAAGCGAAAGGGGGTCCTTCACGTCCTGACCTCTTTAGCGGAATATTTAGAGTGGCCCGCAATCCGGTTACAAATCGACCACTTTCAGAGGTAAAACCCCTTATAATTCAATGCGTTATCGCAAAAACAGGCGCAAAATCAATCCTGTAACCACGTATGTTTTCCGCCTATTTACCTGCATTTACGATCATTCCCTTTTGATGGTATGCCCCCAAGGCATACCTTAGCACTCAGGGCATACCAAACAGCAGGGGCACCATGGGAACGATTGCAGAGCGCAAGCTATCCGACGGACGCATAGCCTATAAGGCTCAAATCATCCTAAAACGCAAGGGTGAACCAACTTTCAGGGAATCGAGACAGTTTCCACGCCGCGCCACCGCAAAAGCCTGGATGGAACGGCGCGAGAAGGAGCTGCGTGAACCAGGCGCCCTAGAGAAAGCCAGAGGCCCCCGCCCCACCCTGTCCGACGCAATTAACCGTTACATTGATGACCATAAAAAGACCTATGGAAGATCAAAGGCCCAAGTCCTTGCAAAATTGACAGAAACCGATCTGGCGCAATTGGCTTGCGAAGATGTTACCAGCCAAACAATTGTAGATTTCGCGAGAGAGTATGGACAAGAACGCGCCGCATCTACGGTAGGAAACTACCTATCCCACCTTGCCCCTGTCTTCAAACTCGCCCGCCCCGCCTGGAACATCGATCTCGACCCCACCGCCATGGCTGACGCTCTCGTGGTCTGTAAGCAATTGGGCCTAGTCTCAAAATCAAATCGCCGCGACAGACGCCCATCCCTTGTAGAGCTGGACAAACTCCTAGCGCACTATGAGGACAGCGCCATTCGGGGCCACATGCCTATGCACAAGATAATTGCATTCGCCATATTCTCTACCCGCCGCCAAGACGAAATAGTGCGTATGAAATGGGGAGATTTTGAACCCCAAAATAGCCGGGTACTGGTTCGAGATATGAAAAACCCGGGGGAGAAAATCGGAAACGATGTATGGTGTGAACTCACCCCGGAGGCAATGGAGGTTATCAACTCCATGCCAGTCAATTCTGCAGATGCCTCAATATTCCCATACCGGGCGAACAATATCTCAGCTTCCTTTATTCGCACCTGTGCCCTCTTGGGGATCGATGATCTGCGGTTTCATGATCTGCGTCACGAAGGAGTTAGCCGGCTGTTTGAGATGGGTCGCACGATTCCATTGGTAGCAAGTGTCTCAGGCCATCGTAGTTGGCAAAGCCTTCAACGATATAGCCACATTCGATCTGCTGGCGACAAGTTTGAGGATTGGCCGTGGCTAAACCGGGTCTGCGCCCAATCCTCCTGATCCACAATCAGAAAACTATCCGGTGTTTTCAATATGAGTTGGAGAGCGACTTATTCCAACGACGCCAAAAACCCCATGAGAGACCACCGCAAAGGGCTTCCATTTGCAGCCAAAACGTCCAATCCTCGAAGCAGCCGGGAATCTCAAAAAGGAATGCGGTGATGCGCAAACCAAAGCCCATACGGGAACGCGCTGCTCGCGCGCTTTGCTAATTACACAACCTGCCTGCCGATGCCAAAATGGACGGCGCGCCCATCTGGCAGTCTTATCTGCCAGATGTGGACGCCGTGTTGCAGGCAGTAGTGTGCAAAGAGAGCTGGGCAAGCGTGAAAGACGCCTCAGAAGGTATAGAACTCAAAATCACCAGCTAGCCCTTAAACGGACTTGTTTGGAAGTGAAGGACCTGAACCCGCCCCTCGTGACGATCGACACGAACGGCCCTAACCGGCCATTGACGATTGGTCTTCACGCCGCAATGCAGCATCCCTAGAGCTGCCATTCGCGATCATGGAAGGGCATCGAACACCCTGATCTTACTTTCTAACGTTCCTGGCGGAGCAATTTCAGGAAATCCTGTAGAAAGAGAGAGTGCTTTCTGTCGGCTCTCCAAACTGCGCATATGGGGGTGGAATACCTGAATACCTCAGGCAGAAGCTCAAAAAACTCCCCCCGCATTAAGCTCTGACAATGGCTCGGGAAATAGCCAAGGTAGATCCCGGCACGCACCAGTGCGAGAACGGCTTCGGTCTGATAAACCGTACTGCCTACAGGGAACCGCTGTTTACGTTGGCGCAGCCGTTCGCTTTCATAATAGGCACGGTGAACCAGTTGATGTTTGCAGATGTCTTTCTCGGTCAAACTGGCCTTGCGCTGAATGGCATCCACAAGAGGGTGCTCACCACCGCAAAACAACCCGACGTCCTCTTCATAAAGAACAGCATAGTCCAAACTAGGGTGACGCTGATAATCTGGGACAATCCCGATGTGCAACTTTCCATCAATGATGCCACGTTCAACTTCATTGGGGGATCCGGTCATCAGATTGATTGACACATCCGGAGCGATCTCACGAAACTTTTGCATTGTAGACAGCAGAGGGTTTTTGTCGTCAGTCATCGAGAAATCGATCATTCCGATTTCCAGCTTTCCCACCATCTGATTACTGATGCTGGCAATGCGGGAGGTGAAATCTTCCGTAGTTTCCAAAAACTGGTCCATAAATTCATAGGCCTGTTGGCCCTGCTGTGTGAGATAGAAACCGCTTCGGCCACGGTGACACAGACGCATGCCAAGCCGCGTTTCCAGGTCGGAAATCTGGCGGGAAATTGTAGACCGACCGACGCCGAGTTCGGTCTGGGCTGCGGATAGCCCACCACATTCAATAACCGCCTTGAACACACGAATAAGCCGCAGATCAACATCGTTCACCTTGCCCGAGAACGCCTTTTTCCGTCGTGCCATCTGCCGTGCTCCCAAAGTCCTTTTAGTTACATCAATATGAAACGAAAGTTACCAATGTTCAAATTTAATCACACATAGATTTTGACCTATTCTGTGCCTGAAATCAGGGAGGCACACTATGGGCTGGTCCGAAAAAAAACTGGCGGAACTGCGACAAACATTTGATGGGGCAACGGGCGGAGACCTGCACAGTCCGAACTACCAGCGGATTGCGGAAAAGATTTTCTCAGAAGGCGGTCGGCGCCCGGCACCCTATTCGGGAATGCCGACATTGCTGGATGCCCCCCATCGCCAGGTGGGTGAAGATCAACTGGGGATTGGCGATCTGGATGTGGCGCTTTTTGGCGTGCCGATGGATCTAGGCGTGACCAACCGGAACGGCTCGCGTTTTGGCCCTCGGGCGCTGCGCGCAATCGAGCGGGTGGGACCTTATAACGACGCTTTGGACTGCGCTCCAGTGCATGAAATGGCGGTGGCAGATATTGGCGACGTGCCCTTTCGCAGTCGCTTTGACCTGGCTCAGAGCCATGCAGATATCGAGAGTTTTGCCGCCAAGATCGTGGCTGAGGGGGTCATCCCCATGGCCGTCGGCGGCGACCATTCCATCAGTCATCCAATTTTGAAGGCCGTCGGAGCCAACGGGCCTGTCGGCATGATCCATATTGATGCCCATTGCGACACCGGCGGCTCCTATGAAGGCGAGAAATTCCACCATGGCGGGCCGTTTCGCAATGCGGTTCTGGACGGTGTTCTGGACCCGGAACGCACTATTCAGATCGGGATCAGAGGTGCTGCCAAATATATTTGGGAGTTCTCGGAGATGTCCGGCATGACCGTCATCGAGGCCGCCAGCCTATCCGAGGCCGCAATCCCCGATATCATCAGCCAGGCGCGCTCAGTAATTGGCGACGGGCCAACCTATCTGTCTTTTGACATCGACAGTCTTGACCCCGCTTTTGCGCCGGGAACTGGCACGCCCGAAGTTGGTGGGCTGACCACCCGAGAGGCCATGGCGCTCATCCGCGGCATGAAAGGTGCAAACTTGATTGGCGGCGATGTGGTCGAAGTCGCCCCTGCCTATGACCCAACCACCAACACGGCTCAGAACGGCGCTCAGATGTATTTTGAGATCTTGAGCCTGATGCAGTTCTCCCCCTTCAGAACCTCAAACAAAGGACATTAAAATGACAATCACACGCAGCGAACTCAGCAGTCGGATGAGCCAGACGGTGGTCCATGGCGACACCATCTATCTGGCCGGGCAAATCGGCGAAGGCACCGGAGTCACAGCACAAACTCAGGATATGTTGTCAGAGGTTGATCGGCTGCTGGCGTCGGTTGGCAGCAGTAAATCTCATATTCTGTCGGCGACCATCTGGATGGCGGACATGCAGATGGTCGATGAAATGAATGTGGTTTGGGATGGCTGGATTGATCTTGCAAACCCACCAGCACGGGCCTGCGTTGAATCTCGGCTTGTGGCGCCTGAGTTCCTGGTCGAGGTCATGATTATCGCGGCAAGGCCAACCTAACTGATCAACAGTCAAAGAAAGGCCCAGGTCGCTTTGCGCTTCTGGGCCTTTTTGCTTCGGGCTAACCAGGAAAGTACGGCGGCTCTGCCCGCGCTAGGACTGAAACAACGAGACGCGCGATCCATCAAATTTCAAGGCCACCTGGCTGTTGATTGCCAGATCCGGAACACTTGCATTGTCACACCGCACCCGCAGGTTTTGGCTCTCTACCGTGACGATCAATTCTGTGGCAGGACCAAGGTCGCGCAAAAAGGTGACAGTGCCAACCGTGAGCCCATTGGCCTCGGCCAGTGGCATCATGCGGATATGCTCGGCGCGTATCGCAGCATTGAGCTTGGTGCCGACCGCATGCACCGGATCCAGTGCAATTTCCTGGCCCATCAGAGTGATGTGACCGGGGCTGGAGACCACAGCAGGGGCAATATTTGCCGCCCCCAGGAAATCGGCGACAAAGCTGTCGGCAGGGTTCTGGTAGACTGTGGAGGGAGCTGCGGCCTGGAAGACTTCGCCATCCTTTAGCACAACCAGTTCATCCGCCAGCATCATGGCTTCGTGCTGATCATGGGTCACCAGAATCGTGGTGACGCCAAATTTTTGCTGCAACTGGCGCAGCTCGATTTGCATATTGTCACGCAGTTTGGCGTCCAGCGCTGACAAAGGCTCATCCAGCAGAAACAGCGGCGGTTGAATGGCCAGGGCCCGGGCGATTGCAACCCTTTGGCGCTGTCCCCCTGACAGGGCAGAAACCGGGCGATCGGCAATATCTGGTAGTTCAATGACGTTCAGCAACTCTTCGACGCGGCGGCCTTGCTCAGCGCGGCTGACTTTACGCAGCTTAAGCCCATAGGCAATATTTTGGGCGACAGTCATGTGGGGGAAAAGGGCCAGGGACTGGAACACCATGCCAAAACCGCGCTTGTGAGGCGGCATAAGCGTAATATCCGCCCCGTCCAGCATCAAACGCCCAGAGCTGGCTGCTTCAAACCCTGCAATGATCCGTAGCAAGGTCGTTTTGCCACAGCCCGAAGGCCCAAGAAGGCATACAAAGGAGCCACGCTTGATTTTCAGGTCAACGTTTTTGAGAGCCTGAACATCGCCAAAGGATTTTGAGATACCGTCGATGTGCAGATGAGTATTGGTAGTGCTCACAGAGGAGGCCTTTCAAAAGAGGTTCGCGCGTCCGGCAATCAGCTTGTCCACAAGCACGATCAACACAACATCCGCAAAGATGATAAAGACCGAAAGCGCCAGGGTGGACGGGTCCAGTGAGGAAACCGTGCGGCTGTACATCCAAATCGGCAGGGTGCTGACATCAATGGTGTACATGAAAAAGGTGATGGTGAATTCGTTGAAGCTGATGATCAGGGCAAAGATCAGCCCGGCGAGGATCCCAGCGCGCATCAGGGGAATAACCACATCCCAGATGGCCCGTAGCGGCGAGGCACCCAATGAAATGGCGGCCTCCTCTGTCTCGACGCTGATCCCCTGCATCGCTCCGATGCAGTTGCGCAGCACAAAAGGGATCACCAGTGCCACATGGGGAATGACAATGCGCCAGATCCCAATCTCTAGGCGAAGGCTTTCGGCGATCAGCAAAAAGGCGATGCCGAGAATGACCAGAGGGAACACCAACGGCAGGGTGAACAACAGCTCCATCCCCTCGCGAATACGTCTCTCGCCTCGTGCCAAGGCATAAGCCAAGGGAATACAAACCAGTGTCGAGATTGCCATGACCAAAACTGCTACAAGCAGGCTGGTCACGGTTGAATCCACCACCGATTGGGCACTGGATGCGTCCTCTTGGGTGAACATCGCAATGACCTCCGAGTACCAGCGCAGAGAGAACTCTGAGGGCGGAAACCCAGTATTGCTGGAGGCTGAGAAGGACATCAGTGTCACCACGATCACCGGCAAAGAGGAGACCAGAATGCCGACAATGGCCAGGAACCAAATTATAATCCGGTAGCTGCTGTTTTCAGAAGGAAGAAGCCCAACTCGCATATCAATTCCTCACTTTTTCTGAAGTGACCCGGACCAGCCAAGCCGAAAACACCAGCACGATCAGCGTCAAGGTGATCAGGATCATGCCGGCCGCTGCGGCCCCTGACCAATTGAACAGGGGGGAGATCATATCCCTGATCGCAACCCCCATCATCTGCACCCGGCGTCCGCCGAGCAACAAAGGTATCGCAAAGGCGCTGGCATTGAAGGCAAAGACAATGGAGGCGGCTCCAACCAGACCGGGGCGGAGCAAGGGCACAGTGACGTCAAAGAAGGTGCGCCAGTGGCTGGCGCCCAGGGAACTGGCCGCCTCCAGATGTTCTTGCGATAGCCCGCGGACTGAACTGACAATGGGGAACACCGCCAGCGGCAGTGATGTCTGGATCAAACCAAGCAGCACTCCGGCTTCATTGAACAACAAAAAGATCGGACGTTCGATAATGCCCAAACCACGCAGGGTGGAGTTCAGCACACCGCTAGGCCCCAGCAACAAGATCCAACCATAAGCCTGAACCAGCAGGTTCAGGATCAGCGGCAACAGGATAGTCACCGTAAGGCAGCGTCGCGCAAATGGGCTTTTTAGAGAGGTTAGCAAAAACGCCAACGGCACAGCAAGCATCATCGCACAAATGGTTGCGACAAAGGCGAGCTTTAGAGTGACCCAGACTGAGCGGCCAAAGAAGGGTGTCATCAAGTCGATATAGGGCTGGATCGAGTAACCGTCGATAACTCCTTTTTCGGCGGAAATCGAAAACCGGAAAATGTAAAAGCAGGCCCCTAGGAAGGGGAGTATTGCTATGATCGCAGGGAGCGAAAACGCCAGTGCTCTGCGTCGGGAGAGGGAAATACTCACGGTCTGGGGGCCTGACTTATGGATCTAGGACAGTGTTTGTGTGTACTGGGTAATCCAGTCTTCGCGCACCTCGGCGATGAAGGACTTGTCGTGTACGATTGCCTTTTCGCCCATCTGCTCAGGCTTGATGATAAAGGGGCTGGCCTTGGCCGCTTCTGACATAACTGCCTTTTGATTGACTGGCCCGTTCAACACGGCCTCGGCCATGATGCCCTGCACTTCGGCGTCGAGGGTGTAATCGATAAAGGCATGCACTGTCTCATCATCGCCCGGCTTCGACTTTGGGGTGATAGTATACATCAGATCGGCAAAGAAACCCTCGTCAACGTCATAGGTCGCACCCATGTTGGAGTTGGCAGGATCGTTCAGTTCGGCCGCGTAGAAGGCCGGGGCATAGACGCCACCGATATCCAGCGCGTCGGACCGGAACAGCTCAGACAATTGGGCCGGGTTTTCGCCAAAGGTAAGAATACTGTTGCGCAGCTCTGCCAGCTTGGCCAGGGCCTCGGCAGAATTGGTGCCGTCGCCGCCGATCAGTTTGCCAGTGGCAAAAATCGTGTCTAGGGCATCGGTCCAGGTGGCCGGAGGAAGGAACAAACGGTTTTTATGGGCTTCATCCCACATCTGCGCATAGGAGGTTGGCGGCTCTTTGAAGGTTTTTGTGTTGTAGATTAGACCACCAGTCCACAACAAATAGCCAATGCCATGGCCGTCAGCACCAGTGCGGAAGCGTGGGTCTACATCCTTCAGGTTGGGTAACATGTTCAGGTCGGGCTTGGCTAGCAGGCCATCACCAGCCAGTTCAACGGCGCCAACACCGGCCAGCGTAATGACGTCATATTGGGCGCGATCACCAGCGGCCCGCAGCTTTGCGACCATTTCCGAAGTCGAGCCAGTCCGATCCGCAATGACACGCGCGCCGGTTTTTTCTTCAAAGGGTTTGGCTATGTGATCCAGAATGGCAAGGCCCGTGTTGTCCGACCAGGTCAGAAGGCGAATTTCCTTACCCGCAAGCGGCTGAGCCCGCACGATCGAAGGCATTGCGAGGGTGGCAGCCATTCCAGCACCCGTTGCCAGCAGCCGTCTGCGCGAAAACGTATTGTCCATTGTGTGTTTCTCCATGTTGGCGGCCGCCTCTTTTGTCGGGCGGATCATTATCCCGGCCATCATTGAAGATTGCGAAGAGTCTTAAATATCGTTGAATCCAAGACATGTTTCATATGGATGAAACGAAATCACCTTTGTTCACAGTTTTGAGGCGTTTCAAAAGCGTCGTTTGGGCACCTTATAGATGCCTACTACGACACATGAGGGTCGCGCGAATACGCTTAAAGGATTGAGAAACTCCACTTTCTCCGAATTTCCAAATCGGCAAATGGCAGGGCTCCAATCTGGGGTGCTTAAATTCCGGTTCGCTCGAGGTCTTGGCTAAGTAATTGGCTAAGGCTTAGCAACGCTGACTTCCCGCACATTGCTTCCGTGTAACTCGGTTGCAGCAAGTGCAGCCGGGTGCCGGGATCTGTGAAGGACGGCTTTTGCTAAGCCATGGCGTCACCCGTGCGCATGCCGCGAAGGTCCGGTTTCCGCCCTTAGTGCTCCACATGCTGCGTCATGCTGCACCGCGCACCAATGTCGAAAAAGGGCTGACACCGGGCACTGGGTAGCGTTGATCACACGTGATTTCGCGCCAGACGCGCTGCCGCACCGCCGCAAGGCAGCTTAGAGCCCATATCTGCCAAGTCACAGCAGAATAGATAAGGTCTGCTTTACGTATTGGCGCGCCCTCTGCAATTGCGTTAGATATCTATGAAGGATTGGAGGCACCATGAAGTTTACGTTGCAGGTTCTTGTGGCTCTTGGTTTTTTGGGCGGCTCAGCACATGCTGAGGAATTGCGCA
>JAWUWF010000122.1:0-10219 GCA_034111985.1 Pseudophaeobacter sp.
CGCCTATTTTGGGTCACTCAGCGTTGCAAGCCCGGAGCCTCCAAAGAGGAAAATGGTCGTAGCTGGCCGTCCAAAAACGCCGCATTTAGGGTTACGCCTCCAAGCGCAACATCGCAGGAAATACGACGAGATAGCGGGGACTGCCAGAGGCCAAAGAAAATAATAGCGCCCGCGCACTTGGCTGGAGCAGGCCCAAACATCCGCCTCCCTCATTGCTTGACGCCAACACGTTTTACTCGCCTTGCAAAGAAGATCGAAATCAGCTCAAGTGCTATTAGGCAAAATGATACATGCAAAATACCCAATATAAAGCAGCCGGCGTGAAATTTAGACAGAATGGGTTGAGAAAATGGGTACCTTTAGTTTTGCTGGATACAGAATAGTTTACAATTACGCCGACGTTAATGGCAGCTCTGAAGGTGAGGCCATTGCATTTAGAAGCACCACAATGACGATCTCAGTGCCCAGCAGCAGCACGTTTTCATACAGATTTGAGGGCTATGACGATGACTATTTCGTGTCGGATGTCTCTCTTTCCAGCGACATTTCGCAGCTTATTTTGGGGGATGGCGACTATCTGCTGACAAATCAGGATTTAGGCGGTCAGCATCCAGGATGCGGACAAGACACCCTGAATTCAACTTTCGGGCAAGTCACTCTCCCCACAGGCACCAGTACGTTCTTGAGCATAACCACACCACGCCTAACACAGAGCGGTCAAATCGATTATATCTTCGTGATTGCCGGGAACAGCTTTCCAAATATATCAAGCCTGCAGGATTGGCTGGCCCTGGAACAATCGATAACCTCCGTTTCAGCAGCGACGGGAGATCTTGCACCGGGTGCAGCGATCGCCTGGGATGATTTGAATTATGACAGCGTAACGCAGGAAGATGATTTCTCAGGCACCCCAGACGCAGATCTGATGGTTGGCGGCGCCGGGGAGGATTACTTTCACTCGTCAGAAGGCGATGACACCTACCGGGGCCGAGGTAGTCCCTACGATCAGATTACCTTTAACGCCGACCCGAGCGGCGTCATAGCCTCCCTGCGAGCAGGCATTGCAACGGATGGCTGGGGCGACAGCGACAGTCTAGGCGGCATTGAGAGGCTGCGTGGCTCGGCCTATGCGGATCAGCTGACAGGCAATATGAGCAACAACGTCATCTGGGGCCTTGCCGGTGACGACACATTGAATGGCGCCCGGGGAAAGCGCGACGAGGTCCGCTATGACCTTGACGCAAATTATGGCGGCACCGATGGTGTGGTGGTGAACCTCAAACGAGGTTTTGCCATTGACGGCTTTGGCGACCGCGATGACCTAAGCGGTTTTGAAGACATGCGCGGTTCTGAGAGGGGCGATAAGCTCACCGGCAGCAATGGCCGCAACCAGATCGAAGGCCTGGCTGGCAACGATGTTATCACTGGGCTGGGCGGCAATGACACCCTGTCCGGCTACGCTGGGAATGACAGGCTGATCGGCGGTAACGGCAATGATCTGCTTTACGGCGGATACGGCTCTGATATTTTTGTTTTCAAAGGCAATTTTGGCCATGACAGGATCGGGGATTTCGACACTTCGGGACGCGTGGAAAAGATCGATCTCTCAGGGATTGACGAGATCAGCAGCTTCCGCGATCTGGTCAACAATCATATAACAGAAGACGGTGAGCACCTGGAAATTGCCGACGGCGATGGCAATACGATCACCATGCGATATTTTTCGATCAGCGATCTTAGTGCAAACGATTTCATTTTCTGACAGCCTGTAAAGACATGCAAGTTTAGGGATGATTGCCGGAGGATCTGTATCGGCTCCTTCGGCTTACGACACTGTTGCGAGCTTTACGGAACGCAAGGAAGGTTTCGCCGTTCTTCCCCCCACTATCCGGCAGGGCGTGTTGAAATACACGAAAAGGCGAACATCTCCGATGTGAATGCCGCCTCGAATTGAATCCCGTTGTTGTTCTCCTGCAATCATCGCCTTTTTAGATGACCTTAGGGATGAACTCTGCCATGAACTCTGCGATGAACGCCGGGTCGCTGTCGGCTGGATACAGACTGTGGGGCATCGCACCAGCCCCCTCAACCTTTGAGAACACCCAGACCCTCAGTTGCGTTGAGCATTTGTTGCCCCCGGCACCCAGCCAAGAAAATTTTATGGAAAACGCATGGGCTCGCATCTCTAAAAGTGTGGTCTTGTCGCGCTTACGTTGCGGCCTCTCAACTCATTTAGGCAGCCCTTCGGCCTCCTGTGTCACATCGCATGCAGAGCAGACATCAAATCGTCATGCGGGTGGTTCTGAACCCGCTGGTTAAGCGTCGAAAGCCCAACACCCAAATCAGATGAAACCTGCGCGCGTGTTAAGCTGCTGGTTGGTTTTTTTCGTCCAGTATCACCGCGCAACCTGCCTGTGCACCTCATCGCCATGCCTGGTCTCCTTCAGAACAAACATTGCGCGAAAGAGACCGCAACCAACGCATGGCAAGACCCGTATGGTCGAAGTTCAAGTCCGACATTCGCGCAAAAAACGCTCGAGAAAAGCGCCGCCAAACCAAGGAGAAGCACAATTTGATGCCTTGAAAATGGGCCGTATCGGCCCCCAAGCCCTAAACTGGCGCCAATGCCGCGTCTTCCTTGACAGCCTGCATGGCCACATAGGTTGAGGTGGCCGAGACATGCGGCAAGGATGAGATCTTTTCGCCCAAAACCTGACGATAGGCCGACATCGAGCGGGTCCGCACCTTGAGAAGATAGTCAAAATGGGAGGCCATCAGATGCGCCTGCTCGATCTCCGGGATCCGGGTCACGGCGGCATTAAACTTTGACAGGGCAGCTTCGCGCGTATCTTCGAGTTTGACCTCAACAAAAGCCACATGGTCCAGCCCAAGCCGGATCGGGTCAATCAAAGCGCGATAGCCTGTAATAATACCCTCACTCTCCAGCCGTCGCAGCCGTGTTTGCGTTGGCGATTTGGACAGGCCGATGCGCCGCGCCAGATCCGCGATTGATATGCGTCCGTCCTCTCCGACGACGTTTAGAATCTCCCGATCAAACCGATCCAGCTCTGAAAAATCCATATAGGTCGAAACTCCACCAAAAATTCTGCCATTCGATCTGACATTCGCACAATTTCGGGAGATTGTCCCGCCTGAACACCTATACACTTGCCGAAACGCCTCTCCGCACAGAAATGGAGCCTCAAAATGACCCTGCACAGCAAATTACGCGACCGGATTGATGCCGGGACCTATGTCGACCAACAAGACATGTTTGGCCAGTTGTGCAGCACCGCTGCCCTAAGCGAGGCGGATCGCGCCAAGATCTGCTCTGCTGCAGCCAGTCTTGTGCGCGATATCCGGGGGCATTCAAATCCCGGGTTGATGGAGGTCTTTCTGGCCGAATATGGCCTGTCGACCGATGAGGGCGTGGCGCTGATGTGTCTCGCTGAGGCGCTGCTGCGGGTGCCGGATGCCGATACCATTGATGCGCTGATCGAGGATAAGATCGCGCCCTCTGATTGGGGCAAACACCTGGGCCGCTCTTCCTCTTCGCTGGTCAATGCCTCGACCTGGGCCTTGATGCTCACCGGGCGTGTCCTGGACGAAGAACGCAGCCCCGTCGGCGCATTGCGCGGGGCTATCAAACGCCTGGGCGAGCCGGTCATCCGCACCGCCGTTGGCCGCGCCATGAAGGAAATGGGCCGCCAATTCGTGCTGGGCGAAAGCATCGAGGCCGCAATGAAACGTGCTGCAGGCATGGAGGCCAAGGGCTACACCTATTCCTACGACATGCTCGGTGAAGCGGCCCGAACAGAAGCAGACGCCGCGCGCTATCATCTGGCCTATTCCAAGGCGATCTCGGCCATTGCTGCGGGCTGCCACAGCGATGATATTCGCAAAAACCCCGGCATCTCGATCAAGCTGTCGGCGCTGCACCCGCGTTACGAGCTGGCGCAGGAGGCCCGCGTCATGGAACAGCTGGTGCCGCGCATCAAGGCACTGGCGCTGCTGGCAAAATCTGCCAAAATGGGGCTCAATATCGATGCCGAAGAGGCCGACCGCCTGTCGCTGTCGCTTGAGGTGATCGAGGCTGTGGTCTCAGATCCGTCACTGGCGGGCTGGGAGGGGTTTGGCGTTGTGGTGCAGGCCTATGGCCCACGTACTGGCCTTGCGATTGACGCGCTCTATGCCATGGCCGAGAAATATGATCGCCGCTTTATGGTGCGTCTGGTCAAGGGCGCCTATTGGGACACCGAGATCAAACTGGCCCAGGTCGAGGGCGTTGATGGCTTTCCGGTCTTTACCAATAAATCCCTGACCGACGTCTCTTATATTGCCAATGCGCGCAAATTGCTGGGCATGACCGACCGGATCTATCCACAGTTTGCCACCCATAACGCCCATACCGTCAGTGCCATCCTGCATATGGCCGAGGACCCTGAAAGCTATGAGTTCCAGCGTCTGCACGGCATGGGCGAGACGCTTCACAACATGGTGCTGGAGCAGAACCAGACCCGGTGCCGCATCTATGCGCCCGTCGGCGCGCATCGTGACCTGCTGGCCTATCTGGTGCGGCGGCTGCTGGAAAACGGCGCCAACAGCTCTTTTGTGAACCAGATCGTTGATGAGGACGTCTCGCCCGAAATCGTCGCAGATGATCCGTTCATTGCTGCCGCAGATTGCGCCAACACGATCCCCACCGGCCCCGAACTCTATGCGCCAGAGCGTCCTAATTCCAAAGGCTTTGACCTGGGCCACGCCCCCACTCTGGCGCGCATCAACGCGGCCCGTGCTCCGTGGCAGCACCACAGCTGGCAGGCGGTACCGCTGATTGCCGGAGAGGCCGCGCCTGACGCGGCCCAAGACGTGATCAACCCGTCGGATCTGACAGGGGTGGGCCATGTCTCTGCCGCCAGCACAGCGGAGGTCGAAACGGCCCTATCAGCCGCGCTGCCCTGGGAGGCCCCGGCAGCCGAGCGCGCAGCTGTGCTGAACAAAGCGGCGGATCTTTATGAGGCCAACTTTGGCGAGCTCTTTGCCATATTGGCCCGTGAAGCGGGCAAAAGCATCCCCGACGCGGTCTCAGAGCTACGCGAAGCGGTAGATTTCATCCGCTACTACGCCGCCCGCATCCCAGAGGCCGCCCCCGCTGGCGTCTTTACCTGCATCTCGCCCTGGAACTTCCCATTGGCGATCTTCTCGGGGCAGATTTCAGCGGCACTGGCCACCGGCAATGCCGTGCTGGCCAAACCGGCCGAGCAAACACCGCTGATAGCGCACCGCGCCATCTCACTGCTGCATGAGGCGGGCGTGCCGCGCTCTGCGCTGCAACTATTGCCCGGACGCGGTGCGGTGATCGGCAGCGCCCTTACCGGCGATGCGCGTGTGAATGGCGTAGCCTTTACCGGCTCCACCGCCACCGCCATGCGCATTCGCGCCACTATGGCCGAGAATCTGCAGCCCGGCGCGCCGCTGATTGCCGAAACCGGCGGGCTGAACGCAATGATCGTGGACAGCACAGCTCTGCCAGAGCAGGCGGTGCAGGCGGTGATTGAAAGCGCCTTTCAGTCGGCAGGTCAGCGCTGCTCAGCGCTGCGCTGTCTCTATCTGCAAGAGGATATCGCGGATAGCGTGCTGACCATGTTGAAGGGTGCCATGGATGTGCTGCATCTTGGTGATCCCTGGCATCTTGACGTCGACAGTGGCCCGGTGATTGATGCCGCCGCGCGCGCTGGCATTCTCACCCATATCGATCAGGCCCGCGCCGAAGGCCGGGTGCTGAAAGAGATGAACACGCCACAGGGCGGCACCTTTGTGGCCCCCACCCTGATAGCAGTCACCGGTATCGGTGATCTGGAACAGGAGATCTTTGGGCCGGTGCTGCATGTCGCCCGCTTTAAATCACAGGATCTGGACAAGGTGATCGGTGACATCAACGCCACCGGCTATGGGCTGACCTTTGGGTTGCACACCCGCATCGATGACCGGGTGCAGCACGTCTGTGACCGCATCCACGCGGGCAATATCTATGTCAACCGCAACCAGATCGGGGCCATCGTTGGCAGCCAGCCCTTTGGCGGGGAGGGCCTGTCCGGCACTGGCCCCAAGGCGGGTGGGCCGAACTATCTGGCACGGTTCTGCGCACCGGATCGTCAGGTCGCGGCTGAAACCTGGGGAGAGACGACCGCAGATCTGCCCGCAGAGACCGGGGTTCCGGGGCGACCTGTTACAACCTCCCTGCCCGGCCCCACCGGGGAATCCAACCGCCTGACAACCTCGGCCCGCGCCCCATTATTGTGTATGGGCCCGGGTGCTGAGGCGGCGGCAGCACAGGCAAAACAGGTTATAGGCCTCGGCGGCACCGCGATTGAGGCCAATGGCATGTTTGATCTGCACCGTCTGGAGGTCATCCAGGGCATCGCCGGCGTGCTATGGTGGGGAGATGAGGCGCAGGGGCGCGAGATAGAGCGTACCCTGGCAAAACGTGCGGGCCCGATCCTGCCGCTGATCCCCGGCCAGCCTGATCGCGCCCGTGTTCTGGCAGAGCGCCATGTCTGTGTCGACACCACCGCCGCAGGCGGCAATGCAGCCCTGCTGGGCGGTGAAGGCTGAGGCAAGCCTGCGCCATAACCTCTTGACGCTGGGCCAAAAACGGCCCAGCGTTCCGCCATGTTTCCACTGCGCGACCATAACCCTTCGGGATGCACGCCCTACGTTGTCTATGGCCTGATTGCAGCGAATGTACTGGTCCATTTGTTTTTCTACGGCGCGCATGCAACCCCGCAGTCCCTGATGCAGTTTTATCAGACCTACGCCATCATCCCGGCACAAATTTCCCAAGGCGAAGGCACCGCCAGCCTCTTTACCTCGGTCTTTCTCCATGGTGGCTTGATGCATCTGGGGGGCAATATGCTGTTTCTCTGGATCTTTGGCGACAACCTTGAGGATGAGATGGGCCACCTGCCCTTCCTTGCCTTCTACCTGGCTAGCGGCATCGGGGCCGGGCTAATCCACGTCTGGGCAGCGCCGGAATCGCAAGTGCCCACCATCGGTGCCTCTGGCGCCATTGCCGGGGTTCTGGGCGGCTATCTGTTGCTGTTTCCCAAAGCGCGGGTGGATGTGCTGCTTATTTTCATCGTGTTTTTCCGTGTGATCACCGTGCCCGCCTCGCTGATGCTGGGGCTTTGGCTGGCCTTGCAGATCTTTGGCGGCATTGGCGCCAACCCCGATGAAGGCGGCGTCGCCTATTGGGCCCATGCGGGCGGCTTTGGTGTCGGGCTGGTGTTCACCCTGCCGCTCTGGCTCAAACGCGGTGGCGCGTCTTTCTGGTCAGAAACCCAGGGCCTGCCGCCCAATCCCAAAACCGAATACGCCTATAGTGTGACCCGTGTTCCGCGCTTACCGCGCAAGAAAAAGACCCCTGGCCCCTGGGGGAAATAGGCGTTCGGGCTGCCCTTCACGATGAAGACTTTTGCGGAGACTTTTGCAACCGCAGCATTCACCTTCGCAGCGGAGCTCCCGGCGGGCCCTAGTCAGCGTGACAAAGCACAAAAAAACGCGCCCCAAACGGGACGCGCCAATCATATTGCCATCACTTAAGACCGGAAATTTACTTCCGGATAACTTTGGCAAAGCTTTCAAAGATCGGCTCGTTGGCGCAGATGACTTCTCCGGCCTCAACGATGCTGTCTGTCGGGTTCAGGGCCTGAACCAGACCGCCGGCCTCTTGCACAATGATAATACCCGCAGCCAAATCCCAGGGCTGCAGGCGACGCTCCCAGAAACCATCATAGCGCCCCGAGGCGACATAGGCCATGTCCAGCGCGGCTGAACCAAAGCGGCGCACACCAGCACAAGCAGGCAGCAGACGTGCCAGGTCCTGCAGGCTTTCGGGGAGATCCGCACGGCCAGCAAACGGCAGGCCGGTGGCAAATATGGATTCAATCAAACGATTGCGGCCCGAGGTGCGGATCCGGCTTTCGTTCATCCAGGCGCCTGTGCCTTTTTCGGCAAAGAACAACTCATCCTTTGAGGCATCATAGATCACACCGGCAATGACTTTGCCTTTGTGCTCCAATGCGATGGAGACCGCCCAATGGGGCAGACCATGCAAAAAGTTGGTGGTGCCATCCAGCGGATCAACGATCCAGCGACGGGTCGGATCCTCGCCCGGGGTCTCGCCACCTTCTTCGGCCAGCCAGCCATAGGTGGGGCGTGCGCCCATCAGCTCTTCTTTCAAGATCGCTTCAGCCGCGATATCTGCTTTGGAGACAAAGTCTCCGGGCCCTTTGCGCGAGACCTGCAGGTTTTCAACCTCGCGAAAGTCTTTCGCCAAGGAGCGGCCAGCCTTGCGGGCGGCTTTGATCATCACATTGAGGTTTGCGCTACCAATCATATTTGCTGGATCCTGTTGAGCTCGGGGAGATGTCGGTCAATGCGTGCCTATACGCCGCAAGCCCCCATTTGCCAAGGGTGAATACCTCATGAAAACGCAGGCATCTCTCCACGGGCGGCAGAGGGCAGCAGAGGTTTTTCCGCAGGGTCACAGGCAGGCCGCGGTTGTCAAAGACAATACTGAACGACAGAGTTCACAAAACGAACCGCGCAGGCCACATCCTGCAACTGACCACAACAGGGAGAGACCAATGTCCGTACAGATGCAACAGATCGTTTTGGCCAGCCGCCCCGAAAGCGCGCCCACACAGGAGAACTTTCGCCTGGAAAGCAGCCCGCTGCCGCAACCGGGCGAGGGGGAAGTTCTTGTAAAGCTGCACTATATGTCGCTGGACCCCTATATGCGCGGGCGCATGGATGATGCCAAATCCTATGCTGCGCCTGTGCCAATTGGCGGCCGTATGGAAGGCGGGGGCGTGGGCGAGGTGCTCGCCTCAAACAGCCCCTATTTCAAGGTTGGTGATTTTGCCTTTGGCATGTTTGGCTGGGCCAGCCACGGCTGCCTGCCCGCCAAAGAGCTGCGCAAACTCGACCCGAAACAAGGGCCGATCACCGCAGCTCTGGGCGTTTTGGGAATGCCAGGGTTTACCGGATGGCATGGCTTGTCGGCCTATGGGCGGCCCCAGGCGGGTGAGACTTTGGTTGTTGCAGCCGCAACGGGCCCGGTGGGATCCATGGTGGGACAGCTGGCCAAAAAGGCTGGTCTTCGCGTTGTTGGCATCGCGGGTGGTGCGGAAAAGTGCAAAATGGCGGTTGAGACCTTTGGCTTTGACGCCTGCCTGGATCACCGCGCCTATTCGGACGCCCGCGCGCTGCGCAAAGACCTGAAAGAGGCCTGCCCCAAAGGCATCGACATCTATTTTGAAAACGTCGGCGGCAAGGTATTGGAAGCCGTTCTACCGATGATGAACATCAATGGCCGCATTCCGATCTGCGGCATGATCGCCTGGTACAATGCTGGCGGCCTGGGTGAAGGCGCCAGCGATCAGGCCCTTACCGGGCCAAACATCTGGCGCAATATCCTGGTGAAATTCCTCTCGGTGAATGGCTTCATCATCTCCAACCACTTCGATCGCTACCCTGAGTTCCTGAAGGAAGTAGGCCCCATGGTCGCCAAGGGCGAGCTGCATTTTGCCGAGGATATCGCTGAGGGCCTAGAGAACGCCCCCGCTGCCTTTATGTCGATGCTGACCGGCGGCAATACAGGCAAACAGATCGTCAAACTGGTCTGAACACCATTCTGGCGACCACCAACGTCCCATCCGAGGTTTCGGGTGGGGCGCCTCTGATTTTGCATCAATCACCCAGATTGATGATCCATCGCCCTTGATGCGGATCAACGCAGAACCTTCCTTTCTCAGCTAACTTGTTCAAGGGTCACTGCGGTCGCGGTGCCTCAGACTTTTGCGCGTTTTTACTGACTGAGGAATGGTTCAATGTACTTGGAAGCGCTGACAAAATGGATCGGCTACATTGGGGGGCTTGGCCTCTCTCTTTGTATGACCCCGGCCTTGGCACAACAACTTGATCCGCACAAAATATACGAAGGGTCGTGCGCTGGGTGCCATGCGCCGCATGCCGGGGATTTCGTCTTTGACACGCTGCGTTTGACCAAGGATGGCCTGGCAGGGCGCAGCTCCGGCAAATCAGTCGACGCATACCTAAAAGCAGGTCACGGAACTGTGTCTGCCGCTGAAGCAGACATCCTTTTGGACCATCTGTTGAGCATTCAAAACTCCGGCAGGGTGTTCCACGATAAATG
>JAWUWF010000123.1:0-17216 GCA_034111985.1 Pseudophaeobacter sp.
CTCTGACTGGCGGCATCTGGACGTTCAATGCCGATGCGCCAGCTATTGCCTTTGGGATTCTGGCCTGCGGTGACCAGATCGCCACCGATTTCCACCATATAGTCGCTCAGCCCGGCCTCAGCCAGAACGGCTGCAACCTGATCGACGCCGTAGCCCTTGGCGATGGCGGCCAGATAGACCGAGGTCTGCGGCAGGCTCTTGCGCAGTGTCAGAGGGTCCTGTGACAGCTTCAGGATCTTGCCCTGACCCACCTGACCCATCGCCGTGGCAATCGCCTCATCGGCTGGGATCGGGCTGTCCTGATCGCGGGCACCAAAGCCCCAGATCTCGATCAGCGGGCCGAGGGTGACATCAAACAGCCCCTCGCTTTTGTGGTGGATCTCATTGGCGGCCGCGATCACCTTGGCCAGCTCTGGCGAGATCGCAACCGGATCAGAGGAGGTGGTGGCGTTGAAGCGCGAAATCTCTGAGGTAGGATCCCAGTTCGACATCTGCGCGTTGACCGTGGCCAGTTCCGCCGTGATCGCAGCCTGCAGCGCATCAGCTGACAGCGCGGCCGTTTTGTCGACCGCTGTGATGTTATACGTTGTGCCCATTGTTTCACCGCTAAACTGCAGCGTTATGGGATCCGATTTGCACGCCGCGAGAAAAAACGCGAGCGCAACAAGAAAGAGACGTGTCATTTGCCCACCTACCCTTGAAACGCCCTTCTATTGTACGCTATTCGCGATCCTGTCAATCTTCGCCAGGCCTGTGAAACTTTGCTCGGAATGTCACGACAGGACAATATTGCAAGTTTCCTGTAGGAACCGGGGGCAGATCAGACTATTTGCAGGCCGAATCCAAAAACAGCCATGACATGTCGGCTCTGACCGACCGCAGAGAAGAAGAGAAACAGTTGCGGCATTATAAGCTACGAAAAGGACTCGAACTTCCGGTTGAGGGCGCGCCCGCTCAGGAAATTCATCAGGGTCCCGCAGTCAGGACCGTTGCCTTGCTGGGCAGCGACTACCTGGGTTTGAAACCCCGTCTTGCGGTGCAGGAAGGCGATATTGTTGCGCCTGGCACCCCGGTCTTTGCCCATAAGGACACGCCTGAGGTTCAGGTGGTCTCGCCGGTCGCCGGTCGCGTCAAGGCGATCAATCGCGGTGCCCGCCGGGTGCTGATCAGTGTTGAAATCGAAGTGGATGCCGCCGCTGCGAGGCCCGTTGATTTCTCCGCTGTTGGTGATGTTTCGACACCCGAAGGTCTGGCAGAGCGCCTTTGCGCCGCTGGCCTCTGGACCGCGTTTCGCACCCGACCCTATTCCAAAGTGCCAGCACCAGATACCCGCCCTGCCGCGCTCTATGTCACGGCGATGGAGTCTGAACCGCTTGCTGCCGATGCTGCCGTGATCATCGCACAGGCCGCTGAGGATTTTGCCACGGGCCTCAAGGCGATTTCGGCGTTGAGTGCAGGCAAGACCTACCTCTGTCACGCCGCTGGCGCTGCGGTTCCCAGTGTTGAAGGTGTTGAGGTTGCCAGTTTTGAAGGGCCCCATCCTGCAGGCCTGGCCGGCACCCATATGCATTTCATCGAGCCGCCCACCGCCAGCAAACTGGTCTGGACCATTGGCTATCAGGATGTGATTGCCATTGGCCGCCTGCTGGCCACCGGCAGCCTCAATCCGGAACGCATCATCGCGCTGTCTGGCCCGCTTGTACGCAAGCCGCGTCTGGTCCGCACCGTTGAGGCCGCCGCCATGGCGGATCTCATCGCGGATGAGGTTGACACCTCTGTGCCTGCGCGGGTGATTTCCGGCTCGATCCTGTCGGGTCGCGCCGGGGAGGGAGCCGATGGCTATTTGGGTCGCTACGCGCGCCAGATTACGGTGATCGAAGAAGACCACAAACAAATTCCGCTGGGCTGGATTCGTCCCATGGCTAGCAAATACGCGGTGCAGCCAGTGTTGGGCTCTTTGTTCTCGAAAAAGCTCTATGCGCTGACCAGCAACCTCAACGGCGGGCGTCGCGCCATGGTGCCCACTGGCACCTTTGAAGAGCTGATGCCGCAGGATTATTTGCCAACGCAGCTTTTGCGCGCGCTTTTGGTGATGGATACCGATCAGGCCCAGGCGCTCGGCGCGCTGGAACTGGACGAAGAAGATCTCGGGCTGGTCGGCTTTGCCTGCCCGGCAAAATACGAATACGGACTGGCGCTTCGCGACAGTCTGACGAAGATCGAAAAGGAGGGATAGTCTCTTGGGTCTCCGTAACTTTTTTGACCGCATTGAGCCGAACTTTACCAAAGGCGGCAAGTGGGAGAAACTGTTCCCCATCTACGAGATGGTGGAAAGCTTCCTCTACACACCAAAGGCGGTCACAACGGCTGCGCCACATGCGCGCTCCTACGTGGATATGAAGCGGATCATGACCTATGTGGTCATCGCAACGATCCCCTGTATTCTGTTTGGCCTGTATAACACCGGCCTGCAGGTCAACACCGCCATTGGTCAGTATGGCGCCTCTGGCTGGCGCGCTGCCGTGGTTGACTGTCTTGGCATCGGTTTTAATCCAGCCAACCCGTTGGGCAATATGCTGCACGGGCTTTTGTATTTCCTGCCGATCTATATCACCACGCTGGTGATTGGCGGCATCTGGGAAGTGATCTTTGCCACCGTGCGTGGCCATGAGGTCAACGAAGGCTTTCTGGTCACCTCGATGCTCTATGCCCTGATCGTTCCTGTCAGCATTCCGCTGTGGCAGGTTGCTTTGGGGATTTCCTTTGGCGTTGTGATCGGCAAAGAAGTCTTTGGCGGCACCGGCAAGAACTTCCTCAACCCCGCACTGACCGGCCGGGCCTTCCTGTATTTTGCCTACCCGGCCTATATGTCCGGTGACAGCATCTGGACGCCTGTTGACGGGTTTTCCGGTGCCACTGCGCTGGCGGTTTCGGCCTCGGCTGGGTTTGATCAGCTGGCGGCCAATGGCGTCACCTGGACGAACGCCTTTATCGGCACCATTCAGGGCTCCTTTGGTGAGACTTCGACATTGGCCTGCATGATCGGCCTTGCCTTCCTGCTGATGACCAAGATCGCCAACTGGCGACTGGTTGCGGGCTGCATGGCAGGCATGGTGGGTTTTTCGCTGCTGCTGAACACCATCGGCTCTGACAGCAACCCGATGTTTGCCATGCCCTGGTACTGGCATCTGGTCACTGGCGGTTTTGCCTTTGGTCTGGTCTTTATGGTGACCGAGCCTGTCTCGGCCAGCCACACCAATATGGGGCGCTACATCTATGGCGCGTTGATTGGCTTTATGGTGGTGATGATTCGGGTGGTGAACCCGGCCTTTCCCGAAGGCATGATGCTCGCCATCCTGTTCGGCAACGTCTTTGCGCCGCTGATCGACTACTTTGTCGTGCAGGCCAATATCAAACGGAGAGCGAAGCGCCATGTCTGAGCAAACCAACAAAGGCGCCCTGCGCCGCTTTTGGGATATGTCGCCGGACTCGACACCCAAGACGCTGTTTGTGGCCGTCACCCTGTGCCTGTTTGCCTCGATGATCGTCTCGGCGGCCGCCGTGGCGCTGCGCCCAACGCAGGAAGCCAACAAGCTGAAAGACAAGCAGATCAATATTCTGCAGGTCGCGGGCCTCTATGAGCCGGGCATGGACATCACCGAGGCCTTTGGCGCCTCGTTTGAGCCGCGTATTCTGGAGCTCTCTACCGGTCAGTTTACCAATGCCTTTGACGTGACCAGCTTTGATGACCGCGCTGCGGCCAGCGATCCGGCCACCTCGATTGAGTTGGAGAATGACCCGGCCTCGATCGGGCGGCAGTCGAAATACATGACCGTCTATCTGCTGAAAGATGACGCAGGCGAGATCGACAAGGTGATCCTGCCGATCCACGGCTATGGTCTTTGGTCGACGCTTTATGGCTTTATCGCTGTTGAGGAAAACGCCAACGACATCTTTGGCCTGCAGTTCTATAGCCACGCCGAGACCCCCGGTCTGGGTGCCGAGGTCGACAACCCGCGGTGGAAATCGCAGTGGAACGGCAAGCGCCTGACGGATGAGAACGGCACGCTGCAGATCACCGTGGCCAAGACCGCGCCGCCAGCTGGTGCTGACTACCATGTGGATGCCCTGTCGGGTGCGACGCTGACCACGGTTGGTGTCGACAATCTGGTGCGCTTCTGGATGGGCGAAGCCGGTTATGCCCCCTTCCTTGCCAATCTCAAAGCGGGAGATATCTGATGGCCCAGACACGTAGAGCGCTTTTGCTTGATCCCATGGTGGACAACAACCCGATCACCCTGCAGGTGCTTGGGATCTGTTCCGCCCTGGCGGTGACCTCCTCGCTGAAAGTGGCGCTGGTGATGACAATTGCGGTGACGCTGGTGACGGCGTTTTCCTCGATGTTCATCTCGATGCTGCGTAACCAGATCCCCAACTCGATCCGTATCATTGTGCAGATGGTGATTATCGCCTCGCTGGTGATCCTGGTGGATCAGGTGCTCAAGGCCTATGCCTTTGAGATCTCCAAAACCCTGTCGGTCTTTGTCGGGCTGATCATCACCAACTGTATCGTGATGGGCCGCGCCGAGGCCTTTGCCATGCAGAACCCGCCGGTGGCCTCGTTTCTGGACGGCATCGGCAACGGGCTTGGCTATGGGCTGATCCTGATGATGGTTGGTTTTGTGCGCGAACTGTTCGGCTCTGGCAGCCTGTTTGGGGTGACCATTCTGGAAACCGTCAACAACGGTGGCTGGTATGTGCCCAATGGTTTGCTGCTGCTGCCGCCCTCTGCCTTTTTCGTCATCGGTCTTTTGATCTGGGCCTTCCGCACCTGGAAGCCCGAGCAGGTCGAAGAACGCGAACATAAAATTCAAGTTGTCGAGGCCCACTGATGGAAGCGCTGCTATCTCTGGCCGTAAAGGCCATCTTCGTCGAGAACATGGCGCTGTCGTTCTTTCTCGGCATGTGTACCTTTATCGCGGTCTCCAAAAAGATCTCCACGGCCATTGGCCTCGGGATCTCGGTGATGGTGGTGCAGTCTATCACTGTGCCAGCCAACAACCTGATCCTGACCTACCTGCTGAAACCGGGCGCTCTTGCCTGGGCCGGGTTTGAGGATGTCGACCTGACCTTTCTTGGCCTGATTTCCTATATCGGGGTGATTGCCGCGCTGGTGCAGATCCTCGAGATGGTTTTGGATAAGTATTTCCCGCCATTGTACAACGCATTAGGGATCTTCCTGCCACTGATCACCGTGAACTGCGCCATCCTGGGTGGTTCGCTCTTTATGGTGGAACGCGACTATGGTTTTGCGGAATCGGTGACCTACGGTATCTCGTCCGGCTTTGGCTGGGCGCTGGCGATCACCGCCATGGCAGGCGTGCGCGAAAAGCTGAAATACTCTGACATTCCTGACGGGCTGCAGGGTCTTGGCATCACATTCATCACTGCAGGTTTGATGGCCATGGCCTTCATGTCCTTCAGCGGCGTGAAACTGTAAGGGGGCTGGATCTATGACGACTTTTGTACTGGGCGTCCTGCTCTTTACCACGATTGTTCTGGCACTGGTCAGCATCATCATCATGGCGCGCTCGAAACTGGTTTCGACTGGCAATGTGAATATCACCATCAACGGTGAGAGAACCATTTCGGTGCCTGCGGGCGGCAAACTGCTGCAGACGCTGGCGGCGGAAAAGCTGTTTGTGCCCTCTGCCTGTGGCGGCGGCGGCACCTGTGCGCAGTGTCGCGTGCGGGTGCATTCGGGTGGTGGGTCGATCCTGCCAACCGAAGAAGGCCATATCACCAAACGCGAGGCAGCCTGTGGCGACCGCCTGTCCTGTCAGGTTGCTGTGAAGCAAGACATGGCAGTGGAAGTGCCCGAAGAGGTCTTTGGCGTTAAAAAGTGGGAATGCACCGTGCGTTCCAACGAAAACGTCGCCACCTTTATCAAGGCCTTGGTGCTGGATCTGCCCGAAGGCGAAAACGTCGATTTCCGCGCTGGCGGCTATATCCAGATCGAAGCCCCGGCGCATGTGTTGAAATACACCGATTTCAACATCGAAGAAGAATATCGCGGTGACTGGGATCGCTTCAACGTCTGGCAGTATGAATCTGTGGTGACTGAACCGGTCGAGCGGGCCTATTCCATGGCCAACTACCCGGAAGAAAAGGGCATGATCATGCTCAACGTGCGGGTGGCCTCGCCGCCTCCCGGCTCTGAGGGCATTCCAGCAGGCCTGATGTCGAGCTACATCTTCAACCTCAAGCCCGGTGACAAGGTGACCATCTCTGGTCCCTTTGGTGAGTTCTTTGCCCGTGACACCAAAAAGGAAATGGTCTTTGTTGGCGGTGGTGCCGGTATGGCGCCAATGCGCAGCCATATCTTTGACCAGCTCAAGCGCCTGCACACAGATCGCAAGATCAGCTTCTGGTATGGCGCGCGCTCCAAGCGTGAAATGTTCTTTGTTGAGGATTTCGACAAGCTGGCGGCAGAGTTCCCCAATTTTGAATGGCATGTCGCCCTGTCTGATGCGATGCCCGAAGATGAATGGACCGGCTACACCGGCTTTATTCACAACGTGCTGTTTGAGGAGTTCCTAAAGGACCACCCAGCACCAGAAGACTGCGAGTTCTACATGTGTGGCCCGCCGATCATGAACCAGTCGATGATTAAAATGCTGGTAGATCTTGGTGTCGACCGCGAAGATATCATGCTGGATGATTTTGGCGGCTAAGCCCTGATCAATGGCAATGAATTTAAAACGGCTCCTGTTTCAGGGGCCGTTTTCTGTTCAACCTGCGGGGAAATCTGTCTAAGGGGCAAGAGCGGTGCAATCCGGCGCCAACGCGCTGTAAACCTATAGGATGCTGTCCTGATCCGGGGCATCGTTGGGCGGATCCTGCGACAGGTCCTGCATGTCGCGCCACAGCCGGTTCAGCGTGGGTTTGGTGTTTTCCTTGTCACGGTAGAGGCGGATCTCCAACGGATGGACGTGCTCTGCGTTACCAACAATGCTCATGCGGCCATCGGCAAGCTCGGCCTTGCACAGCTCCTGTGGCAGCCAGCCAAGACCAAAGCCTTCCATGATCATTGCCTTGACCGAAATCGCCAGCGCGCTTTGATTGATGACCAGCATCTTGGGGCCGTCGGTCTGCTGGCGCAGAGCGTGCTCAACCACCGAGCGCAGGGCTGAAACCGTGCCATAGGACAACAGCGAGACCGGTTTTTTGCCGCTGCCATCCAACCGGTGCAGCGGGCCGTTGATGCAGGTTTTGGACACCGGAACAAAGCTGTCCTGGGTCAGGGTGATATAGTCACAATTGCCCAGACCCAGAGGCGCCAGCGCATCCATCGAGGGGTGCCAGTAGGTCAGGATCACATCACAGTAGCGCTGTTGCAGCGCCGAGACGAACTGATCGGCGGCCCAGCCGGTTGAGTTCAGGTCGATCTCCAGCCCGCCCAGATCCACCAGCGGTGCAATATGGGTTTTGTAATGCGTCATATAAAGCGACTGAGAGGTGGCAAAACGGATGACGTTTTCACCCGCCGCGTCAATGATCTGGCAGCGTTCCAGCGTTTCATCATAGGTGCGCAGCATAATCCGGGATTGCGCCAAAAAGACTTCACCCGCCGCCGTCAGGGACAGCGGCAGTGTCTGGCGATTGATCAGTGTAACGCCGAATTCTTCCTCAAGCGCGCGAATACGCCGGGAAAAAGCGGGCTGGCTGACATTTCGCTCTTCTGCCGCGCGCGAGAAATTTTTCTGCGCGACCAAAGCTTCAAAATCTCTGAGCCAGGCTATGTCCAATGTGTCATTCCGTTCCGCCTGTCTTGGAATTTACCCGTCCAGACGCCCTTCTTCAACTGCGTGACAGGCCACGAGCGACCCGTCTGGCTGTTGCATTGGGCGGGGTTGTTCGGCGCTGCAGCGGCTGTTGGCATGGGCGCAGCGGCTTTCAAACGGGCAGCCCGGCGGCAGGTTGATCGGCGTTGGAATTTCGCCCCGCAACCGAATGTGATTGGGATGGTCATCGTTGAGCTGCGGCACCGCCGAGAGCAGGGCCCGGGTATAGGGGTGTTTTGGGTTTTCAAACAGCGTTGCCGTATCGGCCAGCTCGCAGACCGAACCCAGATAGAGCACCGCTACCTTGGTGCCAAAATGCTGCACCACGCTCAGATCATGGGTGATGAACAGATAGGTCAGACCGCGCTGATCTTTGGCCTCCAGCATCAGATTCAGGACCTGCGCCTGAATGGAGACATCCAGCGCTGAAATCGGCTCGTCCGCGATGATGAACTCGGGGTCCACTGTCAGGGCGCGGGCGATCGCAATACGTTGCCGCTGGCCGCCAGAGAACTCATGCGGGTAGCGCCCGGCCCAACTGGGATCGACCCCGACGGCACGCATCACATCTGCCACCTTGTCGCGTACCTCGCCCTTTGACAGGGCAGGATTGTGATAGCGTACCGGTTCTTCCAGCGCCTGTTGGATGGTCATGCGCGGGTTCAGCGATGCGTAGGGATTCTGAAAGATCATCTGCATCTTTTTGCGCAGCGGCATCATGGCGCGGCGCGAGCGGTTGTCGATGCGCGCGCCATCATAGTGGATTTCACCGGCGCTGGGGCTCAGCAGGCCGGCGATCAGTCGGGCAACGGTGGACTTGCCACAGCCGCTTTCGCCAACAACGCACAGCGCCTCTCCCGGAGCAACCTGCAGCGAGATGTTATTGACCGCATGGACCGCACGTTTTTCCTGTACGAACCTGCCGCCGCGGAACTTGATCGTTTCCAGAAAACCGCGATCCAGATCGAACCGCTTTTCAAGGCCGCGCATTTCCAACAATGGCTGAGAAGTCTTCATGCCTGGATCTCCTCGGCTTTGTCACTCTGTGTGTCACTGTCTGTATTACTGTGTAACCGGTTGACCTCGTGACAGGCCACCGCAACATGGGCGTACTGCACTGTCTTTGGTGCCTCTGTGAGGCAACGGTCTTTTACAAATTCACAGCGTGGGCTAAAGGGGCACCCGGCGGGAATAGAAGTCAGAGAGGGCATATTTCCGGGGATTTGTTTCAGGCGTTGACCGGGTTTGGTCTGTTGCGGCAGCGCATTGATCAGACCCTGGGTATAGGGGTGTTGCGGATCATTGATGATTTCGCGCGTGCGCCCGGCCTCGATGATGCGCCCGGCATACATTACCAATGTGCGTTCGGGCATTTGGCTGACAACACCCAGATCGTGGGTGATCAGGATCAGGCCCACCTTATTGGACTGGCACAGCTCCAGCAGCAGCTCCATGATGTCGGCCTGAATGGTCACATCCAGCGCCGTTGTGGGCTCATCCGCGATAATCAGCTGCGGGTCCAGCAACAGGGCGATGGCAATGATGATCCGTTGGCGCATGCCACCCGAGAGCTCATGCGGATACTGCTTCAGCCGCTCCTCGGGAGAGGGGATATAGACCTCGCGCAGTTTGATGATGGCAATCTGTTCGGCCTCGGCCTTGCTCAGCCTGCGATGGGCCTGCAGGGTTTCGACCATTTGCTGGCCGATGGTCAGCACCGGGTTCAGGGTGACCATGGGATCCTGAAAGATCATCGCCATCTGGTTGCCGCGAATATTGCGCATCTTGGCCTCAGGCATCTGAACAATGTCGTCGCCCTGAAACAGGATCTTGCCATTATCGACAAAACCGGGACGGCTGAGCAGGTTCATCAGGGCAAAGCCGGTGATGGATTTTCCCGCACCGGATTCTCCGACAATGCCAAGGCGTTCGCCTTTAGCCAGATCAAAACTGATCTGATCCAGAGCCGTCACGGTGGTGTCGCGCATGGCGAATTTGACGCTGAGATCGCGCACGGAAAGCAAGGACATGGCGCTTATCCCTTATAAAGCTTGGGGTTCAGGGCGTCACGCAGCCAGTCACCCAAAAGGTTGATCACCAATACCAGAACCACCAGCACGATGCCGGGAATGGCGGTGATCCACCAGCTCCCCGAAAAGATATAGTCAAACCCCGAGGAAATCAGCGATCCCAGCGAGGGCTGGCTTGGCGGCATGCCCAGACCCAGAAAGGACAGTGAGGCCTCGGAGATGATAGCATTGGCCACCTGCACCGTTGAGATCACAAAGATCGGCGACAGCGAGTTGGGCAGGATATGGCGCACCATGATACGCCCGGGGCCAAAGCCCAGAACGCGGGCGCTGTCGACATATTCTTTCTTTTTCTCGGCCAGAACCGTGGCGCGCACGGTGCGGGCATATTGCGGCCATTCGGCGACGCCAATCACCGCGACCAGAAAATAGACCGCATATTGGTTGAAGGTTTCCGAGCCAAACATCGCCTGCGTCACCGCCAGAAAGATGATCGCGACCATTAGCGTTGAGAACGACAGCTGAATATCGGCCAGCCGCATCAGCAGACTGTCGACCCTGCCGCCGACATAGCCGGCAATCAGCCCAATCGAGATGCCCAGAAAGGCCTGCAGTGCGACGGCACAGATGCCGATCAGCAGCGACAACCGCGTGCCATACAGGATGGTGGACCACAGATCGCGGCCCTGATCATCAGTGCCCAGCATGAATTGCGCGTCAGCGCCCTCCACCCAGATTGGCGGGTATTCGCTGTTCATGATGTCGATCTGACCCTGATCATAGGGATCAAACGGCGCGATCAGCGGCGCGCAAAAGGACATCACCGCGATCAGCGCGAAAACCGTCAGCGACACAATCGCAACTGGGTTGCGGCGAAAGCTGTAGCCGATGTTAGAGTTCCAGATCTGCGACCAGCGCGTGGGCTCTGTCGGGGTGCTCAGGCTGCTCATGCGCCCATCCTCGCAAGATTGACGGTGGGATTGACCAGCCCATAGATCAGGTCAACGATGGTATTGGTGACAACAAAGATAAAGCCGACGACGATCAGGTAGGCCACGATCAGGGGGGTGTCGACGCGGTTCACCGCCTCCAAAAACATGAACCCCATGCCCGGCCACTGAAAGACGGTCTCGGTCAGGATGGTATAGGCCACCATGGTGCCGATCTGCACACCACCTACGGTGATCACCGGCAGCAGCGTGTTCTTGAGCGCATGTACAAAATAGATCCGCCAGGGCCGGATGCCCTTTGCTTTGGCGTATTTGACGTATTCGCTCTGCAGCACTTCCATCATCTCAGCCCGGATCAGGCGGACAAACAGCGGCAGCATGATCGAGGCCAGCGCGATCGAGGGCAGCAGGATATGCATCCAGCCATCAACCGTGGCGAAATTGGTCTCCCAGGAGCCAAAGACATGCACCACATCGCCGCGCCCGTAAGAGGGGAACCAGCCGTATTCAACAGAGAAAACATAGATCATCAGGATCGCCGTCAAAAAGACCGGGATCGAAATACCAATGATCGAGATCCCCATGACCAGACGGCTGAGAATCGTGTTGGGATAGATTGCTGTGTAGACTCCGACGGGGATCGACAGGCCGACAATTATGATCGTGGCGCCGAGCACCAGCTCCATCGTGGCGGGCAGTTTTTTCAGGATCACATCCAGCGCCGGCTCTTTGAAAAAGTAACTGGTGCCCAGATCGCCCTGCAGCGCATTGCCGGCAAAGCGCAGATACTGCGTCATGAAACTGTCGTTCAGCCCCAGCTCTTGGCGCAACTCCTGACGGACCTCTTCGCTCACGGATTGCCCGACAAGTTCGCGCAGCGGGTCACCAAGGTTGTCCTGAATAGCAAAGCCGATCAGCGAGATGACGAACATCACCGCGATCGCCTGAAACACGCGTTTCACAAGGTAAGCAAACATGCTTTCGCACCTTCCTGGGGCAAATTACTGTGCCTGGGGCATTTTGAGAGGGTCGTTATGGCTGGTACACCCTGACGGTCAGGACGCATAGCCACGATGCATTGTCTTGGAAAAGAGCCGGAGCAGGTCACGCAGACCCGCCCCGGCACCAAAAACCCTTAGTCGACGACGAGGTCACCAAAGTAAGGGAAGTTCAGGGCGTTCACGATCTTGTCGGCGTGGACACCTTTGCGGACACCCCAGGCGAGGTTCTGCCAGTGCAGCGGGATGAAAGCGGCCTCGTTGTAGAGGATGGTTTCCATCTGCTGCAGCATCTCTGCGCGCTTGCCAGCATCTGTTTCAGCGTTGGCTTTGGCCATCAGCATGTCGGCTTCTGCGTTACAGAAGTTGCCAGAGTTGTACTGACCATTGCCAGAGTCCTGATCGAAGCAATGGCTCAGGAACTGGTGGAAGTTTGCGGAATCTTCGGTATCCGAGTGCCAGCCGATCATCATCATGTCTGCTGCGCGCTCATCAAAGGCGGGCCAGTACTGGGCCTTTGGCATGGTCTGCAGGTCAACCTTGATGTTGATTTTTGCCAGCATCGACGCCACAGCCTGCGCGATTTTGTCGTCGTTCACATAGCGGTTGTTCGGCGCCATCATGGAGAGTTCAAACCCATCCGCGTAGCCCGCTTCGGCCATCAGAGCCTTGGCTTTTTCAACGTCGAAACGTGGTTTCAGATCTGGATTGTGGCCAAGGTAGCCAGCCGGGCTGGCCTGAGCGCCAACAGTGCCAAAGCCGCGCATGATGCGGTCCACGATGCCTGCGTTGTTCACGGCATAGTCGATGGCCTGACGCACGCGTGCGTCTTTCAGCGCTTCAACACGGTTCTGGTTCATCTGGAATGTGATGATCCGCGTGCCGGGCATGGTGATCAGGTCGGTGCCTTCGTTGTCAGCCACACGGGCCAGATCAGTGGGCGGCACAGGCGCGATGAAATCAACGTCGCCGGATAACAGAGCCGCCACACGGGTGGGGCTTTCCTTGATCGGGGTCAGGATGATCTTGTCGACATTGCCGGCAGATTCGGTGTCCCAGTAGTCCGCAAAACGGTCAAAGACCATTTTCACGCCCTGCTCGCGTTCGCTGACCACAAAGGGGCCGGTGCCGGAGATGTTGCGCGAGGCAAAGCTGTCGCCATGCTTGACCAAAGCGGCGCGGTCTTTGCCATCTTCGGTGGTGCCGGAATAGAACTTGCTATCCATCGGGAAGATATAGGTCACCGTGTGCAGCACCAGGGGGTAGGGCTCTGAGGTGATCAGATCAAAGGTGTGATCATCAATGACCTTCACGTCGGTGAAGAGGCTGAAGATGCCCTTGAAGTCGGGGCTTTCTTTCAGGCGATCAAAGGTCCAGTCCACGTCAGCCGCTGTCATCACGTTGCCGGAGTGAAATTTCACGCCGCTGCGCAGATGAAAACGCGTGGTATTGGCGTCGATCTGTTCCCAGCTTTTTGCCAGGCGGGGTTCGAACTGGAGGTCCTGAGTCCAGCGCACCAGCGGGTCAAAGGACATGTGCGAAAACTGCAGCGTGCCGCCGGACAATTGCTCATGCGGGTCCAGTGAAACGGGGTCTGCGTCATAGGCGACTTTAACTGTGACCTCGGCCTGCGCCACGGCGCCAAAGGCGAGCGACATCACACCAGCCGCAGCAATGCGGATAAATTTATTCATTTTCCCTCCATTTCGGATGCCTTTGTTGGCAGCCTTTATCTGTGCGAGCTACCTACGGCACCGGGCTGGCTGCGGGCCAATGCCAATTTCAAATTGCCCATGCAAATCAGGAATAGTGCTCTATACGAATACCAGCTGTCGCGCGCTGGTCACCGGCTCTGTGTCACAGTATCATCATATGAGCAGTAGTTGCCCAGCACCATTATAAGGCGTAGGTTGATCCCATGAAACATGTCCCCAAAGAAACCACCGATGACGCTCTGATTCAGGAATTCCTGAACAAGGGTGGCAAAGTTAGTGTTGGCAAGACCAAGCCGCAGCCAGCCGAGATGGGTCTCAGCAACAATGTCTGGAACAATAAAATGACCAAGGAAGAGAAAGCCGCCCGCGACAAGAAATAGTCGCACAGGTAATCGCCTAGATAGTCGAACAGGGCGCAGCCAGTTCGTCGCATCTGGTAAAAGGCTGCAGTGCGCACGGCCCGATTTTGCGGTGCGCCAGTGGTTTTCTTTGCAAAGATATTTGAGCCTCAGCAGGGTAGACCCGCTGAGGCTCGTGTCATTAGAGAAGCGCGAGCAGAGCCTTGGCGACGGCCTCGGAAGAGGCTGGGTTTTGACCGGTGACCAATGTGCCATCGGTGAGCGCATAGGGGTGCCAGTCTTCCACCTTAGAATAGATCCCACCCTTGGCAGCCAGCTCGTCTTCCAGCAGGAAGGGAACCACCTCGCTCAATTGCACGGCGGCTTCTTCGCTGTTGCTGAACCCGGTTACGGTCTTGCCTTTGACCAGTGGCGCGCCATCGGGGCCCTTGGCATTCAGCAGCACGGCAGGGGCGTGGCAGACAGCCGCCACGGGTTTGCCTGCGGCAGCCATGGCCTCGATGATGGCAATTGACGCGGCATCCGTGGTCAGATCCCAGAGCGGGCCGTGGCCGCCGGGATAGATCACGGCGTCATAGTCGCTGCTGTCAATCGTGCGCAGAACCAGAGTGTCCGCCAGTACCGCCTGTGCTGCGGCATCTGCCTTGAAGCGTTCGGTCGCCGGGGTCTGGGCGTCAGGGGCGTCGCTGTTGGGGTCAATCGGCGGCTGGCCGCCTTTGGGAGAGGCCAGGGTAACTTCGGCCTTGGCGTCCAGCAGCGCATAATAGGGCGCTGCGAACTCTTCGAGCCAAAAGCCGGTTTTGTTGCCTGTGTCGCCCAGTTTGTCGTGCGAGGTCAGAACCATCAGAATTTTCATAGTCTATTCCATATGTTGTTTGTGTGGGGGTAAAGAAGCATCAGGCGGTGCCGGTCTTTATGACGACTTTGCCAAAGTTCTTGCCTTCAAGAAGCCCGTTGAAGGCCGCTGGTGCATTCTCCAGTCCTTCGATCACCTGTTCACGGTAATTGATCTTGCCGGCCTTGATCCAGCCGGTCATGTCCTTGGCGAACTCGGGGTAGCGGTGGCCAAAATCGTCAAAGACAATAAAGCCCTGAACCTTGATCTTTTTCACCAGCAGGGCTCCCATCAGTGCGCCGCTGCGATCAGGGCCTTCGGGCAGGCTGGTGGCGTTATACTGCGAGATCAAGCCGCACAGCGGCACCCGCGCATTGGGGTTGAGCAGCGGCAGCACAGCGTCAAACACAGCACCACCGACATACTCGAAATAGACGTCGACGCCATCGGGGCAGGCCGCTTTCAGCTGCGCAGCAAAATCCGGGGCATTGCGGTCGATGCAGGCGTCAAAGCCGAGCTCGTCAACGGCATAGGCGCATTTCTCGGGACCACCTGCGATACCAACGGCGCGGCAGCCTTTGATCTTGGCAATCTGGCCAACGGTTGCGCCAACAGGGCCTGTGGCCGCGGCGGTGACAACGGTTTCGCCCGCCTTGGGCTCACCAATATAGAGCAGGCCGCAATAGGCGGTAAAGCCAGGCATGCCCATCACGCCAAGCGCCCAGGACGGTTGTGCGGGATTGGCCCCCATATTGGTCACACCAACGCCATTTGAGACGGCATAGTCCTGCCAGCCGCTAAAGCTGACAACCCAGTCGCCCGGCGCAAAGCCGTCAACATCCGATGTGACAACCCGGGCCACGGTGCCGCCAACCATGGGGTCGCCAATGGCAACCGGGTCAGCATAGGATTTGGCATCGCTCATGCGGCCGCGCATATAGGGGTCAAGCGACAGGTATTCGACGCGCAACAACATTTCGCCCTTGCCAGCAACGGGCATAGCCGAGGTTTCCAGCGCAAGCGTTGTGTCATCCGGCTTGCCGATGGGGCGGTTTTTCAGGACGATCTGGCGGTTTGTATCTGCAGTGAGGGACATTTGTTTTCCTAATTCAGAGGCCTCTTGGAGAGAGAGATTTCGTTTTGTCCGACCCTGTTGTGACAGGGAGAAGCAGGTGTCTGTTGTGGCGGGTCTTTGGGTTGCCCTGGGGAGGTCAGATCCGGGCGTCAGGCGGTTTGGGCCTGTTTAGTTGGGACCTGTTTAGTTGGGGCCTGGCAACAGCGCCAATGTCGCCTGCATGGCCTGCTGCAGCGGCTCCGGTTTGCGCGCAAGCTTTGCCATCAGGCTGGCGCCCAGCCACATCTGATACAGGGCCGGGCCCACGAGATGTGGTTCCACCTCACCTGCGATAGAGCCGTCTCTTTGCCCGTCGGCGATGGTCTTTGACAGCCGGCTGCATATGCCTTGGGTGCCGGCCTCCAGCAGGCGGCGCATCTCGTCCGAGATATCCGAGACCTCGGCGCCGATTTTCACGATCAGGCACTGGGTGCAGGCCTCGTCAGAGGTTTGGGCACTGATCCAGAGGGACCAGTAGTTCAGCAACCGGACCCGCGCCGGTGTGGTGTGGTCTTCGAGAATACCGTCCAGCGTTTCGCCGTATTGCGCCAGATACTGTTCAAGCAGCTTGCAGCCAAAATCCTCTTTCGAGGCGAAGTAGTGGTAAAACGATCCCTTTGGCACCGAGGCGGTTTTCAGCAGCTCGGTCAGGCCCATGCCGGTAAACCCCCGCTGCGCAACAAGAGCGCGGCCAGTGGTCAGGATGTGATCGCGGGTGGAATCGGTTTGGACTTTCATGCGCTGTGAATGTCACTGATTAGACTGGTCGTCTAGTGAGTGATTTTGAAACTTGGCGTCACTTTTCTGAGGGGTTGAAATCGTGGAGCCAGCACCGGGGTAGGGTTAAGAATGCAACGGGCCAGAATCAGGCTATCGCGGCAGGCCAGCTCAACGGGCCATAGCAACGGGCCCTGTGGGCCTGCCGTTGCTATGGGGGATTTGCAGCCAGGCCTCTCTGGCTGTGTTGGACAGTTCGCGGAGAGGCCTGCGCAGCGTTCCGTTTGGCGCGCGCGTCGTTAGGAGGACGCTGCAGGGGGGCTGGCAAAGGACATTACCGTTTTGATGGCACCCTCCAGGGCTGTGCCCTCCTCGTCTCCCAGGGCCGCCTCGCGCAGGCGGGCAATCCATTGGGCGGCATCGTCCCGCTCGATCAGGGCGGGCAGAGTGCCCAGCACGCGGGCAAATTTTGACAATCCGCGCGCGTGGGTGTCGGAATAGCCCTTGATCAGACGCCGGCACTGCAGCAGCTCAACCGCGCAGTCGTAATTGCGCGGGATGGTTTGCTGGCACAGGGTCAGCCAGTTTTGCAGATGGGCCTGCTCAATCCGGTGACGCAGGCTGTAGCGGCGGGTCCGGCGCAGCCCGGCTATG
>JAWUWF010000124.1:0-10851 GCA_034111985.1 Pseudophaeobacter sp.
CGCCTTTGGCGGCGCCGCCCCGCTGCATGCTGGCCGCTTGTGCGAAAAGCTCGGCGTGGACCGCCTGCTGGTGCCGCAGGGTGCCGGTGTTGGCTCAGCCATCGGCTTTTTGCGCGCGCCGTTCAGTTTTGAGGCAAACCGATCCGTCTATATGAACCTCAATGGGTTTGATGCCAATAAGATCAAAGCATTGCTGATGGATTTGCAGGCCGAGGCCACCGGATTTGTGCGCAACTGCGATGCCTCCAGCCCAATCCTGTCCGAGTTCAAAGTCTATATGCGTTATAGCGGCCAGGGCTGGGAAATCCCGATCACCCTGACCGAGGCGCAGGCGATGAACCCCGATGTGGCAACCTTTGAAGCGCGCTTTATCGAAGACTACGTCAAACTGTTTGGTCGCGCCGTGGCAGGCATGGATATCGAGATCACCGTCTGGTCGGTGAACGCCACCACGCCGCCAGAACCGGTGGCGCTGGTAGATGAAGTCGCCGTCGCCGCTGAGCCTACTCCAGTGCAGGGCAGCCGCAGGCTGTTTGATCCTGCCCTGGCTGATTTTGTCACCGCTGATGTTGTGTTGCGGGATGGCATGGCTGATGGCGCCCGCGTCGAGGGGCCCGCAGTCATCACAGAAGACGAGACCAGCATCATCGTGCCCTCCAGCCGCACCGCTATGCGCCAGCCTGACGGCTGCATTGATCTGCGCGTGAAAGGATAAAGCCATGACACATCAACATTCAAACGTTGCCTATCAGGTCATGTGGAACCGGCTGATCTCGGTTGTTGAGGAACAGGCGCAGGCGCTGGTGCGCACCGCGTTTTCAACCTCGGTGCGCGAGGCCGGCGATCTGTCGGCAGGTGTGTATGACCTGCAGGGACAGATGCTGGCACAGGCCGTCACCGGCACACCGGGCCATGTGAACGCCATGGCCGACGCGGTTGCGCATTTCATCCGCCGCATTGGCCGGGACAATATCTTTGACGGTGACATCTATATCACCAATGATCCCTGGGAGGGCACCGGCCACCTGCATGACATCACCATGGTCACGCCCTCGTTCCATGGCGACCAGCTGGTGGGATTTTTTGCCTGCACCGCCCATGTTGTCGACATTGGCGGGCGCGGATTTGGCGCCGATGCGGCCAGTGTCTATGAAGAAGGCCTGTATCTGCCAATCATGAAATTCGCCGACCGCGGCGTGGTCGATCAAACTCTGGTGCGGATCGTGCGTGGCAATGTGCGTGAACCGGATCAGCTGATTGGCGACATCTATGCGCTGGCAACCTGCAACGAGATTGGCCACCGCCGCCTGATCGACATGATGCAGGAATTTGACCTTGCCGACCTAAACGGCATCGCCGACTTTATCCTCGACAACTCGCGCCGGGCGACGCTGGAGCGGATCGCCGCCCTGCCGCGTAAATCTGCGCAAGGAGAGCTGACAGTCGATGGTTTTGACACACCGATTACGCTGAAAGTCAGGGTAACTGTCCACGAGGATCGGATTGTGTCTGATTTCACCGGCACCTCGGGGCTCGACAAAAAGGGCATCAACTGCCCGCTGGTCTACGCCAAGGCCTATGCCTGCTATGCGCTCAAGGTGGCGATTGCGCCGGAAATCCCCAACAACGCCGCCTCACTGGCCCCGTTTGAGATCGAGGCGCCGGTGAATTCCATCGTCAACGCCGTGCACCCCGCGCCGGTGGCGCTGCGCCATATCGTTGGCCATTTTGTGCCTGATGCCGTCTTCAATGCCTTTGACAAGATCCTGCCCGGCGTGGTGCCCGCCGAAGGCGCGGGTTGTCTGTGTAATTTCCAGGTTTCGCTGCGGCCACGCGGCGATGCCCCTGCCCCGGCCAATGCGCGCCGCTCCGAGGTGCTGACCTTCAACTCTGGCGGCTCTGGTGCGCGGCCCGCGCATGACGGGCTGAACGCGACGGCCTTTCCCTCCGGCGTGATGACCATGCCGGTCGAGGCAACCGAGCACGCAGGCCCGGTGATCATCTGGCGCAAAGAGCTACGTCCGGATTCAGGCGGCGCCGGCGCGCAGCGCGGCGGGCTGGGACAATATATGGAAGTGGGCGCACGTGAGGGCCATGAGTTCGACATTCAGGCGATGTTTGACCGTGTTGATCACCCCGCCATGGGGCGGCGCGGCGGCGGCGCGGGGGCGCCCACCACAATCGCCCAGGACGATGGTGCCCAAATGAATGGCAAGGGCAAACAATTTGTGGCGCATGGGCGCAAAGTGATGATGGCCTTCCCCGGAGGCGCTGGCTACGGTGACCCAAAAGACCGGACCAAATCTGCCGTAAAACGCGACCTCGCGCGCGGCTATATTTCAGCAAAAACAGCCGCCAGTGACTATGGTCTGAGTGCAAAAGACATTGCAGCAGTGCAAGCGGCCATCGCAAAAGGGGAAGACCTGTGACCAAGACCCAAACACCACAAAACACCAGCTATGACGTCATCATTGTCGGCGGCGCAATCATGGGATCCTCCGCCGCCTGGTTCCTGTCAGGCGACAAGGATTTCGACGGCACCGTGCTGGTTGTGGAAAAAGACCCCAGTTATGAGTTCAGCTCCACCATGCACACCAATTCCTGCATGCGGCAGCAGTTCTCCAGCCCGCTGAACGTGAAAATTTCCCAGTTTGCAGCGGATTTTGTCAAAAACCTGCCGCGCTATATGGGTAATGACAGCCGCGTGCCCAGCCTCGCCATCCAGAGTTTTGGCTATATGTATCTGGCGGACAATGCGGATTTTGCCGATGTCTTGCGGCAAAACCAGGTCATCCAGAACGCAGCCGGGGCAGCAACACAGCTGATGACAGCTGAACAAATCAAGGCCGCCTATCCGTTTTATAATGTCGACGATATCGTTCTGGGCTCGATCAACACGGTCGACGAAGGGTTTTGGGACGCCACTGCCGTGTTCGACTGGTGGCGCAAATCTGCCCGCGAACGCGGTGTGGAATATGTGCAAAACGAAGTTGTCGCCATGACCCGGAATGCGGCAGGCACCCGGGTTGAAAGCGTCACACTGAAATCAGGCGAGGTGATCGCCTGTGGCAAGGTGCTGAACGCCTCGGGGCCACGCGCGGTTGAGACCGCCAAGATGATTGGTGTCACCATCCCCGTTGAGCCACGCAAACGCTACTCATGGGTGTTTTCTGCCGAAAAACCGCTCGACCGGGATCTGCCGCTGACGATTGACCCCTCTGGTGTACACGTGCGTGAAAACGGCGGCGGCACCTATCAGGCTGGCGGCCACACAGAGATTGATCCTGCGGCAGATTACGACGATTTCCACATGGATCACAGCCTCTGGGAAAGCCATATCTGGCCCATTCTTGCGACCCGCATTCCGCAGTTTGAGGCGATCAAAGTACAGTCGGAATGGACCGGCCATTATGCCTATAACACCCTGGATCAAAACGCTATTGTGGGGCCGCATACGGAGGTAGAGAACTTCTTCTTCCTCAACGGGTTTTCCGGTCACGGGTTGCAGCAATCCCCTGCCATGGGGCGCGGCACCGCCGAGCTGATGGTGCATGGCGCCTACAGAACGCTGGATTTATCGCCGTTCCATTTTGACCGGATTGCCCTGAACCGTCCGATCCTTGAAAAGGCGATTATCTAGTGGAACTGGTCCAAACCCCCTGCACTCCTCACAGCAGCACAGTGCAGACGAAGGCAACAGATGCTTTCCTGGCCACCGTAAAAGGAGCGCTTTCATGAAATTCGCAGCCTCTCGTCTCGCCTCCGTCAAAGCCTCGGCATCGGCAGCGGCATCACAAGCCGCCAAGGCCGCCATGGCAGCTGGCGAAGACATTATTGACCTTGGACTGGGCGAGCCTGACTTTGACACGCCGCCCCATATTATAGAGGCGGCGCATCAGGCCGCGCTGAACGGCGAAACCCGCTATCCGCCCACCGAGGGCACCGCCGCCATGAGACAGGCGGTGGTGGCCAAACTGGCTCGGGAAAACAACCTGAGCTATGCCCCGAACGAGGTCATCGTCTCAAACGGCGCCAAGCAGGTCTTGTTTAACGCCATGATGGCGACGCTGGAAGAGGGCGATGAGGTGCTGCTCTGTGCGCCGTATTTTGGTCAGTACAAAGACATCGTGCTGATCCTCGGCGGCAGCCCCGTGACAATTCAGTGCCCCGCCAGCGAGGGTTTTCGCCTGACACCAGAAGCGCTGGAGGCGGCGATCACGCCAAAGACGCGCTGGCTCATGCTGAACCTGCCCTCCAATCCCGCCGGCGCTGTCTATAGCGACGAAGATCTGCGCGCCCTTGGGGCCGTTCTAGCGAAACATCCAAACCTGCTGATCCTATCGGACGAAATCTACGAGCACATACTGTTTGACGGGTGCAAATTCCTGTCCTTTGCCGCCGCCTGCCCTGACCTCAAAGACCGCACGCTGACGGTGAACGGTGTCTCAAAGGCCTATGCCATGACCGGCTGGCGTATTGGCTACGGCGCCGGCCCACAGCCGCTGATTGCCGCAATGGCCAAGGTGCAAAGCCAGATCAGCTCGGGCACCTGCTCCATTGCCCAGGCCGCCGCTGTCGCTGCCCTGAATGGGCCGCAAGACGAGGTGCGCCGGTTCTGCGCCGCCTTTGAAGAACGCCGTGATCTGGTGGTGACGCGCATTGCTGCTATCAACGGGCTGACTCTGGATCCGCCGGGTGGGGCGTTTTATGGCTTTATCGGCTGTGCCGCCTTGATTGGGGCCACAACACAAAGCGGTGAGACCCTGCGCGACGACGCTGAGATCACCGCCTATCTTCTGAAAGAGGCCGGCATCGCCGCCGTCCCCGGCAGCGCCTATGAGCTGTCGCCCTTCTTTCGCATCTCAACCGCCGCGTCAAAAGACGTGCTGTCCAAAGCCATGGACCGGCTTGCACGCGCGGTTGGCAAATTAACTTTGGCATAGAGGCCCCGTATTATGAAAAAACTAGTCCTGACAGGCGCCGCTGGCCGCCTTGGATCCTATCTGCGCGAACCCCTGACCAAGATGTGCGATGAGCTGGTTTCCACTGATATCGTTGACGGCCTCGGCAAGCTCTATGACGGCGAGACCTACGCAAAGGGCGATTTGGCCAGTCTTGACGACATGATGCGGGTTCTCAAGGGCGCCGACATGGTTGTCCACATGGGCGCCTATGCCGACGAAGGCCCCTTTGAGAAACTGCTGGGGCCCAACTTTGTCGGGGCCTACAACATCTGGGAAGCCGCCTATCAGAACGGGTTGAAACGCGTCGTCTACGGCAGCTCCATTCACGCGGTTGGCATGCACCCAAAAAACGAGTTTATTGACACCGAAGCCCGCCACCGCCCCGATACCTTTTACGGTCTGGCAAAATGCTTCGCCGAGGATCTTGGGTCAATGTACTGGGACAAGCGCGGGCTGGAGAGCGTCCATATGCGCATCCTATCCTGTGCGCAGGTCACCAATGCGCGCGCTCTTGGCTCGTGGTTGTCCTATGATGATCTGATCCGGCTGGTGCAGCGCAGCATCGACACACCGGTGACTGGGTTTTCCGTTGTCTATGGCGTGTCGAACAATGATCGCGCCCCGGTCGACAACAGCAAAGCAAGCTTTCTGGGCTACCGCCCCAAAGACAATGCCGAGCAGTTTGCGGAAAAAATTCTGTCCGAGACAACGCCCCTCGACAGCCAGGACCCAGAGCACATGTGCCATGGTGGCCCCTTTGCAAAGGTCGAGCTGGGCAACAGTGGCAAAGCGACAATGAACATTATCGACGACACCAAAAAAGCATAAACCACCAGCGCTGTTGCGCGGCAGGTCACGATTGTTCCGCAGCTAACCCGGCCTGGTTTAGCTGCGGGATGCGCCTAGGGCAGCGCACCCGGTCGCCGCGCTGCCCTCTTTAGTCGACTTTGTAATAGGCAATTTCGACCGCCGAGGCCCGGCGGATACCAGCGCAGATAAACAGGGTATGGTTGACCCAGGCATAGTCCGCATCGCCACTTTCCAGCCGGGCAGCGGTGCGCATGTAGTAGCTGGCGGGGTCAACCTCATCGCCCGCGGCCAGACGCGCCATGACATCTGCAGGCCCGTGACGGGTGCCGATATTGACCACTTCGATCACCGCACCTGTATGGGTTCTGAGCGCATAGCGCGTATCGAGATGAGCGGCGCCGTCGGCAAAGATCGTCTGCCAGTCCGCCCCGAGATTCAGCACCTCGCCGGTGATATCCGGCCCCAGCGCCGCACCGCCCACAATCGGGATGATGCGACGATGCCCTGCCCGCCCCGCGCCAAGATCGAGCGGCGCTGCGAGCTCGACCCGCAGGTCAAAGGAGTGGCTCAGCCCTGGAACCGGGATCTGCATTTACATCAGGCCCAACAACCGGGCGGCGTTGTTCTTGGTGATGTCTTCGCGCAGCTCGTCCTTGATGTCGATTTTGTCAAAGGCCGCCAGCCAGCGTTCGGGGCTGATCATTGGCCAGTCCGAGCCAAACAGCACCTTCTTCTTCAGGATCGAGTTGCAGTAGCGCACCAGAATTGGCGGGAAGTATTTCGGCGACCAACCGGAGAGGTCGATATAGACGTTGGGCTTGTGCTGTGCGACCGACAGCGCCTCTTCCTGCCAGGGGAAAGAGGGATGCGCCAGGATGATTTTCATATCGGGGAAATCAACCGCCACATCGTCCATATACATCGGATTGGAATATTTCAGCCGCATGCCATTGCCGCCCGGCATCCCCGAGCCAACACCGGTCTGGCCAGTGTGGAACAGCGCGATGCAGCCGTGCTCTGCCAGCACCTCGTAAAAAGGATAGGCCATGCGGTCGTTGGGATAAAACCCCTGCATGGTGGGATGGAACTTAAAGCCCTTGATGCCGTGATCTTCGATCAGCCGCCGCGCCTCGCGCACCGCCATCTTGCCCTTCCAGGGGTCGATCGAGGCAAAGGGGATCAGCACATCATCGTTCTGTTTGACCAGCTCGATCACCTCATCGTTGGAATAGCGGCGATAGCCGGTTTCGCGTTCCGCATCGACCGGGAAAATTACCGCCGCGATGTTTTGTGCCCGGTAATGCGCTGCGGTTTCCGGGATCGTTGGCGGGTGCTGCCAGGGTGCGCCAAAATATTTGGCCATGGTACTTTGCAGCTCATCGTAGCCATCATCGGTGTGGCAGCCACAGGACTCTTCCGCATGGGTGTGAAAGTCGATTGCCCGGATCTTGGAAAGATCTACCATTTTGTTTCCTTTATAGTTTTGCGATGCCGCTGTCGGCGTCATCATAGAGCCGCGCCAGCAGTGCGGCCCGGCCTGTCAGCACCTTGCGGAAATTGAGATTGCCCTTGGCGGTCACCTCGCCCTCGGTCAGTGAGGCGGGCTCGGCCAGCACAATGGCGCGCGTCACCCGGGTTGATGACCCCGAGACGCGACCGGCCCGCGCGTTCAGTCGGTGATGAATCTCAGCCAGCAATTTGGGGCAGGTCAGCGCGCCGTCGTTTTCTTCCAGCGTAAAGCCAGCCGCGCTCAGAGCATCGCGATCCGGAAAGATCATCACGCCGATCTCGTTGCGGTCCTGGCCTGTGATGACCAGATCCGCTGCCAATGGGGCCAAAGCGGCCAACAGCTCGATCCGCAGCCCCGCCGCGCGTACCCAGGTGCCCGTCAGCAGTTTGAAATCTTCCGAGATACGCCCGTCAAAGCGCAAGCCTTGATTCACATCATCGGGGTCAACAAACACCATGGCGTCGCCGGTGATAAAATAGCCCTCATCGTCAAAGGCCTCTTTGGTCTTTTGCGCGTCCTCAAAGTAGCCCGGCATGATATTGGGGCCTTTGACCCGCACTTCACAGCGCATGTCCTTATCCGGGATCAGCTTGGCGGTAACACCATTCATCGGCACACCAACAACGCCAGAGCGGCCAATCGGCTCTTGCTGCATCATGGTGGCAGGGGCCGTTTCCGTCAGCCCCCAGGAGGAAGTCATCAACGGCACTTCGCCCTTGATATCGACCGCCATCCTCTCGAAACTCTGCCAGACATCCTGCGGCAATGAGGCTCCGGCGTAAAACACCAGATCCAGATTTTCAAAGAAACGCTGACGCAAGGCGGCATCCTTTTCCAGCGCGTCGCGCAGCATGGCAAAGCCAACCGGAACATTGAACACCAGACTGCCCGTGACCATCGACAGGTTTTCCAGCGTGCGGTCAAACAGGCCTTTGACCGGCTTGCCGTCATCGATGTAAAAACTGCCGCCGTTTGCCAGCATCATGTTAAAGTTATGCGAGCCACCAAAGACGTGGTTCCACGGCAGCCAATCCACCACGCGTGGCGCATGGTCGCGCAAAAAGGGCAAGCCATCAGCCAGCTGGGTCTGGTTGACACACATCATCCGATGCGTCGTCAACACGCCCTTTGGCGCCGAGGTAGAGCCGCTGGTCATCAGGATCTTGGCGACGGTTTCTGGGGCGACCTTGGCATTGGCCGCGTCCAGATCAACGCTCCCGTCGCCGCGCAGCAGCGCCTCAAAAGCCGTCACATGATCCGAACGACCGGGGCGGCTGGCGATGATCTCGATCCCGTCCAGCGCATCCAGCTTTAGCGCTTCGCTGTATTGGTCGGCGTCCACCACATAGGCCATTTTGGGCCGCACCAGCTCAATAGCATGGCGCAGCCGCCCATGCGCTCCGTGAATCAGCGAATACTGTTCGGCCACAGGGGCTGTGGGCACGCCGATATATTGCGCTGCCAGCGACAAAAGCCCATGATCAACACCGTTGCCAGACATGATCAGGATCGGCGTCTCGGGCCCCATGCCGCGCGCCAGCAGCGACTGCGCAATGGCGCGCACTTTCTGCAGGGTCTGCGCATAGCTTTCCTCGCGCCAGCCCGCGCCGCTGCGTTCAGCAATGAACACCCGGTCCGGGGCCTCTTTGGCCCAGCGATGCAGCCAATCCGAGGTCTTATCGACAACCCGCCCCAGCGCGTGGTTAGAGCGCAGCAGGATGGCGCCGTCGGGGCGATCTTCGCGAGAAACAGAATGCTTGAGAAACTGTGATGTGCGTTGCATGACCTATAGTTTTCCTCTGCTGTTCTCGATAATTTTCAGCGCTACCACAAGGGTTTCGCGCGCCTCGTCGTCCAGCCCCTGCAACAGCTGCTCTTCATGCGCCGTGACCGCTGCGACGGCGCTATCATAAAGCTGCCGTCCGCTCAGCGTCACCTGCAGCGCATAGGCGCGCCGGTCAGCCGGGACGCGGTCCCGTGTGATCAGCTCGCGGCGTTCCAGTTCATCAAGGATCACCACCAGATTGGGGCGCTCGATGTCCATAGCGTCAGCCAGCTGTGACTGGCGCAGGCCGGGATTATCGACGATCAGAACCAGCGCGGTATAGGTCAGCATACGCAGATCAAACGGCTTTAGCGTATGCGCAAGATCAGATTGCACCGCGTTGAAGGCCCGCTTCATATGGTAGCCGATAAACTGGCGCAGGGTGGCATCGCTGACAGCTGCCGTATCAGCCTTGCCTGCCTGCGATTTACCTGTGGGGTCTACATGCGCCTTTGTCATTGCCTCACCGGAACTTTGGCGCGCGTTTGTCGAGAAAGGCCTGCAGACCCTCAACCGCGTCGGGCGTGGTCTGCGACAGGGCCGCCGCCAGAGATTCGGTGAACAAGCCGTCGCTTTGCGACATGTCGCTGATCCGTGCGATGGACTGGATCATCAGGTAGTTGGACAGTGGCGCATTGCGTGCGATCTTGCCCGCCAGTTCCTGCGCCAGCGGCAGGGCCTCGCCCTCAGCCACCGAATAATGCGCCAGCCCCAGGGCCAGGCCTTCGTCGGCGTTGTATTTACGACCCGTCAGCATCATCTCGGTCATGCGATCCGCCCCCAACAGGCGCCCAACCCGCGCCGTAGCGCCACCACCGACAAAGATCCCCCGGCGTCCCTCGGGCAGCTGAAAGATCGTCGAGGCTTCGGCGATACGCACATGGCTCGCGGCTGCCAGCTCTAACCCGCCACCGATGGCAGCGCCAAACATCGCCGAGACAACCGCCAGCCCGCCAAACTGGATCTTCTCCATCACCCCATGCCAGTTGCGGGAATGGTACAGGTTTTCCTCGGCAGAGCGGTGCACATGCTCCGACAGATCCAGGCCTGAGCAGAAATGCCCCGCTGTGCCGGTCAGGATCACCACCCGCACATCCTTTGGCGGTGCGGAAAAGAAGGTGTCGAGCGCCACAAGCAGCTCTTCACACATGGCATTGCGTTTGTCGGGGCGGTTCATCGTCAGGGTGGCGATGCTGTCGGCAATCTCGATCTTGAGAATGGGGTCGCTCATTGTGTCTCTCCTCAGCGTGGCGGCAGGCGCACGGCCCCGTCCAGGCGAATTGTGGTCCCGTTCAGGAAGGGATTGGTGACGATCTGCTCCGCCAGCAGCGCATATTCCTCGGCCGCGCCAAGGCGGGTCGGAAAGGGAATATTGGCGGTGATCTTGGCCGAGATTTCCGGCGGCAGACCTTCCATCATCGGAGTCTGGAACAGGCCAGGTGCGATGGCCATGACGCGGATGCCAGACTGCGCCAGCTCGCGGGCGGCGGGCAGGCACATCGAGGCAATCGCCCCTTTTGAGGCCGCATAGGCCGCCTGCCCCAGCTGGCCATCTTCAAAGGCAACAGAGGCCGTGTTGATGATCACACCGCGCTCACCATCGGCCATTGGCTCCAGCTCGGCCATGCGGCGGGCGGCGTGGCTCATGACATTATAGGTGCCAAAGAGGTTCACCTTGAGCGTCTTTTCAAACACATCAAAGGAGAGTTTACCTTCGCGACCCACAATCCGTGCGGCCATGC
>JAWUWF010000125.1:0-17294 GCA_034111985.1 Pseudophaeobacter sp.
CGAAAACCAACACAGTTGGCTTTGTTGGCGGTATGGACGTGCCACTGATCCGTCACTTTGGCTGCGGCTATGCCCAGGGCGTTTAGGCCGTGAACCCAGATGCGACCGTGATTGCCAACATGACCGGCACCACCCCTGCCGCCTGGAATGACCCCGTAAAAGGCTCTGAGTTGACCAAAGCACAGATCAGCCAGGGCGCGGATGTAGTCTATGCTGCGGCTGGCGGCACCGGCGTTGGTGTTCTGCAAACCGCCGCTGACGAAGGCATCCTGTCGATCGGCGTTGACAGCAACCAGAACCACCTGCACCCGGGCAAAGTCCTGACATCGATGATGAAGCGCGTCGATGTCGCGGTCTATGAAGCCATGACCGCAGGCGAATCCATTGAGGCCGGCGTCTTCTCGATGGGTCTGGCGGAAGAAGGTGTTGGCTATGCCCTCGACGAACACAACGCAGACCTAGTCTCCGCTGAAATGAAGGCGGCCGTAGATAAGGCCCGCCAGCAGATCATCGATGGCGAGATCAAAGTTGTGTCCTACTACACGGACAACAGCTGCCCTGCGCTAAAGTGCTAAACAGAAAGCCCCAGGCCATGACAATGTGTCTTCATACCTTGTTTTCGGCCTGGGGCGCCCCGTCGCCCGAGGAGCGTGCTGCCAAAACAGATGCAGCCATCGGGCCGAATTTTTACTATTCCGATCCAAACGCTCCAGACCCGATCCAGGGTCGCGACGCCTATCTGGACTATATTGCCCAGTTTACGGCGCTGATGCCCGGTGCCACAGCCGAGGTGGTCGCGCTCAGCGAACATCACGGCCACCTGCGCGCCACTGTTGATTTTGTCAAATACTGCCAACGCATGATGCGTGGGCAGTATTTTGCAGATCTGGCAGGGGACAGGCTGCTGCGTGTGATTGGATTTTCAGGCATGGGAGAGCCCGATTGACCGCCCCCGCCATTGAACTCAAAGGGATTTCTAAATCCTTTGGCCCGGTTCAAGCCAACAAAGACATCTCGATCAGCGTAGCACCCGGCACCATCCACGGTATCATTGGGGAAAACGGCGCTGGCAAATCCACCCTGATGAGCATCCTCTACGGCTTTTATAAAGCCGACAAAGGCGAGGTCTGGATCAACGGCAGCAAAACCGAGATCCCCGACAGCCAGGCCGCTATCGCGGCCGGCATCGGCATGGTGTTTCAACACTTTAAACTGGTGGAAAATTTCACCGTATTGGAAAACATCGTGCTGGGTGCCGAAGAGGGCGGCTTGCTGATGCCCTCGCTCACCAAGGCCCGCAAGATCCTGAAAGAGCTTGCTGCTGAGTATGAGCTCAACGTGGATCCCGACAAGCGCATCGATGAGATCGGCGTTGGCATGCAGCAGCGGGTCGAAATCCTGAAAGCGCTGTATCGTCAGGCCGACATCCTGATCCTGGATGAGCCAACCGGCGTGCTGACCCCGCCCGAGGCAGACCAGCTGTTTCGCATTCTGGGCCGGCTGCGCGCCGAAGGTAAAACCATCATCCTCATCACCCATAAACTGCGCGAGATCATGGAGGCCACCGATACGGTTTCTGTCATGCGCCGCGGCGAGATGACGGCGACGGTCAAAACTGCCCAGACCAGCCCCGAGCATCTGGCAGAGCTGATGGTGGGGCGCAAGGTCCTGCTGCAGGTGGATAAAATCCCTGCGACACCCGGCAAACCGGTGCTTGAAATTGAAAACCTGCGGGTGGTGGATGAGGCTGGCGTTGAACGCGTCAAAGGCATCGACCTGACGGTGCGGGCCGGAGAGATCCTCGGCATTGCAGGCGTGGCTGGCAATGGCCAGTCAGAACTGCTTGAGGTGCTGGGTGGCATGCGCATTGGCGAAGGCACCATCCGCCTCAACGGCAGCGATCTGCCGCTGCGCGGGGCTGGATCTGATGCCCGCGCCCGGCGCGCATCGCACGTGGCCCATGTGCCCGAGGATCGCCAGCGCGAAGGCCTGATCATGGATTTTCACGCCTGGGAAAACACCGCCTTTGGCTATCACCACGCGTCCGAATACCAACAGGGCCTGCTGATGGACAACGCAGCAATCCGTGCCGACACCGAAGCCAAAATGCAGAAATTCGATGTGCGCCCGCCAGATCCCTGGCTGGCGGCCAAGAACTTCTCGGGCGGCAATCAGCAAAAAATCGTGGTGGCGCGTGAGATTGAGCGCAACCCGGACCTGCTGCTAATCGGCCAGCCCACCCGTGGCGTCGATATTGGCGCCATTGAATTCATTCACAAACAAATCGTCGATCTGCGCGACCAGGGCAAAGCCATCCTGCTGGTCTCGGTCGAGCTGGAAGAGATCCTGTCGCTCGCAGACCGCGTAGCGGTGATGTTTGATGGCAAGATCATGGGCGAACGCGCTGTCGAACAGACCGATGAAAAAGAGCTGGGCCTGCTGATGGCCGGCGTCGCGGGGGAGGCCGCGTAAATGGAAAAAATGCCTAAATGGGCCGATGTGGTGCTGATCCCCTTGATCAGCCTGCTGCTCGCCGCTGGCCTCTCTGCCCTGGTGATCCTCGCCATCGGTGAAGACCCTGTCGCGGCTGTCAAACTTATGGTCGATGGAGCATTGGGGTCCAGCTATGGCTTGGGCTATACGCTCTATTATGCTACCAATTTCATGTTCACCGGCCTTGCGGTAGCGGTTGCCGCCCATGCCGGGCTGTTCAATATCGGCGGTGAAGGACAGGCCATGCTGGGCGGCCTTGGAGTCGCGGTGATCTGTCTTTTCATCCCCTGGCCGCATTGGACGCTGGCACTGCTCTTTGCGACACTTGGCGCCGGGCTGTTTGGCGCCGCCTGGGCCGCTATCCCGGCCTATTTGCAGGCGAAACGCGGCAGCCATATCGTTATTACCACCATCATGTTCAACTTTATCGCCGCGGCTGTGCTGAACTATGTGCTGGTCAATGTGCTAAAGCCCGCAAGCTCAATGGATCCGGCCTCGGCCCGTTTTGGCGACACGGTGCATCTGCCCTCGCTGCATGAGTTGCTGGCCCCTCTTGGCATTGCCTTTTCCAAATCGGCCCCGGCAAATGTCAGCCTGCTGGTGGCTGTTGCTGCTTGCTTTGTGGTCTGGTTGCTGATCTGGCGCAGCTCATTGGGATTTGAGATCCGCGCCTTTGGCAAATCCGAGCCCGGCGCGCGGTACGCTGGGATATCCCCGGTAAAGATCACCATGATCGCCATGATGATCTCAGGCGCTCTGGCCGGTATGATGGCCATCAACAATGTGATGGGGGAGGCTGAGCGTCTGGTGCTGAACGCCACCGAAGGCGCAGGGTTCATCGGTATCGCCGTCGCCCTGATGGGGCGCAACCATCCCTTTGGCGTGTTTCTTGCGGCGATCCTCTTTGGCTTTTTGTATCAGGGCGGCGCAGAGCTGGCGCTCTGGACCAAGATCCCGCGTGAACTCATCGTGGTGATCCAGGCGCTTGTCATTCTCTTTACCGGTGCGCTGGACAATATGGTGCGGATCCCGCTTGAGAAGATCTTCCTTGCCTTCCGTAAGGAGGCGAACTGATGGATTTCCTCACGCTGATCCAGGTGCTGGACAGCACTGTGCGGCTGGCAACGCCGCTGTTGCTGGCCTGTCTGGCCGGGCTGTATTCGGAACGCGCCGGGGTTTTTGACATCGGTCTTGAAGGCAAGATGCTGATGGCAGCCTTTTTCTCGGCGGCGATTGCCGCAGTGACTGGCAATGTCTGGCTGGGACTGCTGGCCGGCATCGCCGCATCGCTGGTACTCTCGGGACTGCACGGACTGGCCTCGATTACCTTTCGCGGCAACCAGCTGATCTCGGGCGTGGCGATCAACTTTTTGGCTGCTGGCCTGACGGTGTTGATTGCGCAGGATTGGTTCAAACAGGGCGGGCGCACGCCCTCGCTGCTGACCAGCGGTCGCTTTGGTCCAATCACCCTCCCCTTTGCCGAGAGCGTCAAGGATGTGCCTATCTTTGGTCCCATCTATTCCGAGCTGCTCTCAGGCCACTCGATCCTGGTCTATTTCGCCTTTCTGGCGGTGCCCGCGACCTGGTGGATCCTGTACCGCACCCGGTTTGGCCTGCGCTTGCGCGCCGTCGGTGAAAACCCGGCCGCCGTGGATACGGCAGGGGTTTCCGTCATCGGGCTGCGCTATGCGGCTGTGGCGATCTGCGGTGTTTTGTGCGGCGTTGCCGGCGCCTATCTCGCCACGGCGCTGCAGGCTGGATTTGTCAAAGACATGACCGCCGGACGTGGCTTTATCGCGCTGGCCGCGCTGATCTTTGCCAAATGGCGGCCCTGGCAGGCGATGGGGGCCTGTCTGCTCTTTGGTCTGCTGCAGGCCGTTGCCTTGCGGTTCCAGAATATCGAGCTCGGCTCACTGACCATTCCGGTGCAGGTCATGGATGCCCTGCCCTATATCCTGACGGTGGTTATACTTGCGGGTTTTGTCGGCAAGGCCGTACCGCCCCGCGCCGGTGGTGAACCCTACGTGAAAGAACGGTAACCCGCCTTCCCTGCCAAAAGCAGACAAAAGCCCGCGCAGATATAAGCTGCGCGGGCTTTTGTGTTTGGCCTGTAGCGGCCCACGCCCCTTGCTCCGCCTTGCGCCCCCAAGGCCACCGCGTGGGGACAAGGGCCTGTGGCGCCCCTCCTGTGGCCCTCTTGCCATCTATAGGTCCAGTTTCGCCCTCTGATCAGTCCTGCACGCTGCAGAGCGGCATCGTCAGTTGCTTTTCTCGCACCGCTGCGCTCTAACTTATTCATGCAAGTTTACCTTCCCATCGCCGAGGTATCGGTCAACGCCTTCCTCCTGCTGGGCCTCGGAGGCATCGTCGGGATTTTGTCCGGCATGTTCGGGGTCGGCGGCGGCTTCCTGATGACACCTTTGTTGTTCTTTATTGGCATCCCGCCCGTCGTCGCGGTCGCCACCGAAGCCAACCAGATCGTCGCCTCTTCGTTTTCGGGCGTCCTTGCGCATTTCCGAAGGCGCACGGTCGACATCAAAATGGGCATGGTCTTGCAGGTTGGCGGCCTCATCGGCGCCGGAGTGGGCGTGGTGGTCTTCAACTACCTCAAAAGCCTCGGACAAGTCGATTTGCTGGTGACCCTTTGCTATGTGGTCTTCTTGGGCGTTGTTGGCACCTTGATGTTCATCGAGAGCGTCAACGCCATGTTCAAATCCAAACGCGCCGGCGGCGCCCTGCCCCCCCGCAGACAACGTGGCTGGGTGCATGCCCTGCCGTTCAAAATGCGGTTTCGCACCTCCGGGCTGTATATATCCGTCATCCCGCCAATCCTGGTTGGGGTCGCCGTTGGTATCCTGGCGGCCATCATGGGCGTTGGCGGTGGCTTTATCATGGTGCCTGCAATGATCTACATTCTTGGCATGCCCACAAAGGTTGTTGTTGGCACATCGCTGTTTCAGATCATTCTGGTCACAGCCTTCACAACGATGCTACACGCGACAACCAACTACACGGTGGATATCGTGCTTGCGGTTCTGTTGCTGGTTGGTGGCGTCATTGGCGCTCAGATTGGCACCCGCATTGGCGTTTACCTCAAGGCCGAGCAACTGCGTATTCTGCTTGCCCTGATGGTCATGGTGGTCTGTGCCAAGCTGGGCCTCGACCTGCTGCTGATGCCGACCGAGCTCTATTCCATTGGCGCGGCGGGAGGGCATTGATCATGATCCGCCCCCTGTTGCTATCGCTGTCTCTGGCTGTAGCTGCCTTTGCACCGCTGCCCTCTGCCGTTCAGGCCGCCGAAGAAGAAGTGGTGCTGGGCCTCAGCCAGGACCGTGTTGCCATCACTGCCGATTTTGACGGCTCTGAGATCCTGATATTTGGTGCGGTAAAGCGTGAGACGCCCATTCCGGAAGGTGACCCGCTGCAGGTTATTGTTGCGGTCTCTGGCCCGCAGTCCCCTGTCACGGTGCGCCGCAAGGCAAAGCGGCTCGGCATTTGGGTCAACACCGACAGTGTTCTGGTTGATTCTGCGCCCAGCTTTTATGCCATTGCCACCAGTGCGCCCTTTTCAGAGGTGATCTCGGATACCGAGGACCTGCGCTACCGTGTCTCTATCGCCCGCGCCATTCGGTCCGTTGGGGCTGCGATGAATATCCAGGGGGCCCAGGATTTTGCCGACGCTGTGGTACGTATTCGCGAGAACCGCGGGCTGTACTCGCTGCGTGAGAACACCGTGGCGGTCGATCAGCAAACCCTGTTCCGCACCGCAATAGATATGCCGTCTGATCTGACTGAGGGGAACTATACTGCGCGTATTTTGCTCACCCGGGGGGGCCAGGTTGTGTCCAGTTTTGAAACCGACATCGATGTGCGCAAGGTCGGGCTGGAGCGGTTTCTCTACGCTATGTCGCGCGAACAGCCGTTTCTTTACGGCTTGATGTCTCTGGCGATTGCCATTGCCGCCGGTTGGGGCGCCTCTGCTGCTTTCCGCCTGCTGCGCAATAGCTGAGATTTACCCGTTCGCGCTGCCCCCTCCACGCCCCGCTAGAGCAGTAGGACAGGGCAGTAAGACAGAAGCTGCAGGTCAGTTCAAGGCTGAAATCTCAGCAGTTAGCCGCGGCCGATATAGGGCATTTTGGTCGCCATCACCGTCATGAACTGCACATTCGCCTCAAGAGGCAACTGTGCCATATGCAGAACCGATTTGGCGGCATCTTCCACCTTAAAGCTCTGCATAGGCGCGGCATCGGGGTCTTGCGCTGCCTGACGCGCCCCCAGATCCTCGACCATGGGGGTGTTGGCATTGCCGATATCAATCTGACCACAGGCAATGTCAAAGGGCCGCCCGTCCAGCGACAGGCTACGGGTCAGGCCAGTGATGGCCGATTTGGTGGCCGAATAGGGCACGGAATTGGGACGTGGTACCTGCGCCGCGATTGAACCATTGTTGATGATCCGCCCGCCTTGTGGCCGCTGGTGTCGCATCTGACGAAACGCCGCCCGGGCGGCCAGAAACATACCGGTGAGGTTTACATTCACCGAAGCATACCAATCCTCAAGAGCGATCTCATCAATGGTGCCGCTGGGCGTAAAGATCCCGGCATTGTTGAACAGAACATCCAGATGCCCCGTGGCCATGACAAACTGATTGACCGCGTGATCCACCGCCGTGGCATCAGTGACATCCGCAGGCAGCACTGTGGCATTCACATGGCCCATGGCGACGTCTTCCAGCGCCTCCTGGCGCCGGGCCAGCAGCCCGACCTGCCAACCTTTTGCAAGGCAGAGCTCGGCCACGGCGCGCCCAATGCCAGAGCTGGCGCCGGTAATCAGGATCGATTTTGCCTGTGTCGATTTTGCCTGTGTCGATTTTGCCTGTGTTGCGTCACTCATAGCATTTCTTCCTCTTGTATTTCCAAAGTCAGCGCTGCGGCTGGAGCGGCCTTCAGATCATCCACCCGCAGAGGGCCGGTGGGTTTTGACAGGCGGTTGCGGACCACCCAGATCAGACGCTCCTGCGCCCGGGTGATCGCCACATAGGCCAGACGTTTCCACAGGGGCTGTCCTGCCTCAACACGCCCCATGCGGGCCGCGACCTGGATATCAGGCGCAAAGACCTGCGTGGTCTCCCATTGCGAGCCCTGCGCCTTGTGGATCGTCACCGCCGCCCCGTGCAAAAAGGTCGCCCCCATGCGGGCGGCATAGGGAATGAAAGGCTCTTCTTCATCAGGTTTTTCGATTTTGACGATTGAGGCCGCCGAGACCTGCGGATCCATCGCCCCCATCACATGCAACCGTGAAAACCCCGGTTTGCGCCCGGGCCCAAGATAGACAACCTGCGCGCCCTTGATCAGGCCGCGCGCCTCCAGATCCAGGCGTTTCTTGCGGTGTTTCATTGGCAGTTCAAGGCCGTCACAAATCAGCGGCTCCCCCTCTGCCAGCGCATCCTCGGGTGCCCCATGCACGGTGCGAAAGGCATTGATCAGACGGATACGGGTGGCATTGCGCCAAACCAGAACCGGGCTGCGCGCCATCAGATCAACTTCGACCCGTTGGCCCCAGACCACCCGGTCATCGCGCTGCGCGGTCTCTTCGATCATCCGCTCAAAATCTTCAAACCCCAGCGCCGGGTCCGCCAGCGCATGCGCCAGGTCCAGGATCGGGTTATCCGCATCCTGCCGGTGTACACGGTGCAGCACCAGCTGGCGCGGCTCTGGCAGGGTTTCAAACACCATAGAGCCGGACTGGTTGACCGGGGCCAACTGAGCCGGATCACCAAACAGCACCAAAGTCGGAAAGATTTCCTTGAGGTCCTCAAACTGACGATTGTCCAGCATAGAGGCCTCATCGACAAAACCCACATCCAGCGGGTCTTCGCGTCGCTTCCAGCCGGTAATAAAGTCCGAGCCACGCAGCCCGGCCACCGCCAACGCCCCGGGGATCGATTTGTTCTTTGCATAAAACGCCGCCGCGCGCGCCAATAGCTCCTCGGTCAGCCCCTCGACCTCGGGGACCTCGCCGTTGCCGGTGAGCCATTCGGCAATGCGCTCATATTCGGGATCATAAACCGGCGTGTATAGAATTCGGTGAATGGTGGTGGCCGGCACGCCGCGCAGTCGCAACACGCTGGCCGCTTTGTTGGTTGGTGCCAGAATGGCCAGACTGCGGCGGCCTGTTTTCTTGCGACTTTCATAGTCGCCTGAGACCACCTCGACGCCCGCCTGTTCCAGCGCCTTATAAAGCTCGGCCAGCAGCAGCGTCTTGCCGGACCCAGCCTTACCGATAACCGCCATGACCCCGGCGTCCCCCATGGGTGGCTGCAATAAGCCATCGTCCATATCGACCCCGGCCTGGCGCAGCAGAGCCGCGACACGGTCAAAGGCAACAGCCTGGTCATCGGAGAATTTCACGGGCAAATCTGTCATGGCGCGACCCTACAGCGGCGGGATCGGCTGCACCAGAGCAACCGACCCACGGCCTGCATCTTCGCCTGTCTCAGCCCGTCATGCGCAGCGGCGCCTTGGCCGATGTGCCACCAAAAGACATATCAAACCAAAGCTGAGAGATCTCTGGGGAAATGCCTGCGCGCAGGGCGACGCGGTGATAGGCCTCGGCCTTGTATTCCCACAGGCCGAGGCTGATTTTTTCCCGGCCCGTTCCCGCAGATCTGATGATCTCGGGGCTAAATCCAAGGCTGCGGTAGATCCGCACCATCCGGCGATCAAAAACTCCCGCGAAATGCGCAACTTTCAAGTTTCGCATGATTTCCAGCCCCGCCAGCGTCAAAGCACCGGCAACACTGCCACCGGCCTCTCGCGACAGACAAAAGCGGGTACATTCCCAGATCAGCGGGCTGGAAATCGGATTGCCTCCAGTGAGGTTGTCAAAGACCTCATTTACCATCACGGGACCGGTTGTCGGTAAAAACCGCATCGAGCCGCCGTGGCTGCCATCCGGCATTTCCCAAATCACATAAAGCGGGTTCAGGGCGTCATACTGGTCACGCTCTTCCCCGGCCTTATCAATCTGCACATCCCAGCCCAGGCGGGTTTTGAACTGATCGGCGCGATCCAGAAACATGGAATGAGCCAGATCGGCGCGAGCCTCAAGATCACGAGCATAAATATAACGAAGCATTGCAGTATTTCCCCTTTCGATAGAAGTATAAGGGGAGTGTACGCCCACAAGGCGAGTCGCCCCAAGACACAAGGGGTGTCACAATAGAATAGTTAATCAAACCATTGCGCGATTTTGAAATCGGGACCTAAATAATAATCAGGCCGGCGCTAATTGCCCGGGCAATTGCATGGGTGGTATTGAGCGCGCCCAGTTTGAACCGGGCGCTTTCAATATAGACCCGCAGTGTGTGCTCAGAAATGGACAGAGTTTTGGCGACCTGGGCCCGGCTATAGCCAATGCCCAACAGCGTCAGCGCGTCCAGCTCGCGCGGCGACAAAGGCTGTGCCTGCTCCGGCCTGCGATCCGGTTCAAACTCAAGCGCCTTGCGATTGAAATAGTGCCCGATCAAAATCAGATCGCGGCTGTGATCTTCGGTGAATTTTTCCCAGGCCTCATCTTCACAGGCATGGCTCACGGAAAAAAGGGCGAACTGGCCATTGGGTCCGCGGATCGGGATGGAGTAGCCCTGGTTGCCGACCCCATGCGCCGATGCGTCTTTTAGAAACTCCCGGGCCGATTTTGTCGACCAATCCAGCCGCTTCCAGTCTACCGGGTGAAAGCGTTGATAGCAGCCCAGGACAACCGGATCGATCCGGGTGTAATTCTTGGCCTGATACTGTTTGGTCCAGGCCTCGGAATAGGTGCCAAAGTAGTAGTGATCGCCAGCGCTATCGACCCAATGGTACATCGCATGATCAATACCAAACCCGGTGCAGATGCTGTCAATAATACTCTGCAACCCCTCAAGGGTTTTGGTGGCATCCAGCGCCTTGAGTATTTTGTCCAGCTCGGCTTTGCTCGTCATGGTTCCACACATCAGTCATTGCGTCCGGGGCGCAGCACACTGCACTGCGCGCCCCTACAGCCGGCACGGGACCCGGCTCACCCTCGTCTCAAACCTTTTGCAGTGCCGGCCCGTAGAAGGTCAACGTTATCGTTCACGGTCCGGTTCCTTTTGTCACATAATTCAACTGCAGCCCCCCAACATCTGCCCCTATCGTGAGGCTATCAATAAACATTCCAGGTCTGAGCTGCGTCAAAATAGCCACACCCCCATTTCTGGTGATAGCACGTACAGCTAACTCTCTGAAAACCTGCGCATGGCTCTGCAAATAACAAGGGGCGCCGCGAATCACCACTTCAGGTATCGCGACGCCCCTTCGTTCACATCCCAGCACCAAATCATCGGCGCAAAATCTGTGGTTTACTTGCCAGCCTCCAGCACATCCTCAAGGGTGCGCAGGCCAGTTTTGGGGGCCTGAACCAGCACCGACATATTGCCTGGCTTGTGCTCGTTGCGCAGCATTTTCATATGCGCGTCAGGCAGGTCGGCCCAGGAGAAAACCTCGGACATGCAGGGGTCCAGGCGACGTTCAACCATCAGCTTGTTGGCAGAGGCGGCCTGCTTGAGATGGGCAAAGTGCGAACCCTGCAGGCGTTTCTGGTGCATCCACATGTAGCGCACGTCAAAGGTCAGGTTAAAGCCGGAGGTGCCGGCACAGATCACTACCATGCCACCCTTTTTGCACACAAAGGTCGAAACCGGGAAAGTCGCTTCACCGGGGTGTTCAAACACCATGTCGACATTGTTGCCCTTGCCGGTGACTTCCCAGATTGCCGCGCCAAATTTGCGGGCCTCTTTGAACCAGGCGGCATATTCCGGCGTGTTCACGGTAGGCATCTGACCCCAGCAGTTGAAATCCTTGCGGTTCAACACGCCCTTGGCACCCAGCCCCATGACAAAGTCACGTTTGCTCTCGTCCGAGATCACCCCGATGGCATTGGCGCCGGCGGTGTTGATCAGCTGGATCGCGTAGGAACCCAGACCACCCGAAGCCCCCCAAACCAAGACGTTTTGGCCGGGTTTCAGATCATGGGGCTCATGACCAAACAGCATCCGGTAGGCGGTGGCCAGTGTCAGCGTGTAGCAGGCACTTTCTTCCCAGGTCAGGTGCTTGGGGCGCGGCATCAGCTGCTGGGCCTGCACATTGGTGAATTGCGCAAAGGAGCCATCAGGGGTTTCATAGCCCCAGATGCGTTGACTAGGGGAATACATCGGATCGCCGCCGTTGCATTCCTCGTCGTCGCCGTCATCCTGATTGCAGTGGATCACCACCTCGTCGCCGATCTTCCAGCGCTTTACCTTATCACCCACGGCCCAGACAATGCCCGCAGCATCGGAGCCAGCAATGTGGAAAGGCTGTTTGTGGCCATCAAAGGGGCTGATCGGCTTGCCAAGCGCGGCCCAGACACCATTGTAGTTGACGCCTGCGGCCATCACCAGCACCAGCACTTCGTGGCTGTCGAGCTGGGGCACATCAACCACTTCTTGCAGCATGGCTGTATCAGGGTCACCATGGCGTTCTTTGCGAATGGCCCAAGCATACATTTTCTTGGGCACATAGCCCATGGGGGGCATTTCACCGATCTCATAGAGATCTTTTTCGGGAGCCTCGTAAGACAGGGGTCCGTTTTGCGTGTCCAGAGCCATGGTGGCCTCCTTTTTCAAGCGTCTTTGCTGCAGCGCAGAATCGCAGCGTCTACCTGAGGGATAAAAACAGCTGAGCAACATTGCAACCCCCTCAAGGGGTCATTTTGTAATTTTATGACCCTGCAGGTGCAGAATTTCCCTTAGCACCCGCAGCATAACTCCCATCTCCAAGACCCAGAGCGCTTTGCGGCACCAAATGCGCGATCGAGTTGGCGTAATAGGCCAACAGGTCGCGTTTGGCGCTCACTGGGGTCAAAAGGCCATCTTTTCGAGCGATCAGGCCGCGCATCAACAGGATATGAACCGCTGACTCGGCTCCCGAACTCAAAACCGCGCTATGATGATGCACCGAGACCGGGGCCATCTGGTCGTGCAGGCCCATCTGGTCGCGCAGGGCTGTCATGCGGTGCGACAGCACATCGGCCCGCATCGGGCCGTGCTGCAACAGCAGCCAGGCGGCCATTGGCACCGGCAAGACCGGCACGGCCGAGCCGATCCGGTTCAGCAACTCAGTGGCCAGATCCTGTGTCAGATGACGCCCGGAAGCGTCCTCGGGCTCCTCTTGCTGCGCGGCTCTGTGCGCCTGTGTCCTGTGCGCCTGTGCCTGATGCGCCTGTGCAAACTGCCGCAGGCTGAGAGGGCGGCCAAAGGTCACCGCCGCATAGCCAAACCGATGGTAGCGGCCCGTCATCCACAGCCAGAGCTGGCGCAGCACCCGCCCCATGACCACACCGATCCGCGCCTTGAAACGGCGCTCGCCGGCGCGGGCCGCAGAGGTCAGAATTGTATCCTCCAGAACCCAGTCATAGTTCAGCGCCACCGGCACAAAGACCACATCCCGCCCCTGCGGGTCTGCACCGTAGGGGTCCCCCGCCTCAACGATGTACTTTAACAACCCCAGCCGCGGCGCCGCCAGCGCCCCATCAAGACTAAGGCCCCCCTCGGGGAACATCGCCTGCGTGGCACCCCCCTGGGTCGCCAGCCGCATATAGGCGGATAATACCCGGCGATAGAGATCGTTGCGGGATTTGCGCCGGATAAAATAGGCGCCCATAGCCCGGATCAGGCCAGACAGCGGCCAGACCCGGGCCCATTCCCCCACCGCATAGGACAGCGCCGAGCGCCGTGCCGCCAGATAGGTCACCAGCACGTAGTCCATGTTGGATCGGTGGTTCATCACAAAAATCAGCGTCGCATTGGGATCAAGCTGCCGCAGCGCTGCCTCATCCTGATAGCCCAGACGCACGCGGTAAATCGCATTTGACAGCCAGCGCGCCGCCCGGATGGCAAAGCCGAAATAGGCAAAGGCCGAAAACGCCGGCACGATCTCGCGGGCATAGCGGCGCGCCTGCTGAAACGCCACATTCTCCGGCACGCCCTCCTCGGCCGCATGACGGGCAATCGCCTTTGCCACCTCGGGGTCGTATATCAGTCGCTGGATCATGTCATAGCGCCGGGTCAGTTTGAACGGCTCTATCGGGCGTTCAAGCCGCTGGTTCACCCGCTCCACTGCCCGCTCCAGGCGGCGGCGGAAAAACCAGCGCACCGAGGGAAACAGAAAATGCGAGGCAAGGGTCACCGCCGCAAACAGCAGAATCAGCACGAATAGCCACAGGGGGAGTTCAATTGTCTCGCTCATGCTGCGGAGTTTGGCAGCAAAGCCGGGATGCGGCAATTCCCAGAGCAAAGCCCCCACCTATCCAGCTGCCTGTGCCGCCGCGTCCCAGCCAAAAGCACTGTAAAAGCCCTGAAAAAGCCGGAATTGCCGCGATGCAGCGAATTGACACCGGTGTAAAATTGCAGTCTAGATCTCCTCAGCGAAATAAAATTACCGACCCAGAAACGTGAGGCCCGCCATGTCGCAGATGCAGAATGACCGCAAAACAGATCGTCCCTGGCTGATCCGGACCTATGCCGGCCACTCCACTGCCGAGGCCTCAAACGCGCTCTACCGCTCCAATCTGTCCAAGGGGCAGACCGGTCTGTCGGTGGCTTTTGATCTGCCCACCCAGACGGGATATGACAGCGATCACATTCTGGCCCGCGGCGAGGTTGGTAAGGTTGGCGTGCCAGTTGGCCACCTCGGCGATATGCGCAGCCTGTTCGACCAGATCCCGCTGGAACAAATGAACACCTCGATGACCATTAATGCCACAGCCCCCTGGCTGCTGTCGCTCTATATTGCGGCAGCCGAGGAACAGGGGGCGGATGTCAGCAAACTGCAGGGCACGGTACAGAATGACCTGATCAAGGAATATCTGAGCCGCGGCACCTATATCTGCCCGCCCAAGCCCAGCCTCAAGATGATCGCCGATGTGGCCGAGTACTGCTACACCAATGTGCCCAAGTGGAACCCGATGAATGTCTGTTCCTACCACCTGCAAGAAGCCGGGGCCACGCCAGAGCAGGAACTGGCCTTTGCCCTGGCAACAGCGCAGGCGGTTCTGGACGAGCTGAAACCCCGCATCGCTCCGGAGGATTTCCCGGCGCTGGTCGGGCGGATCTCGTTCTTTGTGAATGCCGGCATTCGCTTTGTCACCGAGATGTGCAAGATGCGCGCCTTTGTCGATCTCTGGGATGAAATCTGCCGCGACCGCTACGGCGTTGAGGACCCTAAATTCCGCCGCTTCCGTTACGGGGTGCAGGTGAACTCGCTTGGCCTGACCGAGCAGCAGCCAGAAAACAACGTATACCGCATCCTGATCGAGATGCTGGCGGTAACCCTGTCGAAAAAAGCCCGCGCCCGCGCGGTACAGCTGCCCGCCTGGAACGAAGCGCTTGGTCTGCCACGCCCCTGGGATCAGCAATGGTCGATGCGGATGCAACAGATCCTCGCCTATGAGACGGACCTGCTGGAGTTTGACGACCTGTTTGAGGGCAATCCGGCCGTGGACAAAAAGGTCGAAGAGCTGAAAGAAGGCGCCCGTGCCGAACTGGCAAACCTGCAATCCATGGGCGGCGCCGTGGCCTCGATCGAATATATGAAGTCACGGCTGGTGGATTCCAACGCTGAACGCCTCAACCGCATTGAGCGCAACGAGACCATTGTGGTTGGCGTCAATCGCTGGACCGAGGGCGAGGCCTCGCCACTGCAGACCGAAGATGGCGGCATCATGGTGGTTGACCCGGCGGTCGAGCAGGAACAGATCTCGCGCCTCAACGCCTGGCGCCGCGCACGCGACACTGACGCGGTCACCAAGGCCCTGGCGGATCTGCGCGCAGCCGCGCGTGACGGCAGCAATATCATGCCGCCCTCGATTGCCGCCGCCAAGGCCGGCGTCCCCACCGGTGAATGGGCCGAAGAGATGCGTCAGGTGCACGGAACTTATCGCGGCCCCACTGGCGTGTCGGGCTCTCCGTCCAACAAGACCGAAGGCCTGGAAGATCTCCGCGAGGCAGTCAATGCGGTCTCGGACCAACTCGGCCGACGGTTGAAATTTGTGGTTGGCAAGCCCGGCCTGGATGGCCATTCAAATGGCGCCGAGCAAATCGCCTTTCGCGCCCGCGATTGCGGTATGGACATCACCTACGATGGCATCCGTATGACCCCCGAGGAACTGGTGGCCCAGGCCCAGGATGATGGCGCCCATGTGGTTGGCCTGTCCATTCTGTCCGGCAGCCACCTGCCGCTGGGCGAAGATCTGATGCAGAAAATGAAGGATGCCGATCTGGGCCATATTCCGGTTGTGGTTGGCGGCATCATCCCAGACGAGGACGCCGAAAAGTTGTTAGGACTGGGAGTCGCTCGCGTCTACACCCCGAAAGATTTTGAGTTAAACACAATTATGGCGGATATTGTCAAACTTGCGGAGCCATCCCAGATTGAATGATGTCGTTTTTTTAAAAAAATAATCATTTTATTCGGGTAATGGGGATGAAACTCCCTATGTCTTTAGGCATGAAAGACAATTGCGCATCAAAAGATGTGCGTTATATTAACTTGGAGTATCAAAATGAGCTTAGACCTTTCGGCCATGTCCCGAAAAGAGCTTCTTGAGCTAAAGATCGGCATTGACGATGCCTTGAAAGAAGCCGAACAGCGTGAGCGCAAGGCAGCCATTAAAGCGGCAGAAGAAGCCGCTGCCCAATTTGGTTTCTCTTTGGACGAAATTGCAGGGTTGCAGCGAGGAGCCGCCAAGAAACAAAAAGCGGCAGCAAAATATCGCAACCCCCACAACCCAGAGGAAACCTGGAGTGGTCGTGGACGCAAACCTCATTGGGTGCATTCCGCCATGACCTCTGGTATGGATATCTCTGAACTGGAAATCTGATTCCGGACGGGAGAAAACCTATGACCATTCACATCGGCGCTTCAAAGGGCGACATCGCAGAAACTGTTCTTATGCCAGGTGACCCTTATCGGGCCAAATGGGCTGCTGAGAATTTTTTGCAGGATGCCAAACTGGTAAATGAAGTCCGTGGCATGTTGGGCTATACCGGCAGCTGGAATGGAAATCGTGTTACAATTCAGGGCAGCGGCATGGGAATGCCCTCCCTCTCCATTTACGCCAATGAATTAATCCGTGATTTCGGCGCAAAAACGCTCATTCGCATCGGCTCCTGTGGCGGCATGCAGCCACAGGTCAAACTGCGCGATGTTATTTTGGCAATGACGGCTTCCACAGTCGCCTCCCCCTCGCAAAGCATTTTCAAGGAATTGAATTTCGCGCCGACTGCGGATTGGTCGCTTTTGCACGCCGCGTCTCAGGCCGCACAATCGCGTGATATTGGCATACATGTTGGCGGGATCTATTCCTCCGACACTTTCTATGATGAACGCCCCGATCTGAACGAACAGATGGTGCGGCACGGTATTCTGGGTGTTGAGATGGAGGCCGCCGAACTTTATACGCTGGCAGCCCGCTATCAATGCCGCGCTTTGGCCGTTCTCACGGTCTCCGACCATTTGGGCACTGGCGAAGCCCTGCCCTCAGACCAGCGCGAGCGCAGCTTTGGTGATATGGTCGAGATCGCTTTGGAAGCCGCCTTCACCTAACGTCGCCGCGACGTCAGGCACCCACAGATCACTATTGATCAGGCACCCCCTGCGGTCGCCTTTTCCTTTTTACGCCCCCCCAAATACCGGCCTTGTAATATGCGGTGACGCAGCCCGCCCCGCCCGGCCGCGGCC
>JAWUWF010000126.1:0-15493 GCA_034111985.1 Pseudophaeobacter sp.
CAGTCAGTCATGGCTGGGCCGCAGGCTAGCAGCGCGATGCAGAGGTTTGAAACGAACCGTTGCCAGAACGACCAACCTGTTTCTTGCAGCTGCCACCATCTCTTCAAATTCACGCCCTCTTGCCCTATCATTTGGGCGCGATGTCTTGCTCGGGTGTTTTCGGGCCAATTTTTGAGCCGTTTTGGAGCCCCTGAGATGCCCGTAGAGTTTCAAGCCGACCGAGCAATTGCATCAGACGTGGGTGCGGGTTCAGGCCTGGCTCGCAACTATTTGGCCCGCAACTACTTGGCATGCGAACAGGCCGCTTGGGGCGTGCCGGAATGAGGCTATTTGAAATCCCCCGTTTGGCTAGCGCCAGGTTGAGCTGCGCTATGGGCCGATTTGGCCGTATCACAACCCTGCTGAGCATAGCTGCCCTTGTGGCGGCCTGTGGCTTTCCGGAGAACAAGACACCGGCCAGCCGGGCCGCTTTGGTCGGCAACAGCCTGCCCCCCGCCAAAGCCTTTTCGGCACCAAGACCGTTGCCCCCACAGCGCTCAAACCGCGATATCGCCCGCGATTTTCTCGATCTTCATTTCATGCTAGAAGGCGGCACTGTGCTGCCTGTTTTTACCCGCTTTGAGCACCCGATTCGGGTGCGCGTGACGGGCACGCCCAGCACCGAATTTTTGCAGGATCTCAACCGTATCCTGGCGCGCCTCAAACAAGAGGCCGGCATCAACATTCAACGGGTCAGCGCGGGCCCGGCCGAAATCACCGTGCAGGCAGTCTCAAGTCGTGAAATCCAGCGCGCCCTGCCAAAGGCGGCGTGTTTTGTCGTGCCCAATGTCGACTCACTGGCTGAGTTGCGGCGTAAGAGACGCAGCCCGGATACAGATTGGTCCCAGCTGCGCAGTCGCGACAGGCTCGCCGTGTTTATTCCGATAGATGTGAGCCCGCAGGAGGCCCGGGATTGCCTGCACGAGGAACTGGCTCAGGCGATTGGCCCGCTGAATGATCTCTATCGGCTGTCCGATTCGGTCTTTAATGATGACAATGTCCATACAGTGCTCACCGGGTTTGACATGCTGGTTTTGCGTGCCACCTATGCGCCAGAACTGCGCACCGGCATGACCCGAGGCGAGGTCGCCGCTGTGCTGCCTGGGCTTTTGGCACGGCTAAATCCGGGCGGCGCCAGCATTGCCTCACGGCCCCTGCCCGCAACCCCGCGCAGCTGGATCAACGCGATTGAGACCGCCCTTGGTCCCGGCAGCAGCCTCAACAGTCGTAAACGCGCGGCCAATCATGCTTTGGTCCTCGCCCGTGGGCTCGGCTGGACCGACCACCGCCGTGCCTATAGTCATTATGTGTTGGGACGGATGATCCAGGCGGATGCGCCGGAACTGGCCCAACGCCATTTCCAAACAGCACTGGATTTTCTGCGCCAGTTTCCAGGCACCAGTCTGCACCAGGCCATTATCCTGCCGCGCATGGCAGCCTATGAAATCGCCCGTGGCAATGGCGAAGCTGCGCTGCAACGGATAAACCCGGCCCTGCCCATTGCGATGCGCCATGAAAACGCTGCCCTGCTGGCCACGTCCTTGTTGATCAAGGCCGAAGCCCTGGATCTTCTGGGCCAATTTGCCACTGCCAATACGGTCAGGCTGGACAGCCTTGGATGGGCGCGTTACGGATTTGGCCCGGAGTGGGCGGTGCAGTCAAAAATGCGGGAAGTCGCAGATCTGCGCCCTTCAACCAACTGACAAACGCGCGAAAACAGGCGGATAAAACATGATCGTAATTGGCGCAGTGCTGCTGGGTATCCTTCTTGGCGTCTTTAAGGCGCGAAAACGTGGCGGCAATATCGCCGATATGCTGCAATATGGCGCGGTCTATGCCATCGCCTTTGGTATTGTCGCGGTCATCGCCACCATCGTGATCCATCGCGTATTGGCCTAACCCGTCGCAGGAGACACGCCATGTTTCAGCCCTTTTTTGAAAATCTGCGCCAGGCCGCAATCCCGGTCTCGCTGCGCGAATACCTCACCTTTCTTGAGGGGATGAAAAAGGGTCTGGTGACCTATGACATCGAGGCCTTCTACTATTTGGCCCGTGCTGCCATGGTCAAGGATGAGCGCAATATCGACAAATTCGACCGGGCCTTTGCCACCACCTTCAAAGGTCTCGAAGCGATCCCCAATTCGGCCGTGATGGAGGCCGTAGACATTCCCGAAGAATGGCTGCGTAAAATGGCTGAAAAGCACATGACGCCCGAAGAAAAAGCCGAGATCGAAGCCCTTGGCGGCTTTGACAAGCTGATGGAGACGTTGAAGCAGCGGCTTGAGGAACAACAGGGACGTCATCAGGGGGGCAACAAATGGGTTGGCACCGGCGGCACCTCGCCCTTTGGCGCCTATGGCTATAACCCTGAAGGGGTGCGGATTGGCCAGAAGGAAAGCCGCCACCAACGGGCGGTCAAGGTCTGGGACAAGCGCGAGTTCCGCAATCTCGATGGCGATGTCGAACTGGGCACCCGCAACATCAAGGTGGCGCTGAAACGCCTGCGCCGCTGGGTCCGCGAAGGCGCCCACGAAGAGCTGGATCTCGACAATACCATCCGCTCAACCGCTGAGCATGGCTACCTGGATGTCAAAACCCGCCCTGAGCGTCACAACGCCGTAAAAGTCCTTTTGTTTTTGGATGTCGGCGGCTCAATGGATCCGCATATCAAGGTGGTCGAAGAACTGTTTTCCGCCGCCCGCACCGAGTTCAAGCATCTGGAATATTTTTATTTTCACAACTGCCTCTATGAGGGCGTGTGGCGCGACAACCGGCGCCGGTGGGAGGCGCAGATGCCGACAGATGAGATCCTGCGCACCTATGGGCCCGACTACAAATGTATTTTTGTCGGCGATGCTTCGATGTCCCCCTACGAGATCGCCTATCCTGGTGGGGCAAACGAGCACTGGAACAAAGAGGCAGGCCAGGTCTGGCTGGAGCGCGCGCGACAGCAGTGGAAATCGCATCTCTGGATCAACCCGGTGCCGCAAAATCATTGGGACTACACCCAGTCTATCGGCATGGTACGCGAGATCTTTGAAGACCGGATGGTTCCGATGACCCTAGATGGGTTAGAGCGCGGTATGCGCGATCTCACAAGGTAGCGCACCTTTGCAAACGCACAGCAGTATTGCGCGCAGTGATGCCGCAATATCTGCTGTGCGTTTGCTGGTCGAAATCAGACCAAACGTCTAAAATCGCAATTAAATCCTCAACTTAATTTTAGAAGTCTCTCTCTACCACAGTCATATAAACTGATTTTGGGAGCCCGTCATTTTGCGCTTTTTTCACCGCCTCAGGCAGCTAAAAGTAGAGCTTTCCTTTATCATTGTAACGCTTATTTGCTTCCGCATCAGCGCCGAGCTGGAGTTGTTCGAGAGGTTTTATGACTTCAGCCGTGCCCACGAGAACTGGGAGCTCGACGAGATTGCAGTCCTGAGCCTGAATGTTTTGGCAGCCTTACTTTGTTATCTTGTCCTGCACACAAAGACCCTGTCACGCACGGTCAAAGAGCGCGATATGGCGGAATTAGAGGCGCAACGCATTGCGCGCCACGATTCCCTGACCGGCCTGGCCAACCGCCGCGCCTACACCAGCCACCTGGCCAAATGCGCGCGCAGCGGCAACCTGGATGGCCTTATGGTCATGATGATTGACCTGGATCGGTTTAAGGCGATCAATGACCTGCACGGCCACGCCTGCGGAGATTTCGTTCTGAGCGAAACCGCAAAACGCCTTCAGGCTGAACTGGGTCCCGGTGATTTTGTCGCGCGCCTGGGGGGCGATGAATTTGCAATAGCGCTTGCCCCCGGTGCCAGTGCTGAAATGGCCGAAAGCGTCGCAAGGCGCATTGCCGCCTCTGTCGCGTCGCCCTTTATTTACAATGAGATCAAGCTCTCTATCGGGTCGAGCATTGGCCTGGCTTGCCTTGAGAAAAATCTGGAACCCTCGTCAGCGCTGCATTGTGCAGACCAGGCGCTTTATTGTGCGAAAAAGAACGGCCGTGGTCACTTTGCCTGGTACGACGCCCAGCTTGACAGCACAGCCAAGGAACGGCGCATTCTGGAACAGGATCTGCGACAGGCCGTTCGGGACGGGGACATTGATGCGCATTTTCAGCCGGTCTTTGACATCAAAAACAATCAACTCTGCGGCTTTGAGGCCCTGGCACGGTGGGAGCACAAAACCCGTGGCATGATCTCTCCCGATATCTTTATCTCCATCGCAGACGACATTGGATTAATTGCCCCCTTGGGCTGGTCGATCCTGACAAAAGCCTGCCTTGCGGCGCGCGAATGGGACGCCTCCCTGAGGCTCGCTGTAAATTTCTCTCCAACGCAGTTTCGTGACGCGCATCTGGTGAGCACGGTAAAAGACGTTCTGATCAAGACCCAGTTTGATCCGCGTCGGCTGGAAATAGAAGTCACCGAAAGCGCCATCATGCTCGACTTTGAATTGGCAAAAAAGTCCATCCGAGAGCTGCGTCAACTGGGTGTAACGCTGGCGCTCGATGATTTTGGCACCGGGTTTTCCTCGCTGTCGAACCTGCGTCAGCTGCCGTTTGACCGGATTAAGATCGACCAGAGCTTTGTCTCTGACATCAGTGAAAACCCGGAAAACCAAAAGATCGTTGCCGGCATCCTGGCGATGGCACAGGGCCTGAACCTTTCGGTGACAGCCGAAGGGATCGCCTCAAACGATGATCTTAGCTTTTTGCAGGGCGTGAACTGCCCCCTGGGACAGGGATTTTTGTTTTCCCAACCGATGACCGCAGAAGAAACCGACTGGTTGCTAGAAACAAAATGGTCAGAGCTGTATCAGCGCCAGACCCCCTTTCCGCCTCAGGACGCAGAAGACCTGCCAAAAGCAGGATAATGGCCAGGATAACAGCAAGATCGTCGGCACAGCAGACCGGACGCAAGCAGCGCTTCGGTATGGCTCTTGGTGTCAGCCCCCTTGCCATGTCCTGCCTTCAGACGCATATCTAGGCTATGCTTCGCTTGACCCCAATTATCCTCGCCGTGGTTTACGGCCTTGTCATGTACCGGATTTCTGTCTGGCGCACCCATCGTGAACTGGATGCGCGCTCCACCGAGCTGGCGGATGCAAAACTGCGCCGTCTGACCGATCGCATGGCCGCCGCCCTGGAAATCGAACGGATCCCGGTGTTTATCTATGAGGTCGATCCGGTCAACGGTCTGGCCGCACCTGATGGGCGTATTTTCATCACCCGTGGCTTTTATCGTAAATACCAAAGCGGCGAAGTAACTGAGGCAGAGCTAGCCTCAGTGATTGCTCATGAGCTGGGTCATGTGGCGCTGGGGCATGCCAAGAAGCGCATCATCGACTTCTCCGGCCAAAATGCACTGCGGACCGCGCTGATGATGATCCTTGGTCGCTACGTGCCCTTTGTCGGCCCCTGGATTGCCGGGCTGCTGGCCAATCTGCTCGCCGCGCGCCTGTCACGCAGCGACGAATATGAGGCTGATGAATATGCCGCCGCCCTGCTGGCCAAGTCAGGCATCGGGCTTGCGCCGCAAAAGAGCCTGTTCCTCAAGCTCGAGGCGCTGAATCAGTCGCGCGCCGGTATGGCGCCAGCCTGGTTGATGTCGCATCCAAAAACCGCCGAGCGCATTGCCGCGCTGGAACGGCTTGAGGCGGGCTGGAAAAGCAGCTGACATCACGTCATTTTGTCGGGCAGCTCTTGTCAAAGGCGCACAAAGATCCCACCTCTCAAGTTCCCGTGACTGGAAGCCTGATTGGATCCCCTGATGCGCTACTCTCTTCTTGACCTTGCCCCGGTGCCTGAGGGCAGTGAAATTCCGCAGTCCTTCAAAAACAGCACCGAGCTGGCGCAACAGGCCGAAAGCTGGGGCTATACGCGCTACTGGCTGGCAGAGCATCACAATATGCCCGGCATTGCCTCTGCCGCCACTGCCGTGCTGATCGGCCATATCGCCAGCCAGACCAAAACAATCCGCGTCGGGGCGGGCGGCATTATGCTGCCCAATCACGCGCCCTATATGGTGGCCGAAGCCTTTGGCACCCTGGCCTCGCTCTATGGGGATCGTATTGATCTGGGATTGGGCCGCGCGCCGGGCACAGACATGCAGACCGCCTATGCTCTGCGGCGTGGCATGGCCTCGGGCCATGGTGCCGCGGATAGTTTCCCGCAGGATGTCGTTGACCTGATTGGTTTTCTCGGCCCCGAAGACCCAAAGGCCAAGGTCCGCGCCTTCCCGGGTCAGGGAACCAATGTGCCGGTCTGGATCCTGGGCTCAAGCCTCTATGGCGCACAACTGGCGGCGCAGCTTGGCCTGCCCTATGCTTTTGCCTCGCATTTTGCCCCGCAGGCGCTGGAAGAGGCGCTGGAGCTCTATCGCCGCGCCTTTAGGCCTTCTGCCTTTCTGGACCGCCCGCATGCCATGATGGCAGTGAATGTCTTTGGCGCCGACAGCGACGCCGAAGGCATCCGGCTGCGCACCACCATGCAGCAGGCCTTTGCCCGGTTGCGGCTGGGACAGCCCGGCAAGCTGCCGCGCCCGGTGGATGACATCACCGAGCATCTGCCGCCCCCGGTGCTCGCCGGCGTCAACGAGGCGCTGTCGGTCTCGGCCACAGGCAGTCCTGAAACGGTACATCGCGAGCTGGTGCAGATTATCGGCCGCTATGCGCCGGATGAGGTAATCATCACCGGCCAGATCCATGACCACAAGGCGCGGCTGCGCTCCTTTGAGATAGCGGCTGAGGCTTTAGCGACGATCTAAAAGCCTGCCCCTCAAAAGGCCTGCCTATTCAAGGGCAGGGGCACCGAAATCAAGTCTGTCCGCCGCTAAGTCCGTCCGCCGCTCAGCCCTGCCAAAGCTTTGGCAAGGCGCGGCAGGTGGGCCTTTTTCAGCAGCGGGCGAATTTCCCAGCCGCCGCCGGATAAACGATTGGCCTCGGCCAGCACCCGCGCGCCCAGCGCCTCGATCCCGGCATTGTCCTTGAGCCAAAGATCATAAAGCAGCTGATCAGGACCAAGCCGCTCAAGCCCCTCCTCGGCCAGAGTATGGCGGGGGAAGTCCTTGTTGTTGAGGGTGACAATAGCATCGGCATGGCCGCTGATGGCGCAGGCCAACACATGTATATCGTTTTGATCCGGCAGCCAGAGCCGGGCCTCCAGACCGGGCGCAGGCGCCACACTGGCATCGGGCCAGTCGGATTTGAGCAAGGCCACATCCCTCTCGGCCTGGGCGGCGCCTAAGGGTCCGAGTTTGAGGGCGGCGCGGCGCCATTCTTCAAGGATACGCGCCGACCAGAGCGGTGTAAAACACCCGTGTTTCGCCGCGCCGATCAGCATTTCACGCATCACGGTCGGGTAGAGCACACAGGTGTCCAGCAGCAGCTTCATCGCGGGTCTCAATCCAGCCGGAAGAACACGGATTTGAGATAGCCGCTTTCGGCTAGCTGTGGCAGTTGTGGATGATCCGCCCCGGCGTAGCCCGTATGGATCAGCTGCCCGCGGCGGCCCGCGCGACCGATGCCCCGTGCCGAGGCATTGCGAAAGCGCGAAAGGTCCGCGGCATGTGAACAAGAGCACAGCCCAAGGTATCCACCGGGTTTCACCAGCGGGGCTGCCAGCTTGGCGATCCGCTCATAGGCGCGCAGACCCGCCTCAAGCGACTGTTTCGACGGCGCAAAGGCTGGTGGGTCACAGATGACCACATCAAATGTGCGACCTTCCTCGGCCAGATTAGCCAGTTGATCAAAGGCATCACCTTGCAGCGCGGTAAAGCTGTCGCCAAAGCCAGCAGCCTCGGCCCCCTGCGCCGCCAAATCCAGTGCCGCGGCCGAGCCATCAACGCAGGTGACAGCGCCAGCACCCGCGGCACGCATCGCCAGACCAAAGCCGCCAACATGGGAAAACACGTCGAGAACTTCGCCACCCTGTGGCACCAGACGCGCCGCAAAGGCCTGGTTTTCACGTTGATCATAAAACAGGCCGGTTTTCTGTCCGCCCAACAGATCCGCCATATAGGTGGCGCCATTCATCGCAACAGCAACCGGCGCGGTGGGCGCCTCACCCAGCAAGCATTCGCTGACGTCGTCCAGACCTTCAAGGCCACGGGTCCGACCCGAGGCATTCTTAAGGATGGTGGTGCAGCCGGTGACCTCGGCCAGAGCGGCCGTCAGGGCAGCAAGATGCGTCTCGGCCCAGGCGGCATTGGGTTGTATCACACAGGTGCTGCCAAAACGGTCGATCACCACCCCCGGCAGCCCGTCGGCTTCGGCGTGCACCAGACGGTAGAAGGGCGCATCATAGAGCTGTTCGCGCATGGCAAAGGCCTGCGAAAGACGCTGTGCGAACCAGGCCTGATCAATCACCGCATTTGGATCACGATCCAGCATCCGGCAGATGATCTTGCTTGTCGGATTGACCGCCACTGTCCCCATCGGGGTTTGGGCCTCATCCAGCAGAACCGCCAGGCTACCGGGCTCCATCTTGCGGGTACGCCGGTCGGTGACCAGCTCGTTGGAATAGACCCAGGGAAAGCCGTGGCGCAGGGCACGGGCATTGGCTTTGGGCAGGAGTTTTACGCGGGCGCGCTCGGGCGCGGAGGATGTGGCTGTCATAGCCCCCTCATAGACCCATCCCGTCAACAGGGAAAGGGGGCGTGCATCCCCTCCATGCCGCCTCCGGCAGTCATATGCCTGCCGCAGCGCTGCCAGATGTCTTTACAACCTGTTGAGGGCCGTCATCAGCTCGCCGCGTTGTTTGCTTCGGTGTCCCGGGGTCAGGATCTCCTGTTGAATGACTTTCGCCAGAAAACCGGTGATACGCTCCTTTTGGGTCAGCCCCTCTGCCATGGTTACAAGGGCATGGCCGCGGCCAAGGTCCGTGAGGTCTGCTGTGACCTCACGGACAGGTGTCAACGCCTCACCCGTTTCTGCGTCCCGCAGCACCATGGTGAAAGCAATGGATTGCTCTGCGCCCGAAGCATCCCGGGCCGTTTTGGACAGCGCATGAAAGCGCAGCACCTCGACATCCAGCTCTGCAGCCACCGGGCCCTGCAGCCGTCGCACCCCGGCCTCAAACGCAGTTTGCACAATCGCCTGAACCTGCGCATGGCGATCCCCCGGGGTGGCTTCGCGCCAGAGAATATCCGCCTGAGGCAGGTCGCGATTGGCTTCTGCGGCAAGCAGTGTCCGCGGCAGCCGCACATTGACTTTGTTGATGGTCAGAGCCGTCCCCATCAGCTCTTCCTGCAACCCACCATAGTCGCTGCCAATGGCAATCGCTGGCATGATACTATGCAATTGCAGGTCAGGCACCAGCGCCTCGAATGGAACATTGCGCGATGGGATGTCGACCGTGGCACAGGCAGAAAGACTGCAGCCCAGTGCGGTGAAGATAAATGTGCGCATAGTCGTCATTGCTCTGCTCCTTGCCTGTCACCGGAGAGGTCCGGCCATTCGGGCATGAAGCCAATCTGACGTTCAATGGGGGCAGGATTGCGACAAATTTAGTCCAATTTAACGAAATCTAAATCCACATAAAGCCCTGCGTCCCACCTCTGCGCGCTGCCCAGGCTAGTCTCTGGGCCGGGCGCGCCAGCCGCCCCGTCGGCGTGGTTGTCCCATTTCAGCCAGCCCCAGCTGAAGCACTTCGCTCATGGGGTGATCTGGGGCTTCCCCGCTATAGTGCGCCAAAAGCTGTTTGATGGCCGCGTGACTGTCCTGCCCAACTGGCAGGCTCAGCGCCCAGTCCAGAAAAATACTGCGGCATTGACTCGCGGTGATCCCCTCGATCCGATAGGCCTCACAGATCAGCTTTTTATGGTCCAGTTCAGCCAGGCTCTGCATGGGCGCTCCCCTTTTGTAGTGTCCGCGATATAACTTCGGCACAGTCCTGATAGGCCCGCTCCAGAGCCTGTTCCAGGTCTTCCAATCTTTCAAACCCAGCACTTCGGCTCAGAAACTGTGCGCCCCCCTCGCCCAGCGCCTGCCGGTCCAACGTCTCCCCTGTCACCAGCCGAGCGGCGGTCTGCACCGACCAGTATAGGGCGTATGACTTTTGCAGAACCAGCGCGTCTGCGGCATCCAGCCAGTCGCAAGCGACGGCCTGCTGCAGCCCGCTGGCCACGTCACGGCTCTCAGCTGCCGCCAACAGCGCCCCAGCCTGCGAAAGCAGCTCGATATCCATCATCCGCCCGGCACCGGTTTTGGCATCCCACACTCCGGTAGGGGATTTGGCCGCCGCAAGCCGGTGTCGCATACTGGCCACCTCGCTCAGCACGGCGCCCCTTCCCCGGTCCTTCGCCAAGACACTGCTGCGAAAGCTGTCGAACCGCGCCCTCAAATCAGCAGATCCGGCCACGACCCGGGCCCGTGTCAGGGCCAGATGCTCCCAAACCCAGGCCTCGTTATCTTGGTAATGCGTAAAGCCAGACCAGCTGGTGGCCACAGGGCCCTTGTTGCCAGAGGGCCGCAGCCGCATATCCACCTCGTAAAGCCGCCCCTGCGCCATAGGGGCCGAAAGTGCAGTGATCAGCGCCTGGGTCAGTCGGGCATAATAGGCACGTGTCGCCAGCGGTTTGCGCCCCACGGACATCTCCACCCCGTCCGGGTCATAAACCAAGATGATATCAAGGTCTGACTGGGCGTTGATCTGGCTGGCCCCCAGAGAACCCATTGCGATGACGATTGGGCCATTTCCGGGAGGCGAGCCGTGTTTGATGGCAAACTGGCCAATGACCCGCGGCAACAGTGCAGCAATCACCGCCTCTGCCAGCTCGGCATACTGCGCGCCGGCGGCCTTAGCATCAATCAGCCCGCGCAGATGATGCACACCGATACGGAAATGCCATTCCTTGCACCACCGCCGGGCGGCGTCAAGCTGGGCCTCATAGTCGTCTTCCAGTGCCAGAACCGCTTGCAATTCCTCTGTCAGGGCGGCGCCACCGGGCCAGTCCTCAAAGAAGGAGCCACCAATTACAGCATCAAAGACCCCCGCGTTGCGCGACAAGAATGTCGCCAGCGCATGTGAGGTTCCAACAATATCCACCAGCAAATCCAGCAGCTGCGGATTGGCCTCGAACAGAGAAAACAACTGCACACCTGCAGGCAAACCTGCCAGGAACCCGTCCAATGCCAGCAAAGACTCGGCGGGTTTTGCGGTGCGCGCAAGGCGGCTCAGCAATTCTGGCTTCAGGCGTTCAAAAATCTGCGCACCACGTTGTGAGCGCAGCGCTGGGTAGGTTGGCCAGCGCCCGATGACAGCCTCATCAAGGTCCTCGGGGACATCCGGCGTCGACGTTGGGGCCGTATCAGGGGCAAAAAAGCCTTCGGTCAAATCATGGACCTCAACCAGGCGGCGGTGGATTTCGCCCTGCAGATCCGCCGGGTCCCGCCCCATCAGGCAGGCAACCCGCGCAATGCCTTCGGCTGAATTGGGCATCTTGTGGGTCTGGGCGTCATGCACCATCTGAATTCGGTGCTCCACCTCGCGGTGCGCGCGGTAATGCGCGCTCAGGCTTGTGGCAACCTCCTGTGGGATCCAGTCTTTGTCCGCCAGGGCCACGAGCCCTTCGACAGTACCGCGCAGACGCAGGCTCTCGTCACGACCACCGGCGATCAATTGGCGGGTCTGAGTAAAAAACTCGATCTCGCGAATACCACCGCGCCCCAGCTTCATGTCGTGCCCCGGCACGGTGACCAGCCCACCGGTGCCTTTATTTTCGCGAATGCGCAGGCGCATATCATGGGCGTCCTGAATGGCGGCAAAGTCCAGATGGCGGCGCCAGACAAAGGGGCGCAGGGTTTTTAGAAAGGCCTCGCCCGCGGCCAGATCCCCGGCGCAGGGGCGCGCCTTGATATAGGCCGCCCGCTCCCAGGTCCGCCCCAGGCTTTCATAGTAGCGCTCTGCCGCCTCCATGGCGAGGCAGACCGGAGTCACCGCTGGGTCAGGGCGCAGCCGAAGATCCGTGCGAAAGACATAGCCATCTGCGGTGCGATCGCTCAGGATTGCGCACATATTTCGGGTGGCCCTGACCATGCCCTGACGCGCTTCAAAGAACACGTCCGGATCATATCGGGTCTCATCAAACAGGCAAATGAGATCAATGTCTGAACTGTAGTTCAACTCATAGGCCCCCATCTTGCCCATGGCCAGAACGGATAGCCCCCCAGCAGTCTCTACATCCGCCTCAGTCATACCCGGTAGTTTTTTGCGCCGGATAAGCGTCGCTATTTCCGCCTTGATAGCGACATCAACACAGAGGGCGCCAAAATCAGTCAAGGCAGTGGTCACCTGTTCCAGGCTCCAGCCGCCAGACAAATCACAAAGCGCCGTCAACAGGGCCACCCGGCGTTTGGCCTGCCGCAGCCCCGGTTTCAACTGATCCGGTGCCAGAGAACGACACGCGTCAAACACCTCCTCCAGCGCCGCCTTGGGCGCGGCAAGGCCTGGCCCGATCCAATCCGCCTCCTGCGCGATCAATCCCCGCAGATAGGGGCTGGACCCTGCGGCCCCCGCAATCAGTTGCCCGCAGTCCTGATCAAGCCCCGCAACAAGGTCACGGGCTTCAGCGCCAAGGGCAGGATCATAGGGGCGGGGAAAGCGGGATATTTTGAGGCTATCAGTCATGAGCCGACACTGTTCCGCCGCCGCTGCCGCGTCAATGCGGCATCGCCGTCCGAGTGACAAGAAAACGCGAAATTCCAACCGAAAGCCAAGCCTCCCCTCCCGCCTTGGGGACAGCTTGTTGCCGTCGAGAGATCGCTGTTGATGCGCCAAACCACAAAAGTGTGATCAGTGAGATCTTTACGTCAGTCACAATTAGACCTATCAGTAGGTAGGCAAATAGAGCCCGCCACGGTGTGTAGTCCCCATCGCGTAGCCACGGCGCAAAATCTCTTTCGCACCACGCGCTCCCAAGGCACAGCGACCGAAAAAAATTGGAGACAAGATAATGGAAATCAACGCAGATTTCACCAAACGCGTGTTGGTTCACTCACGCGATGAGCCCTGGCGTGCCTCCCCCATGGCCGGGGTCGACCGCCGCATGTTGGATCGGATCGGTGATGAGGTCGCCCGCGCGACATCCATCGTCCGCTACGCGCCCGGCAGTCGGTTCTCTGCCCATACCCACACAGGCGGTGAAGAATTCATCGTGTTGGAGGGGGTATTTCAGGACGAACATGGCGACTATCCTGCTGGGACCTATGTGCGCAATCCACCAACAACCAGCCATACACCAGGATCCGAGACAGGCTGTACCATCTTTGTCAAACTCTGGCAGTTTGACATGGAAGACCGCAGCCAATTTCGCAAGGACATGGCCGCGGATCTCAGCCCCACCAAAGAGGGTCTTGCCTCGGTGGAACTGCACCGGGATGTGCGCGAAGTGGTGCGCTATCATCAGCTAGATCCTGGCGCCCGGCTTGAGGTTTCCACCCCCGGTGGCATTGAGCTTCTGATCCTGGATGGCGGCCTCACCGAAGGGGACGACACGCTTACAACAGGGTCCTGGCTGCGGCTGCCCGAGGGTCAGAGCCTGAACGCACTTGCCGGTGCCGAAGGGGCCAGGATCTGGATGAAAACCGGACATCTGCCGTTTGCCAAGCCACCGGTGGTCTGATGCACACGGATATTGCCATCATCGGTGGCGGGCTTTCGGGACTGGCTCTGGCCCGCCATCTGACCCGCGATGGCTGCGACTTTCAGCTGCTTGAAGCACGTGACCGTTTCGGTGGCCGCATAGCCTCACTGCAGCACGGAGGCGGCGCATTTGACCTGGGCCCCTCGTGGTTTTGGCCCGGCCAACACAGGATGGCAGCACTGGCCGAGGCGCTCAACCTAGAGAAGTTTGACCAATACGCCGAGGGCGCGGTGTCATATGAGAGCGAGACCGGCGAGGTTTTTCGCGACATGGGCTTTGCCTCTATGCAGGGGTCGTGGCGATTAAAGACCGGCATGAGCAGCCTGATCACGGGGCTGGCTGATCAGTTACCCTCCGAAAGAGTACACCTTGGGCAGGAGGTGCATGCGATCACCCAGCAGGGAGAGATTCAGTTTCACTCTGGTCAGCGCTGGCAAGCACGCAAAATCATCCTGGCCCTGCCGCCGCGTCTGGCAGCAGAGATTTCCTTTTCCCCCGCGCTGAGCCAAAAGCAGCTCGGGGCCTTGCAGGCAATTCCAACCTGGATGGCAGGACATGCCAAATTTGTCGCCCTCTACGAAACGCCGTTTTGGCGCGAGGCTGGCTTGTCAGGGGATGCCATGAGCCGCAGCGGCCCACTGGCCGAAATTCACGATGCCTCAGCCCCCGCCCCCCTCTCGGGACCGGGGCAAGAGACCACCTCCCCTGCCGCTCTGTTTGGCTTTGTCGGCACAGCTGCTGCGGCACGTCAGGGACAGGAGGCCAAGCTTACCAAAGCGGCGTTGACACAGCTGACCCGCATTTTTGGACCGCAGGCCGCGCATCCCATCAAAACTGTTTTGCAGGATTGGGCCCAGGACAGGTACACCGCAACCTCGCGTGACCAGTCGCCGCCAAGCCAGCATCCCACCTACGGACTGCCAGCAGCCCTGCAGAACATATGGGGCGGTCGCCTGTCGCTCTGTGTGACCGAAGTTGCCCCCGAGATGGGAGGCTACCTTGAAGGTGCGCTTGCGGCGGCTGAACAGACCGCAGCGGATCTTCGCAAGGAGCTGATCTGATGGCAGCGTCAGACACCAAGGCAAAACTGATGGAGGCAGCAGAACAACAGGTGCGGCGCAAGGGGGTCGATGGCTTCAGCTATTCCGACCTGAGCGCAGTGGTTGGCATCCGCAAAGCCAGCATTCACTACCATTTCCCAGCCAAATCAGACCTTCTAACGGCCCTGATGGCGCGGTACGCGACACAGGTGATGAGCGAACTTGAGGGCTATGTCACTGCAATGGACAGGCCTGATCAACAGCTTAGCGCCTTTGTCGATCTTTACCGTGCGGCGCTGCAAGACGGGGCCAGCCTGTGTCTGTGCATTGCCTTTATCGTGAGCAAAGATGGGTTGGCACCGGAAACGCGGCAAGAAATCACCCAGTTTCGCCGCGCAGTGGAACACTGGCTGTGCCTACGGTTTGAACAGGCGCAGACAGACCAGTTCCTTTCTAAAAGGTTTGGCGATCCAACATGCGAGGCCACCGCAGCTCTGGCTTTGGTTGAGGGGGCGCAGCTTTCTGCCCGGGTGGCAGGAGATCCGCCGCTTTTTGACATCGCCACGCAGGCCTTCCGTGATCGCCTCTGTCACAAATGAGCGCCTTACCGGGCGGTCATATTTTTGGTGAGACATTGACCTCACTTCACATGGCAGCTTTCAGCCCAATAGCCCCCTCCCCTGCCCAAAAAATGCGCGCAGCCTTGCAAAGCGGCGCTCAAAATTTTCAAAACACCGCGGCCATTAAAAAATGAAATCGCCAGCATCCAGA
>JAWUWF010000127.1:0-10456 GCA_034111985.1 Pseudophaeobacter sp.
GCCGCGCTTGCCAAGATTGGCGAGGCCCTGCCCGGCCTGTCCGCTCCCTGGACGGCTGGTGTGGCGATGCCCGGTGGCGACTTCCCGGTCGAGGATGTCGCCAAGCTGACGGTAAAACTGGCGGCTGATTATCCTTTCCTCAGCCCCTATGCCACACGCCGCCTGATCCGCGCCTATGGGCTGGAGGCCTGGGATGTGCTGGGCGATGCCCAGTCCAGCGCGGATCTCGGCGCGGATTTTGGCGCCACGATCACCGCACAATAGCTGAACTGGGCTATTGCCCATGAGTGGGTACGCACCGGCGAGGATTTCCTGTGGCGGCGCACCAAGCTGGGCCTACGCCTAGATGACGCCCAGCGCGCCGCCGTAAATGACTATTTGGTCGCAAAAATTACCCTCGCCATAGTATAACCCCTGCAGCCTGACACAGCGGGCGCGCCAGACCTAATCCCTGGCCTAATCCCTGGCCTAATCTATAGGTGGCGCGCCCGGCCTGCTTAAAATTCGACGCCTTTTTGCGCCTTCACACCGGCGCGGAAAGGATGCTTGATCTGGCCCATATCGGTGACCAGATCGGCGATCTCAATCAGCTCTTCCTTGGCGTTGCGCCCCGTCAGAACCACATGGGTCATCGGCGGTTTTTCTTCCACCAGAAACTCCAGCACCTCATCCAGATCGAGGTAGTCATAGCGCAGCGCGATATTGATCTCGTCGAGCAGCACCATGGTATTGCGCTCGTCGCGGATCATCTCCTTGGCCTTTTCCCAGCCCTTTTGTGCCGCGGCAATATCGCGCGCCTTGTCCTGGGTCTCCCAGGTAAAGCCCTCGCCCATGGCGTAAAACTGACACAGATCGCTGAAATTCTCTTCGATCAGCGTACGCTCGCCGGTCTGCCAGGCCCCCTTGATGAACTGCACCACGGCGGAGGGCATTTTATGCGCGATACAGCGCATGATCATGCCAAAGCCCGAGCTGGATTTGCCCTTACCGGGGCCGGTGTGCACGATGATCAGGCCCTTTTCGCCGTCTTTGGTTTTCATCATACGATCACGGGCGGCTTTTTTCTTCGCCATCTTGGAGGCATGACGTGCCGCTTCCTCTTCTGAAACGCCGGTTTCGGACTTATCGCTCACTGGGGTCACTCCTGCTGTTTGTGCAAGTCTTGACAAGGAAGGCCCCAATAGCGCAAGGGGGTTTTTGTTGGTTCCTGCAAATTGCAGGCGAAGAGGGAATGTGACAGGCTCAAACCTGCTGGGGGCTCAAACCTCCTGCAGGTACAGGGACTCAAGCACAGCCGCCCCCGCGACCGTGACCGGAAAGGTCTCTGATGCCACTGGGCCCGTGCGCTGCACACCCGGGAAGGCAAGAGCACCGCAGATGGGCCCCTTTAGGGGCCTGTTGAGATCCGCAAGCCGGGAGACCTGCCAACGACTGAGACAACGGGCGGACGGGGTGTTCCGCGACTGGTTGTGGGAGTGCGCCTTGGCCCTCCCCCTGGTGGCCGAGCCCCAATTCGTCACAACAAAGGACGCGCGCGCGGATGGCTGAAGATATGGCGGAACTCTCCGCCCAAAACGCAGCAGAGGTCACCCTGACCATCTGCACCACCTGCAAACGCGAAGGCGTTGACCCCGAAGCCACGCGCCCCGGTGCTCTGCTGATGTCTGCGCTCAGCGAAACCACCCTGCCTGCCGGCATCACGGTGCGCGGCGTTGAGTGCCTGTCGGCCTGCAAACGCGGCTGTGCCATGGTGCTGACCGGCGGCGACGCCCGCTGGAGCTATATATACGGCGATCTCGACCCCGAGGCCCATGTTGAAGACATCCTCGCGGGGGCTGCCGCCTATGCCGCCACGGCGGACGGGCTGGTGCCCTGGCGCGAGCGCCCGCAGGTGTTTCGCAAGCAATCCATCGCCCGCATTCCCCCGATCACACTGCCTTCCAAGGATTAAAAGCCCATGAGCGACCTCAACAAGATCCCCGTCACCGTCATCACCGGCTTTCTCGGCGCGGGCAAAACCACCTTGATCCGCCACCTGATGCAGAACCCACAGGGCAAGCGCCTGGCGGTTCTGGTCAATGAATTTGGCACAGCCGGAGTTGATGGCGACATCCTGAAATCCTGCGCCGATGAGAACTGCCCGGAAAACAACATCGTCGAGCTGGCCAATGGCTGCATCTGCTGCACCGTGGCGGATGATTTTATCCCCACGATCGAAGCTCTGATGGCCCTACCGCAGGCCCCAGAACATATCTTGATCGAGACCTCCGGTCTTGCCCTGCCCAAGCCGCTGCTCAAGGCCTTTGACTGGCCCGCCATTCGCTCGCGCATCACCGTTGACGGCGTCATCGCCCTTGCCGATGCCGAGGCCGTGGCCGCAGGCCAGTTCGCCCCCGATCTTGCCGCCGTCGAGGCCCAGCGCGCCGCCGACGACAGCCTGGATCATGACACCCCGCTGTCCGAGGTTTTTGAAGACCAGATCGCCTGCGCCGATATCGTGCTGCTGTCCAAGGCCGATCTGGCCGGCGAAGACGGCCTGGAGAAGGCCCGTAAGGTTATTGAGGCCGAAGCGCCGCGCCAGGTGCCGATCCTGCCGATGAGCGAAGGCGTGATTGATCCCCGCATCATCCTTGGGCTGAATGCCGCCGCCGAAGACGATCTTGAGGCCCGCCCCAGCCACCACGATGGCCATGACGACCACGAGCATGACGACTTTGAGAGTATTGTGGTCGAAATGGGCGAAGTCTCTGATCCCGAAGCGCTGCAAGCTGCCATCGTAAAGCTGGCGCGCGAACGCAGCATTCTGCGGGTCAAAGGCTATGTCGCGGTCGAGGGAAAACCGATGCGCATGCTGATTCAGGCCGTAGGAGAGCGTCTGCGGGCACAATATGACCAGCCTTGGGGCGATACACCGCGCCGCACCCAGCTGGTGGTCATTGCAGAGCACGACAATATCGACGGCGCCGCCATTCGCGCCGAACTGGGAGCCTAAAGTCAAATGACCAGAACGAAGCGACAAGCGGGCTCCTCTTCCTGGCCGCAAGGCCGGGCAGCCCCCGTCCCGCCCTCCTCGGGGCGGGCGCTTCGCACCTGTGCCTCTGGGCCGGACGCCGCCCTCAACACCCCGCAGGAGACCTAGCCGATGCATGTCGTCTTTCGCGAAAGCCACGGGTTGGGTGAGACCGACACGCCTCAGGATCTGGGGCAAACACCTGCCGATCTGGTGGCGCTGTCGTTCTCCGACAGCGACCTTGGTGCTTTTGCGGCGGGCTGGCATCGGGCCAATGGAAAACTGCCCAGCCTGCGGCTGGCCAATCTGGTTGCGCTGAAACATCCGCTGTCCGTCGACACCTACGCCGAACAGACGCTAGAGGGCGCCAAGGGCATTCTGGTGCGGCTGATTGGCGGCGAAAGCTATTGGCCCTACGGGCTGGCCACGCTGCAGGATCTGGCGCGGCGCCGCGGCATTGCCCTGGCCCTGCTGCCCGCCGATGGCCGAGAAGATCCCCGCCTTGACGCACTCTCCACCCTGCCGGTCTCCACCCTGCGCCGCCTGCAGGCGCTTTGTGACGCTGGCGGTGCTGTGGCGGCGCAGGCCGCTCTGGCACAGCTGTCGCTGGCAGCGGGACTTTATGCCGGGCCGGTTTTGGGTCTTAAATCCACGCCGTCGCATGGCTTCTACGACCCACAGACAGGCGTGATCGCAAATCTATCCCCCCAGGACAAACCGCTGGTATTGGTGAGTTTTTATCGCTCTTACCTGACGGCGGCAGACACCGCTCCGGTGGACGCCCTGATAGGCGAGCTGCGCGCCCGTGGCTATGCCGCCTATGGCGCCTTTGCTGCCAGTCTGAAATCGCCTGATACGGCCCAGTGGCTGCGAGACAGCCTGCCAGAACTGCGCCCTGCCGCCATCATCAATGCCACGGCCTTCTCGGCGCAAGGCGCAGATGGCCGTGCTTCGCCACTCAACACCACCGGCTGCCCGGTGTTTCAGGTGGCGCTCTCCACCGCGCGCAAGAAAGACTGGGCAGAGGCGGCGCGCGGCCTCTCACCTTCCGATCTCGCCATGCATGTAGTGCTGCCCGAAGTAGACGGCCGTATTCTGGCCGGGGTGGTCAGTTTCAAATCCCCCGGCAAGAAAGACCCGGATCTGCAGTATTCCCGCTTTGCCCATCGGGCCATGCCAGACCGCATCCACGCCGCCCTTGACCGGGTTGAGGGCTGGCTGCGCCTCGCCCAACTGCGCAATGACCAAAAGCGCGTCGCCCTGATCCTGTCCACTTATCCCGGCAAAGCCCACAACCTTGCCCATGCGGTCGGGCTCGATGCGCTGGCCTCCTGCACCGAGATTCTGAAAGAACTCACCGCGCAGGGCTATGAGATTTCGCCACAGGAGAATCTCGGGCCGGGCTATCTTGGACTGGGCAATCTCGGACTGCGTTTGGCTCATGAGACCCTGAGTTTCCCTCTGGCCGCGTACAACACAGCGCTGGCAGCTCTCCCAGAGGCGCTGCGCTCTACACTGGCTGCAGCCTGGGGCGCGCCAGAGGAAGATCCCGATTGTCAAGACGGAGCCTTTCACTTCAAGGCTCTCCAGGCAGACAAGGCGCTGATCGCGCTGCAGCCGGAACGCGGCGATGTGCAAACCCGCGTCGATGACTACCACGACCTCGACCGCACGCCGCGCCACGCCTATGTTGCCTTTTACCTCTGGCTGCGCCAGCAGGTTGATGCGCTGGTGCATATCGGTGCCCATGGCACCCTGGAATGGTTGCCGGGCAAGGCTGTAGCGCTCTCGAATGAATGCTGGCCCGAAGCCCTGCCCGGATCGCTGCCGGTGGCCTATCCCTTTATCGTCAATGACCCCGGCGAGGCCGCACAGGCCAAGCGCCGCATTGGCGCCGTCACCCTTGGCCACATGCCGCCGCCGCTGGCGCAGACCACCCTGCCCGAGGGCATGGCGCGGCTTGAAAGCCTGCTAGACGAGTACTCCACTGCCGACGGGTTGGATCCGGCCCGCCGTGACCGCTTGCTGGAGGACATCCGCATTGAGGCGCAGGGCACCGGTGTTGAGGCAGACCTGGGCCTCACGGCTGACACCTCCGCCGCCGAGGCCATCACCCGTATCGACGCCTTTGTCTGCGACATCAAGGAAAGCCAATATGGCGAAGGGTTGCATATCTTTGGCACCGGCGACTGTGGCGCAGAAGAACGCGGCGGGCTGATAGCAGCCCTCAACGGACTGATGGTCGCTCCCGGCCCTTCCGGCTCTCCCTATCGCGGCCGCAGTGATGTCATGCCCACCGGACGCAACCTCTTTACCACCGACCCACGTTCGGTGCCCTCAAGGGCGGCGCAGGCGCAGGGGGTCAAGCTGGCGGAAGAGCTGTTGCGCCGCCATCTGCAGGACCATGGCGACTGGCCGCAGGGGCTGGTGATTGATCTGTGGGGTTCTGCCACCATGCGCACGGCTGGCGAAGAATTTGCCATGGCGCTGCATCTTGCTGGGCTGGCTCCAAAATGGGACAAGGAGTCCAGCCGCGTTTCCGGCTTTGAAGTCTTGCCTCTCAGCATGCTTGGCCGTCCGCGCATTGATGTCACCCTGCGGGTTTCCGGCCTGTTTCGCGATGTGTTCCCCGGTCTGGCCCAGATGTTTGAGGCCGCCGCTGCTGCGCTCTCTGACCGCGAAGAAAGCAAATCCGACAACCCCTACCTTGCCCGCACGCCGCGTGTGTTTGGACCCAAACCCGGCCAATACGGCCTCTCTATGGGCGCCCATATCGAAAACTACAGCGACGAATCCCGCGCTGCAGCCGGTGAGGCCTGGATCACCGCATCCTCTCATGCGATTGACGCCAAAGGGGACATATCAGAGGCCCGTTTGGCACTAGAGGCACGCCTCAGGGGTGCCGACAGTTTTGTGCATCTGCAGGATCTGCCCGAGACGGACGTGCTCATCGCCTCGGACTATGCCGCCCATGAGGCCGGATTTGCCGCCGCCATGTCCCGAATCGGAGCCCCTGCCCCGGCTCTCTATCACCTGGACGCCACCCGTCCAGACCGGCCACAGGCGCGCTCATTGGGCGAAGAGATCGCCCGCGTCACCCGCGCCCGCGCCATCAATCCGGACTGGGCCACATCGATGATGCAGCACGGCTTTCGCGGCGGTGCCGAGATCGCGGCTACGCTGGACCACATGGCCGCCTTTGCCCATTTGGCGCAGGTGGTCCCGGCTCATCTGTTTGACCTGTATTTTGAGGCCACACTGGGTCGTGAGGATCTGGTTGCCTTTATGGAGGTTGAGAACCCCGCAGCACTCCAGGCCATGCGGGACCGGTTTCGCGCCCTGGCCGCGGCAGGCCTCTGGGCCACACGCCGCAATTCGATCATCGCCACACTCGGCCTCGAGGGCGCGGCATGACAGGCGGTGCGGGCGCGACAGCGCCAAAGATCTATGGCTGGTGCCCCGGCGCTCTGCGGCCGAGGATGTCGGGCGATGGTCTGGTGGTGCGAATTCGCGCGCCACTGGGGCGGCTGAGCTCGAAACAGGCGCGTGCCGTCGCCGCACTCTCGCTGCAGCATGGCAATGGTCTGATTGATCTCTCTGCGCGGGCAAACCTGCAGCTGCGAGGCATCAAGGAAAGCAGTTTCCTTGATCTTATCCGCGCCTTGCAAAATTTGGAGCTGGTTGACCAGGAGGCCACAGCCGAGGCCCGGCGCAATGTGCTTGTGACGCCCTTTTGGCAGCCACAAGACAGTAGCCACACACTTGCCACCGCTTTGCACACTGCACTCACCGCTGCGACAGATCTGGTTTTGCCGGGAAAATTCGGCTTTGCCGTGGACTGTGGCACCGCGCCACAGCTGCAAGACACGGCTGCAGATATCCGCCTTGAGCGCAGTGGCGTGGACCTCCTGCTGGTCGCTGATGGCGCGCAAACTGGCCTGCCGGTGCAGCCCGCGCGCGCAGTCGAAGAAGCGCTGGCCCTTGCCCGTTGGTTTCTCGACCAAGGCGGCGCGCCCGAGGGTCGCGGCAGGATGCACCCTTTGATTGCGCGCCGTGGGCCACCGCCTGGGCATGTTGCCGCCCGGGCGACCGGCGCACCACAGCAAGCTTTGGGGCCCACAGCCACCGGGCGCCTCGTGGCACTGGAATTTGGCCAGATTACCGCCCATGACTTTGATACCTTGGCACAGCTCGGCCCGCTGCGCCTCACCCCTTGGCGCATGCTTTTGGTTGAAGGGGTACAGCACATCGCGGCCCTGCCCGGGGTGATCCTTGACGCCACCGATCCGCGCCTGCACGTGCGCGCCTGCACCGGAGCACCCGGCTGCCTGCAGGCGCTCTCGGCCACCCGCGATCTGGCCCGCGATCTGGCGCCCTTTGTGCCCCAGGGCGCGCTGCTGCACGTCTCGGGCTGTGCCAAGGGCTGCGCCCATCCCGGATCGGCCACAATGGTGCTCACCGCCACTGCCCGCGACACATTTGATCTGATCCACCATGGCAAGGCCGCGGATCAGCCGATAAGAGAAACCCTGAGTGCCAGCGCCCTGCGCGCCGCACCCGCAATTTTGACAGAGGGCAGCTGACATGCTCCACAGCTATGAAACCAACGGCGCGGCGATCTATGCCGAGAGCTTTGCTACTATCCGCGCCGAGGCTGACCTTGCGCGTTTCAGCAAGGATGAAGAAAGCGTCGCCGTGCGTATGATCCATGCCGCTGGCATGGTTGGCCTCGAAGAGCATATCCGCTTTTCTGCGGACATGGCCAAAACCGCCCGCGCCGCCCTGGCGGCAGGAGCCCCAATCCTGTGCGACGCGCATATGGTGAGCGAAGGCATCACCCGGCCGCGTCTGGCCGCAAACAATCAGGTGATCTGCACCCTGCGGGATGCGCGCGTCCCCGACATGGCCAAGGAGATGGGCAATACCCGTTCTGCCGCAGCACTAGAGCTGTGGCGTCCCAACCTCGCAGGCGCAGTTGTTGCCATCGGCAATGCCCCCACCGCGCTGTTTCACCTGCTCAACATGCTGAAAGATCCCAGCTGCCCCCGCCCCGCCGCCATCATCGGCTGCCCGGTGGGTTTTGTCGGCGCGATGGAATCCAAAGAGGCACTGATGCAGGACCTGCCGGTGCCCGCCATGATCGTCAAAGGCCGCTTAGGTGGTTCGGCCATCACCGTGGCCGCCGTCAACGCCCTTGCCAGCTGGAAAGAGTGAAAATGGTCACGGCAAAAGGCAAAGTCATTTGCGCAGGCCTTGGCCCCGGGGATCCCGAGCTGATGAGCGTCAAATCCTGGCGCGTACTGCAGGGCGCCAAACACGTGGCCTATTTCCGCAAGGAAGGCCGCAAGGGCCAGGCCCGCACGCTGGTTGACGGACTGCTGCCTGAGGGCGTCATTGAGCACGCAATGGAATACCCGGTGACCACCGAGATCCATTTCTCTGATCCAGAATACAACCGCATCCTGGCTGCGTTTTATGACCGCTGGGCCGATACGCTGGCTGAAATTTCCCAGAGCGAAGACGTGGTGGTCCTCTGCGAAGGGGATCCCTTTCTTTACGGCTCCTACATGCATCTCTACACCCGCCTGCAGGGCCGCGTCGCACAAGAGATCATCCCCGGCATCACCGGCATGTCCGGCTGCTGGACCGCCTCGGGTCATCCCATCACCTGGGGCGATGATGTGCTCACGGTGGCCATGGCCACCCTTAGCGAGGAGGAGCTGACCCGGCGCATCCAAGACACCGACGCGCTGGTGGTGATGAAGATTGGTCGCAACCTGCCAAAACTGCGCCGCGCCCTTGAGAGTGCAGGCAGGCTGCAGGACGCCTGGCTGGTGGAACGCGGCACCATGCCGGGGCAAACAGTGCAAAAGCTCACCGAGGTTGCAGGCGAGGTGCCCTATTTCTCGATCGTTCTGGTGCATGGACAGGGGCGCAGACCATGACGAAGAACACGGCAACCGGCTGGGTGAAGATTGTCGGCCTCGGCCCCGGGGATGAGACCATGGTGACGGCCCAGGTGCAGGATGTCCTCGCCCAGGCCACGGATATTGTCGGCTATATTCCCTATGTGAAACGCATCCCGCAGCGCCCTGGTCTGACGCTGCATGCGACAGACAACCGGGTCGAGGTAGAGCGTGCCTCCCATGCGCTTGAGATGGCCGCAGCAGGTAAGCGCGTCGCGGTGGTCTCCTCTGGCGACCCTGGTGTTTTTGCCATGGCTTCGGCTGTGTTCGAAGCCATGGAGTTGGGACCAAAAGACTGGCTGAATCTGGATATTCAGGTGCTGCCTGGCATCACCGCGATGCTGGCGGCCTCAGCCCGGATTGGCGCCCCCATGGGGCATGATTTTGCTGCCATCAACCTCAGCGACAATCTGAAACCCTGGAGCCTGATCGAAAAACGCCTGCGCCTTGCCGGAGAGGCGGGTTTTGCCATGGGGTTTTACAATCCGCGGTCAAAATCACGACCGCATCAATTTACCCGCGCGCTGGAAATCCTGCGCGAGGCCTGCGGTGGTGACACGCTGATTTCCTTTGCCCGCGACGTCTCTAAACCCGGCGAGACCATCACCACTGTCACCCTCAATGAGGCCAGTCCTGAAATGGCGGATATGCGCACCGTGGTCATCGTCGGCAACAAAGACACCCGCCGGGTGGGCCGCCATGTCTACACGCCGCGCTATGCGCCAGACTGCGCACCGGGCTGCGCTCCGGATTATGTCTCAGGCGATGAATCAGGCGTCTCATGAGACAGCCAGTCCAAAACCTCGGCCAGATCGTCCAGCACCAAGCGGGTTGGCAGTTCTGGTCTGTCGATCATCACCACCGGCAGGTCGAGCTGGCGCGCGGCGGTAAGTTTGGCAATGGCACCTGTGCCACCGGCGTTTTTGGCCACCACATGGGTGATACCATGGCGCTGCAGAAGGTCGAGATCGCCCGCCACATCAAACGGCCCACGCGCCACTTCCACCGCACAGTCGGGCAGCGGCAATTTCGCCTGGGGCGCATCGACCAGCCGCAACAGGTAGTGATGCTGGGGTTTTCTGGCAAAGCCCGCAAGGGGCTGTTTGCCGATGGCCAGAAACACGCGAGCTGGCGTATCAGGCAGTGCCGCAACCGCGCCCGCGATATCATCAACATAGATCCATCTGTCGCCGTCGGCTTCCTGCCAGGCCGGGCGCACAAAGGCGCAGAGCGGCACATTGGCCTCAATGCAGCCCTCAAGTGCGTTGCGGCTCATCTGGGCAGCAAAGGGATGGGTGGCATCCACCACATGGCTGATGCCTTCGGCCCGCAGAAAAGCAGCAAAGCCCTCAACCCCACCAAAGCCTCCCACCCGTGTGGGCAGGAGTTGCGGCACCGGGTTCTGCGTGCGCCCCGCGTAAGAGAACAGCGCATCGCACCGGATTTGGCCAAAATCGTGGCCAATTTCGAGGCCTCGCTG
>JAWUWF010000128.1:0-11760 GCA_034111985.1 Pseudophaeobacter sp.
CGTCGTCCAATTCGCGCATCCGCTTTTGGGTCGAGCAGGCCTTTGGCGAAAACAAGCTGAAGTTCCACTTTGAGACTGCTTTTGGTCTTCGCGCCTCTGATGGTGTCGACCAGACCACAACGGGTGACAGCCTGAGCTGGAGTCGCACCAATATCCGTCACGTAGACCTGCAGTTTGAGACTGCCAACTACGGCACTTTCTCCGCTGGTCAGGGCTCTATGGCCTCCGACGGCGTGACCGGGGCTGACTTCTCCGGCACCGGCCTTGGGGCAGGGGTATCCGTGGCCGATATCGGCGGCGGTTATGCGTTCCGCACGTCTGGCGGCGCTTTGAGCGGCGTGTCTATTGGCGATGCCTTCACCGATCTGGACGGTAGCCGTCTTGGCCGTGTGCGCTACGACAGCAACCACTTTGCTGGGTTCACTTTCTCGGCCTCTTACGGTACCGCCATTCTGGCCACCAACAATGACCGCGAAACCTATGACGTCGCCGTGCGCTACAGCAACGACGATATGGGTGCCTTCGCGCTTGATGCGGGCATCGGTGCTGCCTGGACCGAACAGACCGGTCGTCAGGACCGCCGCGATATTTCCGGCTCGGTCTCTGTGCTGCACAAAGACACAGGCCTGTCGATGACGCTTGCTGCGGGCGACCGTGATATCTCGGGCAACTATGCCTATGGTAAACTGGGCTATTCGGCTGATCTGATCGCTGCTGGTAAAACATCCTTCTCGGTTGACTACTATGACGGCTCCGATCTGGTTTCTGCGGGTGATGCATCAGAGTCCTGGGGTATTGCTGCGGTTCAGAAAATCGACCGTTTCAACGTCGAAACCTATCTGGCCTACCGTGACTACTCTTATAGCGACACATCGGCGACCACCTACCAGGATGCGAACGTAATCCTGGCCGGCGCGCGCTGGAAGTTCTGAAGACACGCTTTCCCTCGGGTTTTCTAAACGAGAAGCACGTCCCCATATTGGGGGCGTGCTTTTTTGTTGTTTCAGCGAGAAAACGAAGGGTTTTTTACCTTTGAGGGGACGAAACAGGCAATCGCTCTTGCACCGCGCCGCCAGTAACAATAGAAGGCCTCAAATTGTCTGAGGGCGTCGCCTGTGTGCGCGCCCGGAATCTCTATGGGGTATAGGATGCAGGTCACCGAGACGCTGAACGAAGGTCTGAAACGCGGCTACGCCATCACGGTCACTGCTGCCGAGTTGGACGCGAAGGTCAATGAAAAGCTGGTTGAATCGCAGCCAGAAATCGAAATGAAGGGCTTTCGCAAAGGCAAAGTGCCTATGGCTCTGCTGAAAAAGCAGTTTGGTCAGCGCATGATTGGCGAAGCGATGCAGGAAGCCATCGACGGCGCCATGAACACGCATTTCGAGGACAGCGGTGACCGTCCTGCGATGCAGCCCGACGTCAAGATGACCAACGACGACTGGAAAGAAGGCGACGACGTAGAGGTCAACATGACCTACGAAGCGCTGCCTGCGATCCCTGAGGTCGACCTCTCCGGTGTGACGCTTGAGAAATTGGTTGTGAAAGCCGAAGAAGAAGCCGTCACCGAAGCGCTGGAAAACCTGGCTGAAAATGCCCAGGAATTTGAAGCCCGCGACGAGGGTTCTGCTGCTGAAGATGGCGACCAGGTTGTCATCGACTTCCTTGGCAAAGTTGACGGCGAGGCTTTTGAAGGCGGCGCGGCAGACGACTACCCGCTGGTTCTGGGCTCCAACTCTTTCATCCCCGGCTTTGAAGAGCAGTTGGTTGGCGTGAAGACTGGCGACGAAAAAGACGTCACCGTGACTTTCCCCGAAGAGTATCAGGCTGATCATCTTGCCGGTAAAGAGGCTGTGTTCTCCTGCACCATCAAAGAAGTCAAAGCCCCCAAAGCGGCTGAGATCAACGACGAGATGGCAAAGAAATTCGGCGCCGAAGACCTGGATGCTCTGAAGGTTCAGATCCGTGAGCGCCTGGAGGCCGAATATGCTGGTGCTGCCCGCGCTGTCATGAAACGTGCCACTCTGGACAAGCTGGACGAGCTGGTTTCCTTTGACCTGCCACCGTCGCTGGTCGAAGCCGAAGCCAAGCAGATCGCGCATCAGCTGTGGCATGAGGATCACCCAGAGGTCGAAGGTCATGACCACGCTGAGGTCGAGACAACCGAAGAGCACACCAAGCTTGCTGAGCGCCGCGTGCGTCTTGGCCTGCTGTTGGCAGAACTCGGCCAGAAAGCTGAAGTCGAAGTGACCGACGCGGAAATGACTCAGGCGATCATGGCGCAGGCGCGTCAGTACCCTGGTCAGGAACGTCAGTTCTTTGAATTCATTCAGCAGAACGCTCAGATGCAGCAGCAGCTGCGTGCTCCTCTGTTTGAAGACAAGGTCATCGACCACCTGTTTGAGCAGGCTTCAGTGGAAGAAAAGGAAGTATCCAAAGACGACCTGCAAAAAGCCGTTGAGGCTCTGGAAGAAGAGTAAAGCGCTCTCGTTTAACGCTTTGAAAGGCCGCCTTCGGGCGGTCTTTTTTTGTGTTTTGATGGCTGGGGCCATTTTTATTAGGCCCATTTTGTGATCGATCCGTTCTAAATTTCATTTTATTACATTGTCTTATTACATTGTCTTGTTACGTTCATTTCCCTCCTAATGAGTTCGTAATATATATGGATCAAGCTGAGGTTGAATAGATTCAACAGGGCCTGACCATGACTGCTACAGTAACGCAAAAGAGACGGCGATTTTCGCTGGCCAATCTGAAAACAAAAACCAAAGTCATATCGGCAGCGATGTTTCCGCTTCTGTTGATTGCCGGGGTTGGGGTTCTGACGATCGTAAACCTGCAGAAGATGCAGGAGACCTCGCATAAGGTTGACGCCACGCAGAGCGTTTTGGATGACTTTACCCAGATCATTGCGTCTGCGCTGACGATGGAGGCTGGCCTGCGTGGCTATCTTTTGGCGGGGCAGGAGAAATATCTTGAGCCTTATCAGACGGGATCCAGCGAGACCTATGCTGCATTGACTGCGCTGCGAGAAGCCGTTTCTGACCAGCCGGCCATGTTAGAGCAGCTGACCAAAGCAGAAGGCACGTTGCGGGCCTGGCAGAGCGATGTCGCCGAAGGGGCTATTCAGTTGCGCCGTGACATTGGCGATGCACTCACGATGAATGACATGGCCGCAGAGGTGAAAAAAGCCAAAGGCAAGGCCTACTTTGATGCGTTTCGCGCAGAGATCGAAAGCTTCATTGAAGATGAGGTCGTTCTTCTGACGGATCGCCGCCAGGTTTTTGGCACACTGGTCAAGACGGGGATCGGTGGTCCCGACTATATTCTGAGCTCCCTAGAGGCCGTCGAGCTGGCCCATTCGGTGATCAGTGATGCCCAGGGCCTTTTAACGCTGGCTGTCAGCATGGAAACAGGTATGCGCGGATTCCTTCTGGCAGGTGACCCGGCCTTTCTGGAACCCTATACCGTAGGTGTCGAAGGCTTTGACGCATTGATGGCAGGTCTCCTTGAGAAGTCGAGCGACAGGCTGCTTCAGGTGAACCGCCTCAACAAGATTTCACAAATTCTGGTGGATTGGCGCGAGCAGGCAGTTGAGCCCATTCTGGAGATGCGTCGCGAGATTGGCGATGCCAAAACCATGGATGACATGGCTGACTCTGTGCGCGAGGGGCGCGGTGCGCAATATTTTGAAGAATTCTCTGCCATCATGGCCGCGGCCCGGGCGGAAGAACTGGCCCTGGTGCAGACCCGCAAGGCGGAAAACCAAGCGACCGCTGCCGCGACCCGCACCATGATCCCGGCTGCAATTGGCCTTGCCATCATATTGGGCGGTGCCTTTGCCCTGATCATTGGCTCTAGCCTGGCACGGGCGGTCAATCGGATCACAGCGTCAATGAAGGGCCTGGCCGAAGGCAACAATGCTGTCGAAATTCAGGGCCAAGAGCGCGGCGACGAAGTCGGCGAGATGGCGCGCGCACTTGAGGTGTTCCGGGATGCGCTTGTTGACATGCAAGAAAAGGAAAAGAAAAAGGCAGAAGGCCGGGATGCCGAACTTAACCGCGTGGTGGAACTGTTGAGCAACCAGCTGTCGTTGCTGTCGCAGGGTAATCTGCATGTTCAGATCGAAGAAGCGTTCCCAGACGACTACGAGATGCTGCGAAGCGATTTCAACAATACTGTCAGCAACCTGCATGATATTGTGGGGCAGGTGGTGGATACCTCCGGCAGTATCGCCAATGGGGCAGTCGAGATCAGTCAGGCCTCTGAGGATCTCTCGCATCGCACCGAAAGCCCGGCAGCGACGCTGGAGGAAACGGCCGCAGCGCTGGATGAGCTGACGGCCTCTGTGAAATCTGCGGCCGAAGGCGCCAAGGCGGTTGAAGCGACCATGGAGACGGCCCGGATTGAGGCCGAAAGCAGCGAAGAGGTTGTCCAAAAAGCCGTGGCAGCTATGACCGAGATCGAACAATCTTCCGCCAGTATCTCCCAGATTACTTCGGTGATTGATGACATTGCCTTCCAGACGAACCTTTTGGCCTTGAACGCCGGGGTTGAAGCGGCACGTGCCGGAGAGGCGGGGCGTGGTTTTGCCGTGGTCGCGAGTGAAGTGCGCACTCTGGCACAGCGCTCTTCCGGCGCGGCGATGGAAATCAAAACACTGATCGATGACAGCTCAAAACAAGTCGGGCGGGGGGTGAACCTGGTAGGCCGGACAGGGGATGCCCTGCAAAATATTGTGATGCAGGTCAGTCAGATTTCCAAACAGGTCTCTGGCATTGCTGAAGGCGCGGCGGAGCAATCTACAGGCCTGAACGAGATCAACTCGGGTATGTCGCAACTAGATCAGGTTACCCAGCAAAACGCTGCAATGGTAGAGCAGTCTACAGCGGCAAGCCTGTTGCTGAAGGCCGATGCCGGAAAACTGACCGAACTGATGGGTAATTTTGAGATCTCTGGCCAAACGCAAAGCCACTCTGCAGCGGCTTTGCCCGACGGGGCTGAGGCGCCTGATGCCCATGAAGATCCCAGTGCCCATGGAGATTTTGATATGGGAGAAGGCTGGGACAGCTCATTGGAAGAGCGGCCGGCAATGGCCGCGACTGGCACCGATAATGCCCGTGGCTGGGAAGACTTCTAAAGACGCAAAAGGCTGCGGTACAGTTCAACAAGCGGTATAGTTCAACAAGACGGGCCCGGAGGTTTTTCGGGCCCGTCTTGTTTTGTCAGACTTAAAGCTGGATCCGGAAGCGGGCAAACCCATTCGGGCCGTCGCCTGCGGGGGTGATGCTGACGCCCTGGACATCCTTGGTGTAGTCGCTTGCCTTGGGGCCAGTGTCGAACAGAACGCTTGTGTCCGGCAAGGGAGCAAAGCTCCAGTTGGCATCGGCGCGGGGGCTAATGGTGCCCTTTTCAACGATATAGCGCACAATGACATCGCGGTTGGTGTCCGGCCCTTCAAAGACCACAGTATCCCCCTTGGCACCTGGAAAATCGCCGCCACCAGAGGCGCGATAATTGTTGGTGGCCACGATAAACTTGGCTTTCGGGTCAATCGGCGCTCCGTTGAACCGCAGATCGACAATGCGGCTGGCCTCAGGGTTTTCAAGCTCGCCCTTGGCACTGAATTTTGAGGGTTGGCTGAGGTCGATCTGATAGCTCACGCCATCCATCACATCAAAATTATAGCTTGGGAAGGCTGGGTTGAGCAGCAGTTGATCTGCCTTGCCCGGCGCGACCTGATTAAAGATCCCGGCAGAACGTTCGAGCCAGTCTTTGACCTCGGCGCCGGTGATCAACACGGCACGGGCCGTATTGGGATAGAGGTAAAGATCGGACACATTCTTGATCGCCACATCGCCCTTGGGCACATCGGTGAAATACTCAGGACCTCCGCGGCCGCCAGCCTTGAACGGAGCCGCAGCAGACAGGATCGGCAGGCCTTCGTATTCGGTGCCCTTCATCATCTGGGCGATGTACCAGCTTTGGGCGATCGAGACGATCTGAACGGAAGGATCATCCGCGACCAGGGCAAAATAACTGTGCAGGGGGGCATCGGTCTTGCCAACCGCGCGACGGATATAGCCAAGTGTTTCCTCATGCGCCTGTGTGGCGACTGCCAGAACAGCGGCATCGCTGTGCACCAATGCGGTGATGGAACGGTCTTCATTGCGTTTGGAAATTGGCCGTGCTTCGGAGGCATGACCCACAACACGCCAGCCGCTTGCGTCGCGCTCCAGCATCAGATCAATGAGGCCAAGGTGGCTGCCCCAGTAGCCCCCCATGGTGGCAGGTTTGCCGTGCAGGGTGCCGGTCTTGGCGTTGATCCCGTCAATCCCTTCATAGCGCGATGAGGGGAAAACCAGATGGCTGTGGCCGGTCATGATCGCATCAATGCCCTCGATCGCGGCCAGGGGAAGAGAGGCGTTTTCCATACCATCGCTTTCGCGGGCCTCGGCAATACCAGAGTGCGACAGGGCGATGATGATATCAGCGCCTTTTTCTTTCATCTCAGGAACATAGGCGCGGGCGGTTTGCAGGATGTCGCGGGCCTGAACGTTGCCTTCCAGGTGGCGGCGATCCCAGTTCATCACCTGTGGCGGCACAAAGCCGATGAGGCCGATCTTGATGGCATGTTTTTGCCCGGCCCCGTCGGTGAGTTGGCGCTCCATCAGCACATAGGGCGGCAACAGGGTCTTGTCGTCGCGTGGTGTAGCACCTGTCTCCTTGGCGATATTGGCGCAGACCACAGGGAAATCCGCCCCTGCGAGGGATTTCATCAGGAACTCTAGCCCATAGTTGAATTCGTGATTACCCAAAGTGGACGCGTCAAAGCCCATGGCATTCATCGCCGCAATGACCGGGTGCAGATCGCCGCCTTTCATGCCGCGCTCATAGGCAATGTAGTCTCCCATGGGATTGCCCTGCAAAAAGTCACCATTGTCGAGCAGCAGCGCATTTGTCGCCTCGGCGCGGATCTCTTTTACGATCGAGGCGGTGCGGGCAAGACCAACAGTGTCGCGGGGCTTGTCGGCGTAATAGTCATAGGGAAAGACATGCACATGCAGATCGGTGGTTTCCATCAGCCGCAGATGCACCTGATTGGTGGCGGCCTGCAGCGAAAACGGATGCAGTGCAATGAGGCCGGCGCTCCCGGCAAGAAAAGACCGGCGGTCAAGGGTGAGCGGCATGAGTGTACTCCCAGTGTCATTTGCTGTTGAACTACCCGGGAAGGATAACAGCAAAATGACAGGGGGGCGCAATAATATGAGGGGCCGCCAAAGCGCCTAGTTCACCAGACCCGTTTCTTTCAGCATGCCCCGTCGCTTGGCCTCGTACCAATAGCCGCGGGAATAATGTTTGACTGCAGTGTCATAGCTCCCATCCGACAAAAGCCAGGCGCCACGGAGGTATTTCACCGAATACTCAAGATTTGTATCAGCATCCAGCAGGTCTTGTGGCGCGCCGTCAAAGCCCATGGAGCGGGCGGTTGCGGGCAGGATTTGCAAAATTCCATAATAGGGCCGGTTTACGGCCGTGGGGCGATGGGTACTTTCACGCACAGCCAGACGATGTACCAAGGGACGCGGCACATCGTAGTAATCGCTCCAGCGGTTGATGGTTTTACGCAACTTGGGCGTCTCATTTGGAAAAAGCGGCGGATCAAAGGGTTGTATATCCTTTTGAGAGTGTTCTGCCGCTGTGCTGCATCCAGACAAGCCCGACAAGCCAGATAAGGCGAGAGGCAGGACGAGGAAGAGGTGCAAAAGATGACGTCGACGCATTGAGGTACTCACACTGATGAAACAGGCTGGAAGAACGGCCTGTTAAACCTATCTGCACAATGCATGGTCTGCCAGAGAGCCGCCCACCCGTCGGCGGGTCTCCACCGAGCCGTTAAGGCCGACGCGTATTCCCCCAGGTCGTTGGTCGGCCCGGAGGAAGGCTATGTGAAGTCTGGGAGGCTGGCAGGGCTATCCGGAAACGGCATGACCCCGTTGCTGCATGCACTGCACCAGGTAATTCCGTTGCGCTTGCTTAACCTCACTGTCGCCGACAGCGGCCCCTATTGCCGCACCGATAAGCGCGCCAGCCAAGGCGGTTTCTTTACTTTCAGTTGCGCCCCCTACGGCACCAATTGCGCCGCCAGCAGCTGCGTTTTTGCCGATATGACCCTGACCGATCCGGCGCGCCTCAGCACGGCACTGAGCTTCGTCGCTATTATAAGTCGCAGAAAGCGGAGCGCTTGTCCGTAATGGTGACTCCAGCGGAGCCGTCTCTTCGCAGCCCGCTGTCAAAAACAAAAGACAGCTTCCTGCAATCGCGAAAATGAGTTTCTGCGCCATATTTAGATTCCTTTCAAACAGGTTACTGTTCACGCAGCCACAGGATAGTGCGGCGCGTAAGGTTCTGCCAGAGCGGTGATGCAAATCGAATCCATTGGCTGTGGCTGACAGCTCAGCCCGACACCTGAAACGAAAAAAGGCCGCCCTTTATAAGGCGGCCTTTTCAATGAGATATCTGATCAGTTGGGATCAGGCGGTTGGCGCATCTTCTTCAGCGGAAACGGGGGCATCGCCCTCGTCGTCGTCATCGGATGCAGCAGCGCCCAGATCGTCAAACAGTTCGGAGATTTCGAATTCAGCAGCAGCTTCCTCTTCGGCTGCGAGCTCCTGAATGGATTTCCCGGTTGCCTGAAGTTCAGCTTCTTCTGCCGAACGTGCAACGTTCAGTTTGATCTGAGCTTCGACTTCGGGGTGCAGTTTGACCAAAACGGTGTGCAGACCCAGGTCTTTGATCGGATCGATCAGGACAACCTGTTTCTTGTCTACCGAGAAGCCATCAGCTGTTGCTGCGTCTGCGGCGTCACGAGGTGTGACGGAACCGTAGAGCGAACCCGAATCCGAAGCGGACCGAATCACGACAAACTGCTGACCGTCCAGCTTTTCAGCCAAAGCGGCGGCTTCTGCTTTGGTTTCCAGATTGCGTGCTTCCAGCTGCGCTTTCTGGACTTCAAATGCGGCCAGGTTAGCTTCCGATGCGACCTTGGCTTTCGCCTGGGGCAGCAGGAAGTTGCGGGCATATCCGGACTTAACGTCAACGACGTCGCCCATCTGGCCCAGTTTGGCTACACGTTCAAGAAGGATAACTTTCATGTGAGGTCTCCTTACTTAACAGCATAGGGCAGCAGGGCGAGGAAGCGGGCGCGCTTGATAGCACGGGCCAGTTCACGCTGCTTCTTTGCCGAAACGGCGGTGATACGCGAGGGAACGATTTTGCCGCGCTCAGAAACATAGCGCTGCAGAAGACGTGTGTCTTTGTAATCGATCTTCGGCGCGTTGTCGCCCGAGAAGGGGCACACTTTGCGACGGCGGAAAAATGGTTTGGCTGCCATGGGTTAGCGTCCTTTTCTCAAGCTAGATCAACGACGCTCGCGACGGGTGTCGCGTTCGTCACGTTTCTGCATCTGGACCGAGGGTCCTTCGGCGTGCTCGTCGACCTTGATGGTCAGAACGCGCATCACGTCATCATGCAGGCGCATCAGGCGTTCCATTTCCTGAACAGCCGCTGCAGGTGCATCGGTGCGCAGGAAGGCGTAGTGGCCCTTGCGGTTTTTGTTGATCTTATAGGCCATCGTTTTGACGCCCCAGTATTCACTGTCAACGAGTTTACCTTCGTTGTCAGCCAATACGGCACCAAAATGTTCGATCAGGCCTTCAGCTTGCGAGTTGGACAGGTCCTGACGCGCAATCATAACATGCTCATAGAGGGGCATGCGAACTCCAGTTTTTGTCAAGGCGCATTTCATAGACGGGGCGGTTGAGCCTTCCGCTGCCCTGTCACGAGAGTCTGCGCGGATCTGATGTGTCGCGGAAGGAATGCCCCATATATCGGCTTTTGCGTAAAGAGCAAGGTGAAATGCCGGTCGGCGCTGCGGTTGGGCCTAAGGCTGTGTCAGCGCGCATAAACGAATGGTCAAGAACAGGTGAAATTCTATGGCAGGGGATTGGAAAGCAAAAGGCGGAATTTGAATGGTTTTCCGACTACAGCCCCACTGTTGCCGCATTCATGATTCATGCAGTCAAACATGGTAAACAAAGGGTTAATCGCGTGGCGTCAAGCTTATCACCGGTCACTGGAAGGCAGATCACAGGCCGCTCGATAAACAGCTGGCAGTCACAGTAAGGTGCTGGCAGGCACAGTAAGGTAAGGAGTGAGGCAGATGATGAACGTATCCAGTGCAGCCTCCCTGGCCTCTGCAAGGCAGCGCCAAAGCAGATTTGACGGCAGTCCGCTTACCAACAGCGGTCTCTTGACGACAATGCCTTTGGTGTTGCGTTTTGAGGCGAACTGGCGGCTTCGCGCAGTTTTGCTGCGCGGGCTGGGGGTGGCGATGATGCTCAGCGCCAGCGGGCTCTGGCTGTTTTCCAGGGGCGATTTGGATCCAGAGCTAAACCTGATGAAGGTCGGGATCTCGGTGCTGCTTTTTGTACTCGGGGCGGCGCTGGCAACGCTGAGCACGCCGCGCAATCAGCCAGAGGCTTGTTTTGACCCTGTGCGACGGGAGCTGCGGGTTCTGCGCCGTGACACTCACGGACGGCCTAAAACCGTTCTGCGTCGCAGCTATGACACCATTGCCGGCGCGCGCTTGAGCAACGGATCGGTGCAGCTGTTTGAGAGCGATGGCAGTTTGCTGATCGAAGTGCCACTTGGCAGTGTCGCGGCCCGCAGGCAGTTGCGAGACCAGTTGAAGGGCGCTATTCAACTGTTTGGCTGACACTTTATCGCTGTTCTGACCCACCTATCAAAGTGCCGAGCCGTGGTGCGACAGATTTTTGCAGTTGACCTATGCAACAGCCTGGGATCAGCTGAAATCTGTGATCACATCAATGTGAGGTCTTTGGGCTGCAGAGGCAGAAGACATAAGGAAAACAAATGCTCTGCGCCATCGCACAGGGTCTTTGTTCTTTTCTCAACAGATGATGTTGGAAAATATCACTTTTCTTTTGGCCGGTCTGACCCCAGTTTTAGAGCACACGAATTTGACGAGCTGAAACCTACTCATCTCCAATGGAGCCTATCCTCATGAAAAAGATCCTTCTCGCTGCGGCACTTGCCGGTCTGAGCGCATCTGCGGCCCTGGCTGCACCCGTAAAATATGTTTTGGACTCCAGCCACAGCCAGGTGGTGTTCGACTATAACCACCTCGGTTTCTCCACATCCTGGGGGATGTTCTCAGGCTTCACTGGCGAAATCATGTTCGATCAGGAAGCGCCTGCTAATTCCAGTGTGTCGGTCTCGATGCCCCTGAACTCGATGTTCACCGGCTGGGAAGCGCGGTTTGACCACTTTATGTCCAAGGATTTCTTTGGCGCGACCGGCGATGAGCAGGTCACATTCAACTCCACCAGCATCGAAGTGACCGGCGACAAGACTGCCAAAATCACCGGCGATCTGTCGCTGAATGGCGTGACTAAATCTGTCGTGCTGGACGCAACCCTCAATCAGGTTGGTGACCACCCAATGGCGGGCAAGCCCTGGGCGGGTTTCAACGCCACCACAACGCTGGTGCGCTCTGCCTATGGTCTGGGTAAATTCGCCCCCTATGTGAGCGCCGAGGTGTCGCTGCAGATCTGGGTTGAGGCAATGAAAGCTGCGTGATCCTTTGGCGGGGTGACTGACATGGCCTGTTTGAACGCTATCAAAGCCGCCTCCCACTTTAGGGGGGCGGCTTTTTCGTGTCTGCTCGCAAGACTTGCC